>JBCAXU010000226.1:0-507 GCA_038533895.1 Pseudomonadota bacterium | reverse complement strand
CTGCGGCAACGTTTTTGATCTTTGGCTTTGTGCCCGGCGGCATCTGAATGCCGAAGTTTTGCAGCATTGCCGCGAAGCTTTGTTCTGTAAACGGATTGGATTCACCCGTTCCTGGTAAGCCCGAAACCAAGCCATAACCCACGAGTTGGTTACTACGCACACCAGCCACCTGCGCGACGTCTTTGATACGTGCAGCTTGGGCTGTGGTTGCGAACAGTGCAACGCTCATCAGTGCTAATAGGATTCTTTTCATGCTTACTTAATCTCTTGCAGTCAAATTGCCGTCAATACGGCGTTTTATAGGGCTACATTAAAGAATCGTGCCAAGAAACCAGGCTCTTGCATATCTTGTGGTAGACCCGTGCCAGAGTATTGAATTCTTGCGTTAGATACGCGATTTGACGCAATAGTATTGTCAAAATTGATATCATCAGGGCGAATTGTGCCACTTAGACGAATGTACTCATCACCCGTATTCAGCGTCATCCACTTCTCACCACGGATCAC
>JBCAXU010000225.1:0-515 GCA_038533895.1 Pseudomonadota bacterium | reverse complement strand
CTATTACGCTTGAAAGCATGCCTTCTGGTAGTTCAAGCTTTGACTTTGCTTTGATCAAGTCTCGCATTATATCAGTTCCTTTATTGCTCGATAATACATTGAAAAATGTTAGCAGCATCAAGGGTGCTTTGGCTTGCGGTAATAACTAGCGCAATAACAAAGCATTTAAGAGTGATTCCCAACGCTTGGCATTTTTGGTGTAAAGGTTGGGGTTTGTGTTTACGGTGATATGGTTAAGGTTTGGTAGTAGCGTTGCTCACACCTTAATGCGGCGTTAAGTTTACTACGAAAGACCGTATGTTATGATGTTTATATAAAACGATGTGGAGATAAATATGGAAGACCACAAATACAAATGGTTGTATGTGAGTGATAAAGATATTGAACAAAAATTTGATGCTTTATCTACTGAAGTTCTGAAAGATACGGGACTCTTGGGAAAAATAAAAATTGATGAACCAGAACAGCTTAAGGCACTCATACACTCTTACAAAGTGATGTTCAATACGGCTGAT
>JBCAXU010000224.1:0-541 GCA_038533895.1 Pseudomonadota bacterium | reverse complement strand
TGCTAGGTTTACTTGTTCAGTTAGCCATGCATCGTGAGATAATGTTTTTCTTTGTTGTTCAGCGAGTTGCTCAGTAAGTTCACGGCAAGCATCACTTAGAGTTCGACCTTGGCTCTCAGCCATTTGTTGAGCTAGGCGTTTTGTTTCTTCATCAACACGAAATTGAATTCTAGTGTCCATGATATATTCCTTTGTTGGTGTGTGTACAAATGTTAGCACTAGGCTTTGAGATGGGCAACTAACAAACAATTTAAGAGTGATTCGGCACGCGTGGCATTTTTACTATGCGTTGGTTTTAGTGATTAAGGTAGTATGCGGGGGCATCGTATTGCGTGCCTCACACCTTAATTGGGCGTTATGTGTCTTAGTCAGAAGTACATCGAGTTTAGTGCAGAAATCTAATAAATCCACGATTTTTCAATGAGTAACAAGGAGTGTTAATGAAAAAGGTAGAGCAATTTGAGTCACTACTAAGAAAAATGGATGTGTTTGTAACATGTATTGCAGTTTTATTAGCTGCCATCGGCATATTTTCTACGGT
>JBCAXU010000223.1:0-541 GCA_038533895.1 Pseudomonadota bacterium | reverse complement strand
GGCGAACCATTCGGTTCGCCTTTGTCTATTTAGATTCTACAAAAATTAATCTTCGTAGCTATCGATGCTTGGGCACGCGTAGATAACGTATACGGCGACCGTAACCTAATCTGCTCGTGCCCAAGCATCGATAACTACGAAGATTAATTTTTGTAGAATCTAAATAGACAAAGGCGAACCGAATGGTTCGCCTTTTTGTTTTGGAGCAAGACTTTTAAAACTTGTTTATGGACAATTCCGTTTTAGCAAGATTGCTACTTTAACAAAGCTTGAATTAGTAAAAGTATCGATAAATTCGTTATGTGATTGTCCATAAACAAGTTTTAAAAGTCTTGCTCCAAAACAAAAAGGCGAACCATTCGGTTCGCCTTTGTCTATTTAGATTCTACAAAAATTAATCTTCGTAGTTATCGATGCTTGGGCACGAGCAGATTAGGTTACGGTCGCCGTATACGTTATCTACGCGTGCCCAAGCATCGATAGCTACGAAGATTAATTTTTGTAGAATCTAAATAGACAAAGGCGAACCGAATGGTTCGCC
>JBCAXU010000222.1:0-550 GCA_038533895.1 Pseudomonadota bacterium | reverse complement strand
ATAGAAGTTCACGAACTTCCATTTCTACTAGTTCTAGTAGCTCTTCATCGTCAACCATGTCACATTTGTTCATGAATACGATGATGTATGGGATACCAACCTGACGGCCTAGTAGGATGTGCTCACGAGTTTGTGGCATTGGACCATCTGTCGCAGCAACAACTAGGATACCACCGTCCATCTGTGCAGCACCAGTGATCATGTTTTTAACATAATCCGCGTGTCCTGGACAGTCTACGTGTGCGTAGTGACGAGTTGGAGTGTCGTACTCTACGTGAGAAGTAGCGATTGTGATACCGCGCTCACGCTCTTCTGGAGCGTTATCGATAGATGCGAAGTCACGAGCAGCACCGCCGTATACTTTAGCAAGTGTTGTACAGATAGCTGCAGTTAGAGTAGTTTTACCGTGGTCAACGTGGCCGATAGTACCAACGTTTACGTGCGGTTTTACACGTTCAAATTTTTCTTTAGACACAATCGTGTTCCTTCCTAGTTATGATTCGCCGTGATCATTATTGATCTCGACGCGCCAGAAATTGTTATTTTATGC
>JBCAXU010000221.1:0-559 GCA_038533895.1 Pseudomonadota bacterium | reverse complement strand
AAGAAAGTTGTCTGGTTATCCTTCGGGGCACCCGACATTACAGGCGCTGACGGAGTATAATCGACTGGTCAAAGCGCAATATTTACTGGATTACATAGACAATGCCAGTTTGCGGCAGTACGTTCAGCGTGCCCTTAACCGGGGAGAAGCGTGGCACTTCCTGAGACGGGCTATTGCGTCGGTGAATGGCGATCAGTTCCGAGGCAAAAACGAGAGTGAAATCGCTATCTGGAATGAATGTGCAAGATTGCTTGCCAACGCGATCATCTACTTCAACTCCGCGATACTGAGTCATCTGCTGGGACACTTTGAAGCGAGAGGAGATGAAGAGAAAGCGGGTATCACTCGTGCTGTTTCGCCCGTTGCGTGGCAAAATATCAACTTAAGCGGAACGTATAACTTCACTAATACTGGGAAATTGCCCAATATTGGCGAAATAACAAGGCCGATAGTGGATGATTAGGCTCCAAGCTGAAAGTAAACCACCTCCGCAGCCATTTATTGGTGTGGTCTACAGAGGATTATGTCTTTTTAGAGGGGAAAATCCCTAGAACCCCAA
>JBCAXU010000220.1:406-561 GCA_038533895.1 Pseudomonadota bacterium | reverse complement strand
AATTTTCACTTCAAATTTGTTTTAAACAGTAGCATTCAGGTAGTAGTAGCGACTAATTTTGGTCTCAAAAAGATTTTCAGTGAAAATCAAATCTGAAACTGGGGCCTGATACCCCAAGAAACGACAAACATGGACGACGATTAATCGCTTAAAAT
>JBCAXU010000220.1:0-306 GCA_038533895.1 Pseudomonadota bacterium | reverse complement strand
AATTTTCACTTCAAATTTGTTTTAAACAGTAGCATTCAGGTAGTAGTAGCGACTAATTTTGGTCTCAAAAAGATTTTCAGTGAAAATCAAATCTGAAACTGGGGCCTGATACCCCCAGAAACGACAAACATGGACGACGATTAATCGCTTAAAATTCGAGTTTTTGGAATATTGACTTCAAATTTGTTTTAAACAGTAGCATTCAGGTAGTAGTAGCGACTAATTTTGGTCTCAAAAAGATTTTCAGTGAAAATCAAATCTGAAACTGGGGCCTGATACCCCCAGAAACGACAAACATGGACGACG
>JBCAXU010000219.1:0-574 GCA_038533895.1 Pseudomonadota bacterium | reverse complement strand
AACTCTAAACTCATTGCCGTCGACATTCGCGCGCTTGAGCTAAAGAACTTTCAACTAACACCTTTAGCTGCATGTTACACGCAAACGACAAAAGACGCGTTCGCTCTACAAGATGAGCTCAAGCAACATGACATCGTTCATTTCGAAGGCGACGTGCGTCTTGCCGACCGCTATTTGATGGAACGTTTTATTAAAGGCAGCATGGAGTTTACCGGCAACCAGCAGCCACGAAACGGCTTCCAACGCATTCAAAATGCAAAGTGCCGTACAGGTGAATACCAGCCGAAGCTACACGTGGTGTCCTTAGATTTAGAATGTTCAGAAAAAGGCATTCTCTATTCGACTGGTTTAGACAGCCCTGTCGATTCACGAGTGATCATGATTGGTGAGCCGGAACCAGCAGAGACAGCAATTCAATGGGTGAAAGATGAAAAGGCACTACTCGATGCTTTGATCGCTTGGTTCAAGCAGTTCGACCCAGACGTCATTGTTGGCTGGAACGTGATCGACTTCGATTTCCGCCTGCTACACAAGCGCGCTGAGTGGCACAACATGAAGCTGATGTTAGGCCGCG
>JBCAXU010000218.1:0-596 GCA_038533895.1 Pseudomonadota bacterium | reverse complement strand
GTAACTCGAACGCTGAGCAAATGGGTGCCGCGATAATTGATGAGATACTAACCGTGTACTGTGTCATGGCGCAACCCCATTCAATGCCGCCACAATTAGCTCTGCATTATTTTCGTCGGTAGCCTCTGCGATCTTCTTTCCATTCAATCCGATAACAAACCAGCCAAGTCTAAACTCGTCGTACTCGTACGTGTAGTTTCTACTTTCCATCTCTCCACCTCTTCAATAAATACTCAATGCCACACCAAACAAAAACAATCGCCGTCCATAGAGCTATGTATTCCATCTCTCTATCTCCTATAGGGTTAAACTAATTAGTATATTTCACTTTTGTTGTATCTTTTCTGAACTTCACCGTCACACTCTCCCATCACATAGTTGAATGGATGTTTACTTCCCATTGGTAGGTATTGGTTTGACTGAACATGAAAATCTAAACCTATCTTTCCCTCCCATCCTTCACCATTTCTTTGCTTGTCTAGTATCAAAACAGCACCGGGCATTTCTGCGTATTCCTTTTCCTTCTCTGTTACCGGATCGCCAGCTTCTATTGCTTGCAGAGCTCTCTCTCTAATCTTGTTTCGCCAAATAATAAA
>JBCAXU010000217.1:0-602 GCA_038533895.1 Pseudomonadota bacterium | reverse complement strand
GAGCGCTTACGAGCATCTTTAACGGTAATCTTTAGCGTTGCGCCTTCTTCTAGTAAATCTTGGCAATGGCTGACGCATGCCAGCCAAGAATCGAGGGTCTTTACGAAAAAATCATTTGCCATCTCTCCACCTTTTCAATAAATACTCAATTCCACACCAAACAAAAACAATCACCGTCCATAGTGCTATGTATTCCATCTCTCTATCTCCTATAGGGTTAAACTACTTTCTGTAACTGTCCCAATCACAACCAAGCAAAATACCGCCGCCATCTCTCAATCTGTCAACAACGCGATCGCCAAGGGTTTGCTTGATTCCATCAATGTTAAGGTTTGAAATAATCATAGTTGGTAGCATTCTCTGGTACCGCCCATCCAAAACATCAAAGATTAAAATCTTGTCATTGTCAGTTTCTCGACTCACGCCAACCTCATCAATTATCTAAAGGTCATATGATGAGTAGTTTTTGATTGCCTCTTCTTCCGTGTAATTAGCACCAGGTTGATATGAGGCCTTTATTTTTCTAAGCATGTCTTGAAGCTTAATGATCTTAACTCGCTTAAGCTTAAACAATGAGTTGATTGCGCAATTGCCTATCATTG
>JBCAXU010000216.1:206-611 GCA_038533895.1 Pseudomonadota bacterium | reverse complement strand
TTTTGAAACCAAAAAAAGGTGGTAGTACTACCTGAAAGGTACTGTCTGAAGCAAATTTGAAGACTTTATTCCAAAAATTCGAGTTTTAAACGAATATCCGTCGTCCATGTTTGTCGTTTCTGGGGGTAGTTACCCCCTGTTTTAGATTCTCTTTTGGTTGAAAATTCATTTTGAAACCAAAAAAAGGTGGTAGTACTACCTGAAAGGTACTGTTTAGAACAAATTTGAAGGCAATATTCCAAAAACTCGAATTTTAAACGATAATCCGTCGTCCATGTTTGTCGTTTCTGGGGGTAGTGACCCCCAGTTTCAGATTCTCTTGTTTTCAAAAATTCATTTTGAAACCAAAAAAAGGTGGTAGTACTACCTGAAAGGTACTGTTTACAACAAATTTGAAGGCAATAT
>JBCAXU010000216.1:0-106 GCA_038533895.1 Pseudomonadota bacterium | reverse complement strand
TCCTAAAACTCGAATTTTAAACGAATATCCGTCGTCCATGTTTGTCGTTTCTGGGGGTATCAGGCCCCAGTTTCAGATTTGATTTTCACTGAAAATCTTTTTGAGA
>JBCAXU010000215.1:0-651 GCA_038533895.1 Pseudomonadota bacterium | reverse complement strand
AGAACAACAGCAACACCTTTGCCACGTTGCGTAATAACCAATGGACGACGAGTCTCATTGATTTGTTTGATGTATGAAGCTACACCGGCACGAAACTCAGACAAAGGCTGAATATCTTGATCGAAATGAATACGACTCATATTGAACTCCCATTAGTACAAAATAACGTACAAATAATAGTTCAACCGTCCCTTTTGAGCAAGAAGTTGATTCTGTGTTATAACGCCGCATTAAGGTGTGAGCGGCGCTTGGCTACACTTGAGCGAAGCGAAACTGCCAAGCGTTGCGAATCACTCTTAAATGCTTTGTTATACAAATAATTAATCGTATACAGCTTCCGCTCTTTCTGCGCTACTAAACACAATTGCTTCCCAGGCAGCTCTTGTACATGACCATAGTGAATAGCCTAGTAAGAACAAACACACAACTAGCATTGAATATATGTCTAGTGACTCAAAGTGGTTGAAGTAAATTACATCACCAAAAAACTGTTGGATATAAACACCTTTAAGGATGGATGCCGAGGTAGTCATTGCTAACCCGTAAGTAATAGCAGCAAAAGCCGAGTCAGCGAAAATACCAAATTGTTTATATATTAGCCCTGCATACTCGGCACTTGACCCTTTGGCTGAAAGGTAATGTAAAACAAAG
>JBCAXU010000214.1:0-672 GCA_038533895.1 Pseudomonadota bacterium | reverse complement strand
CAACCACCTAACTGCCCGCTTCACTTCAAACTTCCGCTGTATATTTATCTTCCTCATAACTTTAAGGGCTCTTAAAACCCTGTAGAGAGTCTCGAAAAGTACTGTATAAATCTGGAAAAACCACTGTATACAGAGCTCAGATGTACTGTATATACAGTAGTAAACACCTGCATATACTGTACCGAAATGCAGACCATCTCACATTTCCCCACCTTTATCAAACATGTCAAAAATTAGAAATAACCATTTAATTTCAATAACTTAACAAAAATAAAATGATAACTAAGAGAACGTTTTTTAACTCAATTCATAAAAATCGGTTGATCAGGAATCAAAAACAAACTACTGTATACACATACAGCATGTATAAAGGAACAGTAAGATGCAGTTACAAACTCAATCTCATACATACTCTCGTTACAACGTATTGGCACAATCAACACAACCTATGGATGTGTCTGACCAACTGCTTTCTAAGTTGGCAGTATTGTCTCAACAGCAACAATGGGTTCTGTTTACCGCTGAGTGCCCTCGTCCTGATTTTGAGCAACTTGCTGCTTCCAACATTCGCTGTCAAAACATCATTCAGATGAAGCCATCTCAACAGCTTTCTGAAGTGGAAATCGTGATTAAAGCTATTCAGTCTGGTAACGCCAGCGCCGTCGTCGCGTC
>JBCAXU010000213.1:0-755 GCA_038533895.1 Pseudomonadota bacterium | reverse complement strand
ATAAAAAATCACACCTTCTGGGGTAGTGAGTTCTCTTTTAATTACATTCTTCGTTTTTCTAGCCATCTTTCACATCACACCAAAACTAACCTAACACTCCATATATCCTATACCAAAAAAATGCCTTTTGGTGCAATGATAAAGGGGGGGGTTACGTGATTTGTGACTGAGATATGGGAAATCTATAAATTTCTGAATGAAAAAAGCCAGTACCTAAATTAATAGATACTGGCTCTTCAAAGTGGCACGCCCTGTAGGATTCGAACCTACGACCACATCCTTCGTCACACTATAGCTTTCGCTACCACCTCTTAAGGCTTTGTGCGCTGGACTATACCTTTACCATAGCTTTGAAAGCTTTAGGTAGACGCCGTCTAGTCTCTACACCTTCCCATAATTACAGGGCTTGGCTCGGGATTGCCAACTCGTTAAAGTAAGGTTTCCCCGAATTTGACGTCTTACACTCTTATCGTTTCCAAAAAGAGGCCCAATCTGAACGCTAGATAAATCTAGCCAATTAGAAGGGACGTGCTCTATCCAGCTGAGCTAAGGGCGCTTTATTTTGCTTTTCAACTATATCTAGCTAAAAAACGAAATTCAAATTGTTTGTACGCTTCATTGCACCAAATTAGGTTGCAAAGCCACTAGTCACTCATCTTGATTCATTACACCAAAAATAACCTAATATAAGAACCTATGACCACATCCTTAGAAGGGACGTGCTCTATCCAGCTGAGCTAAGGGCGCGCTACAGG
>JBCAXU010000212.1:0-920 GCA_038533895.1 Pseudomonadota bacterium | reverse complement strand
GCTTGGTGAAGTTCAAATATTGGTGATTCAGAGCGTACTGCAAATTCTCGAACATCTTCGATGGCTACAACGCAGAAATCTTTTGCACTCGAATAGCCTTTTAATTGTCGGTTAGCTTCAGAAAGAGCTTTTTGAAATCGCTTTCCATCTAGGTTAACCGACATTGATACAAAGTTGCTTTCATTAAAGCGAGTTAATACTTCTTTCTCGTCCGGATTCTCACGTATCTCCTTCACTTCGACTAGGATTCGACTCCCATCCAACGTAGCCTCAAAGTCAGGCGTTTTACTTTGTGACTCGGGTATCTTGTTTAACGATATACCCAACAGTCCAAATAAAGATAGGGTGTTTTCTTCAGAAATATTCATAGTTACCATTAACTCATAACGCCCTGTTAAGGTGTGAGTAACGCAATACCGCAGTATCTGCAAACCACCTTAAACACAAAAGCTCACGCATAGTAAAAATGCTACGCGTTACGAATCACTCTTAAACAGTTTGTTATGCGCGTACTTCACCATTAAGTGATTCAAGATATTCTTCTAGTTCTTTGGATCTAGATTTTGATATAAACAACCCTACTGGCTGCAACAATACAATAGCCAATATGATAGAACTTAGAATGACATTGCCGTAAACGAAACCGACTATTACATTAATCGACAACCCTATCATTACGACAACATAGCGCCAGTATTCAATGTTTAACTCGTAGGTGTTTCGTTCAGTGTTGTGAGATATTGATACTGGGTATGACAACAGCGAAAGATTAACAAAAATGCTCTTATCCCGCATTTTTGCTTTAAACCCACGTTTTAGTAGCTCTTCTAACAACTTATTCACTCGATATCCTTTTTGAACGATATAGCGCATAACGCCCTGTTAAGGTGTGAGCAACGCAATACCGAAGCCGCTGCATA
>JBCAXU010000211.1:0-947 GCA_038533895.1 Pseudomonadota bacterium | reverse complement strand
CAAACTCATCACCGTGCTCTTCAAGTGCATCCAAGTATTCTTCTTCGTTAAGAAGTTGGCTGCGCTCAAGCGTAGTCATACCTGGCTCTGTAACCACGTATGATTCAAAGTAAAGTACACGTTCAATATCACGAAGTGTCATATCTAGCATTAGGCCGATACGAGACGGAAGTGATTTAAGGAACCAGATGTGTGCTACCGGGCTAGCTAGCTCGATGTGACCCATACGCTCACGACGTACTTTAGTCAGTGTAACTTCAACGCCACACTTCTCACAGATAACACCACGGTGCTTAAGGCGCTTGTACTTACCGCAAAGACACTCGTAGTCTTTAACCGGACCAAAGATACGCGCACAGAACAGACCGTCACGCTCAGGCTTGAACGTACGGTAGTTAATTGTTTCAGGCTTTTTAACTTCACCGAATGACCATGAACGGATCATGTCAGGTGAAGACAGACCGATTCGAATATTATCGAATTCTTCAGTCTTGTTTTGTTGCTTTAGAAACTTTAATAAGTCTTTCACATTACTCTCCCAGCGGAGTCAGTCTCTAGAGCCCGGCGCAAGCGCCGGGCCATCTCATAACATTACGTGGCTAACGCCGTATTACTTTTCTTCAAGCTCGATGTTGATACCCAACGAGCGAATTTCTTTAAGTAGTACGTTGAATGACTCTGGCATGCCAGGTTCCATTCTGTGGTCGCCATCGACGATGTTCTTGTACATCTTGGTACGGCCGTTAACGTCATCCGACTTAACAGTAAGCATTTCCTGAAGGGTATATGCAGCACCGTAGGCTTCCAGGGCCCAGACTTCCATCTCACCGAAGCGCTGACCACCGAACTGCGCCTTGCCGCCCAGCGGTTGCTGCGTCACGAGGCTGTAGGGGCCGGTGGAACGGGCGTGGATCTTGTCGTCGACCAGGTGGTGCAGCTTGAGCAGG
>JBCAXU010000210.1:0-967 GCA_038533895.1 Pseudomonadota bacterium | reverse complement strand
TCCAGTTAAGCGGCTTTTCGTTGTGGTCAAAGTGGTCATGAACCTGACTAACGAATAACTGCAAGTCCTCCACCAGCGTATTAGACCTTATTAGTCCTTCTTTTGCCATCTCTCCACCTCTTCAATAAATACTCAATGCCACACCAAACAAAAACAATCGCCGTCCATAGTGCTATGTATTCCATCTCTCTATCTCCTAAGCTTCGTAAATCTTTGACTGGTATCTTTCGTTTAGCTTTTCAAAACCGTCTGACTTTTGCACTTCCATCATAAAGGCTGCGTATATAACACCTTTATCTCTGGTAAGTAATAGGGCAAAAAGCCTTTTTAAATACGCCCTGATTAATTTCCATTTCCATCGCTTAAAGTCATTTTCACACTTGAAAGCAACATCTCTAATTCTATGTTCTTCTTTCTCTGTCATCTCTCTATCTCCTATAGGGTTAAACTACTCAGACTCTTTTGGAGTCCAATGTCTGTTATGTTCAGGTAGCGACTTGATAACGCCTCCAACCATTTGCATGTACGCCGGATGAAACTTTGTCTCATGGTCAGCGAATCGCGGATCGTGTCCAAAAATACCAAAGTAAGTATTGCTTTCCTCTCGGTACAATCTCAGGCCAATGAACGCTTGCATCTCATGGCGAATACGCGAAGTATCAAGAATGTCGTATGACGTTGGGTTTCTATCCTTGCTGTTCTCGTTAAGCTGGCAAAGTAGAACAACTGCAATCCCCAAATCCGCCGCCGTGTTCTTTAGCATTCGTGCATCGTCACCCATCGCGTAAGTCATTGGCTTCTGTGAGCAGTCGTACGTGATTCGGTGTGCATGGTCGATAAACACAACGCGTAGCTTTTTACCTTTGTTCTGTGCTAGTTGAGCGTGCTTTCGCATCTCACTGCAAATGTATGCCATTGTCACATCTTTGCGACCGTCGATTGTAATCTTTCCACTTTCCTTCAGTTC
>JBCAXU010000209.1:0-988 GCA_038533895.1 Pseudomonadota bacterium | reverse complement strand
CTTGCTCAGGAACGATATAAGTACCGGCTTCTTCGCCAGCTAAGAACTTTTTGTTTTTCATAGGAGTCTCCAAAAAAAAGCGGAGACGAACCCATGCCCTGACGGAGACGGAATCGTCCCCGCAGGGTGGTAAAATTGATGTGGTTACTGAATTAACAGTTGTTGTGTTACTTCGAATAACTCACGCTTTAGATCTTTGACGTCATTAATCACAATGCTTTGAGGAAAGAATTTCTCAACACTGCGTGTTTGAATCCCTATTCCCAGCAGCTCAAAGCCACTGCGTCTGCACCGGTCAACAATGTCATGCGTGGCAGCCCAATCATCTGGGTCACCATCCGTTAGCACTATCATTAGCTTTCGCTTCTGTTTTTGCGCTAACAAACTGTTTGCCGCAAACCACATCGCTTGTGCCATAGGCGTACAACCTCGTGGTTTTTGGTCAAAACAGGCGGCCCGATGTCGAACCGATTGCTTGGGCAATAACGCGATAGAAACTTCCTGATGAATACCAGGAAAATAACTGACCGCAGGTACAACACCCGGTATGCCTTCCAGTGCCATGGCTAAAGCCAAAGCGGCTTCATTGGCAACATGAAAGTACTTGCGATTACCTTCACCAATGGGTAAACCCATTGGACCCGATATATCAACAAGCAAGTGCACAGCAGCATTAGGCGCAATGCGAGGTTGCCTTTGAATAAACAATCTCGACTCACCTGCTTGTGAAGCGGCAAGACGATGAGTTGCAACTCGAAGACCGTGCCGTTTGGCATGATTCCGATTATCCTGACTGGACTGAACCATGCCCCTAAGTCGGGCTCGAATTTGAGCCGACTCAGACGCCGATAAGGTCAAGATGGCCTCATCACCCAACATAGCTTGCTCTGCTTGGGGCAAACTGAGTGGAGTGACGCCCTGATGTCCTCAGTTTGAACCCGATACCTTTGCACAAGTGGCAGAAGTGTTGTCGGAACAAGCTGAAGGA
>JBCAXU010000208.1:0-1057 GCA_038533895.1 Pseudomonadota bacterium | reverse complement strand
GGCACTTTAGATGCGGCGAGCGTGTATCCAAGGGAAGTAACAAAGCGAGCGCTAGAACTTAATGCAGCAGCAGTTATATTGGTTCATAACCATCCATCGGGTGATCCTGAGCCAAGTGAAGCTGATAAACGCATTACTCATCGACTCCGTGACGCCTTGTCACTTGTTGATATTCGAACGCTTGACCATGTTGTGGTCGCATCCGAGGGCTGCGTTTCGCTTGCCGAACGCGGTTATCTGTAATGAATGGGCGCATTGCCCATTCTCCTACATCACAAAAGCAGTCCCATCAACACACATCAGCACAGCTCGAATTTCTATTTGAGTTTGATGATGCCCCTGTCACTTGGTCTGACACGGAAATCTGGCAGTTACGCGAAGGCATTCTATTGGATGCGATCCGTGTATTGCTGGACGGTCGTGTCAGTACTCGATTGCGAAAGGATGTGTTGTCGTGGATTCAAAATGACGAATTAACGCCATTTTGCTTTCGTGTTTGCGCGATGGCTGCGGTTGTCGATCCTGATGTGCTTCGTGATTCCATCATGTGGCTATTAAGACGACATGGTATCCAGCTTGACTAACGTTCCTGCATTAACCAAACGGCTCAATGCAGGCCCAGAGCTGACTTTTATCACTTGTGGTAGGAGTCGGCTTTTTACTTAAGGAGGTTATATGGCGTTACCTTTACAAATTGAAACTGTAAGGCCATATCTTAATGGCCAATGGCTTCCAATACTGGCGGCGTTGGTGCCAGAACTTGATGCCGCTATTGCTCGAAAAGGCCGTCATGTGGCTTGTCCTGTTCATGGCGGTCGTGATGGCTTTAGGCTGTTCAAAGATGCTGAATATACCGGTGGTGGCGTTTGTAATACCTGCGGTATCTTTCATGATGGCTTTGAACTGTTGTCTTGGATTAATGGGTGGAACTTTGCTCAGTCTATTGAAGCAATCGGTCAAGTTCTAGGTATTCAACCCGGACAAGTACCAACTCGGGTAATACCGAGTAACGCTGTTGACTGGAAGACTAAAAAGCAGGAAGAGGACAAAGCGATTA
>JBCAXU010000207.1:0-1138 GCA_038533895.1 Pseudomonadota bacterium | reverse complement strand
TTATCTAAATAATAAAAAACCCCGGAGATAGTCCGAGGTTTTGTTGTCGTTCGCAAAAATTGTTTCGGTGAAATTTAAAACAAACCAGCTAAGCGATTAAGGTCAGATTGAATCGCACCAGCCGTGACTTCACGACCAGCACCTGGACCTCGAATAACCAATGGATTGTCTTTGTACCACTTACTCTCAATAGCAAAGATATTGTCACACGGTAGTAAGTTTGCCAGTGCATGTTCACGTGATAATGCTTCAACACCCACCGTTGCTTTGCCATTACGCTCTAAACGCGCGACATAACGCAACACTTGGTCATTTTTCTGAGCCTTGGTTAGACGCTCTTGTAGAATCTCACTTAGAATATCACCTTGGTCAAAGAATGCGTCTAGACTCAGTTCTCGCAACTCTTCTGGTACAAGTGATTCCACTTTCACACTCTCTGGTTCAATACTCAAACCAGATTCACGAGCCAAGATAACCAACTTACGCATCACGTCAGAGCCATCTAAATCAGAGCGAGGGTCAGGCTCTGTCAAACCTTGTTGCCATGCCAAATCGACCAGTTCAGCAAACGGCACTGAGCCATCAAACTGCTGGAATAACCAAGATAGCGTACCGGAGAAAATACCCGATAGTGCGACGACATCATCACCGCTTTCACGCAAGTCTCGAACAGTATGGTTGATCGGTAACCCTGCACCAACCGTAGCGTTATAAAGCCAATGACGACCAATTTTAGCAAAGGCGTCTTGTACTTGGTGGTAATATTGACTGTCCGCCGAGCCTGCCACTTTGTTCGCTGAAATCAAGTGAATACCTTGCTGCGCAATTTCCACATAACGTGTCGCCAACTCTTTACTCGCCGTGACATCAAGTACGACTGCTTCATCGAAGTTTTGTATCGCGCCGAGCTTCGTCAACCAGTTGCCATCATTCTCGATGCTTTCATCATCAAAGCGCTGAGCAACTGTTGCTGCATCAATCCCGTTTTCATCAAACCAATACGTTTGACTATCAACAACCGCTACTAAATCAAAGCTCATACCATGGCGTTTTTCGAGCTCTTCTTTTTGCTCTGCAAACAGCGATAACCAACTTGAGCCAATGTTACCTTTACCACACAACGCAACCGCTACACGCT
>JBCAXU010000206.1:0-1193 GCA_038533895.1 Pseudomonadota bacterium | reverse complement strand
GAATCCCTGCATCGGTTCCAAAGAAGAAGCGAGCGCAGCTAATCCGACTACAACAAGAAAAGGTACGCCGACAGCTTAAAAACTACCTACTTGTTTGGGATCCGCAAGTGATGGAATACGTTACCCCGTTCGACCAGAAAGGCAACAAGTGCGCAATGAGCCAAGGGTTCGCTGACCTACTCAAAACGATTCAAGTTAAGTGGCGCATTCACTGCTATGTACTAGGCCGTGAGCGTAACGGAAAGGAGCGTATCGACGGGTTTACTCTGGACATCAACACGCCGTGTACGCATGACCAAATTAAGGAAATTGCTAGTGATGAGCATTGGAAGTTCATTGAGGAATACCGAGAGTCAGCCAAGGCAAATAACTTCGTTACCGCGGCGTGGATTGCCACCTTACAAGACGAAGTATCCGACGAACTAGCGCACCAGATTTTCACCAACGCTGGAAGCTTCGAAACACAGGCAGATTGGGAGATGGAAAGTGAAACAGTTTAGACATGAGCTACACATCAAATCGCCGAAGTTTAAGCAGATAGCTGAGGAATTGAAATGAAAAAGACATGCACAAGATGCAAAGAGGAAAAATTAACCGATGACTTTTACAAGTGGAATAGGTCATCTGATGGGCTTCAAAGTTTTTGCAAGAAGTGTTGCTGTGAAGCAAACAGAGCAAGCAGAAATACGCTAAATGGGCTTATTTCAAAAATTTACTTGGCACAGAAAGAGAGAAGTAAATTAAAGGGTTTTGAACCACCAAGCTACACAAAGGAAGAGCTTAAATCTTGGATGATTTCTCAGAAAAACTTTAACGATATACATTCCGCATGGATAGAATCTGGACATAAAAAAGACCTAGTTCCTAGTTGCGACAGGATTAACGATTATGAAGGCTATACACTTGAAAACATAAGACTAACATCATGGCTAGAAAATAGAGAGAGAAGCTCAAGAGATAGAGTTTCTGGAGTTAACAATAAGGTAAGCAAGGCAGTAATTAAGATTGACTCAGAAAGCGATGAGGAGATTGAAAGGTTTCACTCAATTAAGGAGGCAGCTAGATCCATTGGAAATGAAAAGCTTGCTTCATCAATATCCGAATGCTGCAAGGGTAAAAGAAAAACAACAAAGGGGTTTAAATGGAAATTCCCGTACACAGAAGCGAAAGCCAACCGGTTACAAGAAGCAAGG
>JBCAXU010000205.1:0-1290 GCA_038533895.1 Pseudomonadota bacterium | reverse complement strand
GTTAAAATGCTAGAGAAGAAGCATCAAATGTTGAGCGTGCTAACACCTGAGCAAAAAACAAAATTTGTTGAGCTACAAAAAGAGCGTCAACAAAAGTGTGGCGAAAAAATGCAAAAACGCATGGAAAAGCACCACAACAGCTAATCGCTGAAAGATAACGTAAGAGAGGTAGCCAGAGTGCTGCCTCTTTTTGATCTTGGCGATTTCATACTCATTAAATCATTCTCAAGGTATACTCAAAGCACGGTTTGAGTTAACTATTTGATTATGAAACAGCAATACGCACGTTTAGTGACGATGGCAGCTTGGACGGCAACCATCGTTGCGACGCTTCTTTTGATTGTCAAAGTCATCACTTGGTGGGTGACGGGGTCAGTCAGCTTACTTGCCTCTTTAATTGACTCCATGCTGGATATCGCCGCTTCGGTGGTGAACCTCATTGTGGTGCGCTATTCCCTACAACCTGCCGACAGAGAACATACTTTTGGTCACGGTAAAGCCGAGTCGTTGGCGGCGCTGGCACAAGCGATGTTTATTTCTGGTTCAGCGGTGTTCTTGATCCTGAACGGTGTCGAGCGCTTCTTCCGCCCACATGAATTAAACGCTCCAGAGCTCGGTGTTTACGTTTCTCTATTTGCTATGGTGGTCACTTTTGGACTTGTGATGTTCCAAAAGCATGTCGTGCGTGTGACGGGCAGTCAGGCGATCGCCGCCGACTCACTGCATTACCAAACAGACCTGTATATGAATGGTGCCATTATGGTGGCATTAGGTTTGAGTTACTTTGGTGTCACGCAAGCCGATGCAGTGTTTGCGGTGGGTATTGGTATCTTTATTTTATACAGCGCATTCAAGATGGTCAGCGAAGCGATTCAGACCTTGTTGGATAGAAAACTGCCAGATGAAGAGTTGGAACAGATTCGTCAAGAGTGCTTAAAAGTGGAAGGGGTATTGGGTGTGCATCAGTTACGTACACGGATGTCTGGTCCAACGCGCTTTATCCAACTGCACTTAGAATTGGATGATAACTTACGTTTGATCGAGGCCCACCACATTGCCGATAAAGTAGAAGATAATCTACTTGAGCTGTTCCCGGAAGCGGATGTGCTGATCCATCAAGATCCATTGTCAGTGGTGTTTGGTCCAGAAAGAGACCAGAAGGCGCAAGATTGGTAACGGTCGAAAAATCGGGCTGTGCCTGACGACAAATAGGCGCTTATTGACTATCTTTCCATCACTACTTATTAAGAATCGTGATCCTGATGTGAATCAACGAAGTTGCAAAGAGAA
>JBCAXU010000204.1:0-1492 GCA_038533895.1 Pseudomonadota bacterium | reverse complement strand
GTCCTGGACAGTCTACGTGTGCGTAGTGACGAGTTGGAGTATCGTACTCAACGTGTGAAGTTGAGATTGTGATACCACGCTCACGCTCTTCTGGAGCGTTGTCGATTGATGCGAAGTCTTTCGCTTCACCACCGTATACTTTTGCAAGTACGTTAGTGATTGCTGCAGTTAGAGTTGTTTTACCGTGGTCAACGTGGCCGATTGTACCTACGTTTACGTGCGGTTTCGAACGTTCAAACTTTTCTTTTGCCATCTTAAAAATTTCCTATAAAAGAAATTAAAGTCCGATCCAGTATGAATCGGACCGAACTAAAATTATCTTACAGCGCGAGCTGCAATTATTGTCTCTGAAACACTTTTTGCCGCTTCAGCATACTTGGAGAATTCCATAGAGTATGAAGCACGGCCTTGTGTTGCAGAGCGTAGATCAGTTGCATAACCGAACATTTCAGAAAGTGGTACTTGTGCATTAATTTGCTTCAAGCCGCCAAACGCTTCTTCCATACCTTCGATCATACCACGACGACGGTTTAAGTCGCCTACTACATCACCCATGTTTTCTTCAGGGGTGATAACTTCAACTTTCATTACAGGTTCTAGGATAACTGGGTTTGCTTCCAGCGCACCATTTCGGAAACCTATAGAACCTGCAATCTTAAAGGCCATTTCGTTTGAGTCAACATCATGGAATGAACCATCGAATAATGTTGCCTTGACGCCAAGAAGTGGATAACCAGCAAGTACACCCTGCCTCATCGATTCTTGGATACCTTTGTCAACTGCTGGAATGTACTCTTTAGGAACTGCACCACCTACGATTTCATTTACGAACTCGTAAGTTGGAGAGTCTTCATCGGCAATTTCCATTGGTTCAAGTTTAAGCCAAACATGACCGTATTGACCACGACCACCTGATTGACGTACGAATTTACCTTCAGCCTCTACTGAAGCACGAATCGTTTCGCGGTATGCAACTTGTGGTTTACCCACATTACATACAACACCAAACTCACGTTTCATACGATCAACAATGATATCAAGGTGAAGCTCACCCATACCAGAAATGATAGTTTGTCCTGACTCTTCGTCAGTTTCAACACGGAAAGATGGGTCTTCTGCAGCTAGCTTACCTAGTGCGATACCCATTTTATCTTGGTCAGCTACAGTTTTCGGCTCAACAGCTACAGAAATCACTGGCTCAGGAAATTCCATACGCTCTAATGTGATAACTGAATCGCTAGAACAAAGCGTATCACCTGTGGTGACTTCTTTCAGACCGATCGCAGCTGCAATATCACCCGCGCGAACTTCTTTAATTTCTTCGCGAGAGTTAGCGTGCATCTGAACGATACGACCTAAACGTTCTTTTTTAGCCTTTACAGGGTTATAAACTGAATCACCCTGTTTAACAGTTCCTGAATAAACTCTAAAGAAAGTTAATGTTCCAGCAGACGATAATGCGCCTTTTTCTGCATTAGCATTTAAAATTGCA
>JBCAXU010000203.1:0-1642 GCA_038533895.1 Pseudomonadota bacterium | reverse complement strand
ACTTTGGATACATACCACATATAAGAACATCGTGAGCAACGTATCTACCAACGTCCGTCATCCTGAACAACGAGGGACGAGGTGATTCAGGATCTACTCACCGAGAGCTGTGAAGTTCGGAAGTTAGAACCATGCTCCAGCGAGTTGTTAGTAGATTCCTAGTCTCGTCTAGACTCGCTGGAATGACCCTGTCTTAAGTTTCTGTATCGAAGATCAATTTCGATACTAGCCCGCCAACTCTTTACGAATGATCTCTGCGCCTGCGCTGAGTGCATTAAGCTTTGCCGTTGAAACTTCACGAGAGAGAGGCGCCATGCCGCAGTTAGTGCATGGGTAAAGTTTGTCGGCGTCGACGTACTTAAGCGCTTCGCGCAGAGTTTCTGCAACTTCTTCTGGTGTTTCAATCTCGTTGGTTGCCACATCAATTGCGCCAACCATCACCTTCTTGCCGCGAATCAGTTCAAGTAGTTCGATAGGCACGCGCGAGTTATGACACTCAAGCGAGATGATATCGATATTAGATTTTTGTAACTTCGGGAACACCTCTTCGTACTGTCGCCACTCAGTGCCCAATGTTTTCTTCCAATCCGTATTGGCTTTAATACCGTAGCCATAGCAGATATGCACTGCGGTTTCGCACTTTAGCCCTTCGATGGCACGCTCTAAACACGCAATGCCCCACTCGTTCACATCATCAAAGAACACGTTAAACGCGGGCTCATCAAATTGGATAATGTCGACGCCTGCCGCTTCAAGCTCTTTGGCTTCTTGGTTAAGGATCTTTGCAAATTCCCAAGCCAGCTTTTCTCGGCTACCGTAGTGATCATCATACAGTGTGTCGATCATCGTCATTGGTCCCGGTAGCGCCCACTTGATCGGTTGTTTGGTTTGCTGACGTAAGAACTTCGCATCTTCCACAAACACAGGTTTGGTTCGGCTAACTGGGCCAACAACCGTCGGTACACTCGCATCATAGCGGTTACGAATGGTCACGGTTTTGCGGTTCTCGAAGTCTACGCCACTAAGGTGCTCAATAAAGGTCGTCACAAAGTGTTGGCGAGTTTGTTCACCGTCACTGACAATGTCGACCCCTGCCAATTCTTGCTCTTGTAAAGAGACACGCAGCGCATCGCGTTTGCCATCAATCAGTTCATCGCCTTGCAGTTTCCACGGTGACCAAAGCGTTTCTGGTTGAGCTAGCCAAGAAGGCTTAGGTAAGCTGCCCGCCGTTGAAGTCGGTAATAGTGTTTTCATCGTCATTCCCTTTTAGATTCTCGTTTTCGATTACGCGTAATTTGCAGACCATTGCTCAAGGATCGCTTGATAAGGTTTGATGAAGTGCTCCTCAGCAAACTTCCCTTGCTCTTTCGCAAGCTGGCTTCGCTCTTCGCGGTCATAAACGATTTGGGTTAACGAGTGATCGAGATTCTTTAAGTTCGGTTGATAACACTGGCCTGCTACCGCGTTTGCGTTGTAAATCTCTGGGCGATAAATCTTTTGGAACGTTTCCATGGTACTGATGGTGCTGATCAGCTCTAGGTTCGAGTAGTCATTCAGCAAGTCACCGAAGAAGTAGAATGCCAACGGAGCGACACTGTTTGGCGGCATAAAGTAGCGCACCTGTAAGCCCATCTTTTTGAAG
>JBCAXU010000202.1:0-1788 GCA_038533895.1 Pseudomonadota bacterium | reverse complement strand
AATTCTTAATTACAGTGATTTTTCCACATATCCCCAATATGAGCAAACTAACTCGTTCGAAGGATACAGAAAATATGATACCGGACAGGAGAGCTGAATAACTTTTAGTCAAACCTTAGGTTACTCACACACAGATGAGACATAGACCACATTTATTCACCTTTTCTGTGAATAACTATGTGAAAAATTATCGGGCAAGTGATCAAATCCATCATTATCACCTTCCATATTTACCTCCCCTCAATCCACTACTAAGATTAAATTAATCATAATCAGTCATTTATTAACTTTTAACGATTATCAAAAGACGATATTAAGATCAAAACCACTCAACTACACAGATCGGTCAAAGATCCACCACGCCATCACTTATCCACACTCAATTAGCTAAAACGCCAACAAACTAGAAAAAATCAACCTTTTTTTTGCTCAAAAAGACTGTTTATTCATACATGGTGATAAATATCTGCCGAATCAGCTCTCCATCCTGTGGATAAGTAATACATTGACGATCTTTTGTCCAACATGATCAATCCATGTCCAGTCGATATTTGCTACCGTTCAGATACAATAGGCTTGGAGATAGAATGAATCACAGATCATGAAAAGCGAACCACAGTCAGAACAAGAGCTACTCGATCGAGCAATTCATATTGCGGGTATCAGTTTCCAAGAGTTGGCCGATGAAGCCGGCATTCCAGTACCTGCCGATTTACGCCGTGATAAAGGCTGGGTTGGACAGTTACTTGAATGGCACCTAGGCGCGACGGCAGGAAGTAAGCCACAACAAGACTTCGAGCAACTTGGTATCGAGCTAAAAACCATACCCATCAGCTACACTGGCAAGCCGCTGGAAACTACGTTTGTTTGTGTCGCTCCCTTGATTGGTGTTCACGGACTCACTTGGGAAACCAGTCATGTGCGCAATAAACTGTCACGGGTTTTGTGGGTGCCAGTAGAGGGCGAGCGCGAGATCCCTTTAGCTGAACGACGAGTAGGGTCACCTCTTATCTGGTCACCAGATCAAGACCAAGAGGCTCAGCTTAAAGCGGACTGGGAAGAGTTGATGGAAATGATCGTTCTAGGTCGTGTTGAACAGATTAACGCGCGACATGGAGAAGTGTTGCAACTTAGGCCGAAAGCCGCCAATGGACGAGTGTTGACGGAAGCTTACGGCTCTAGCGGTAAACCAATAAAAACGCTGCCTAGAGGTTTCTATCTCAGAACTCAGTTCACAGCGCAGATATTGGAACACAACTTCATTTAATGGGTCGTGACCGGCAACTCCAGATCCTGATACCTAGGCCCATCATTGGCACCACATTCGTCGTAGGCATTATGTAGCCTCAAATAGGCGCGTTCTACCCCCAAGCGATGCAACTCCTCTTTAACTTGATCCAAAGAATCGAAATGAACAGGTTGATCATCAACACGTATTGGCTCGAGTTTGTGCTTGTACTCAACGGCCAACAGATATTGAGACAAGTCAGAGCAACTGATCACAAACACCTTAGGGGACTGATAGCTCTCTTTATGATGACCATGAATCCACTTGTCTAATTGACTTTTTTGCATAGCTCACCTCCACTATTGAGTATTAGACAACAACACCCATTTTGCGAATTTGTTGTCTTATCCTCTTTTCTTATCCTACTTAAATCCCCTATAGTGAGATCACTTGAATCGTTACGACAAGGAAGATCGATGCAATACAACAAGTTACCTCACTCAACTTTAGAAGTAAGTAAGATCTGTCTTGGCACCATGACCTTTGGTGAACAAAACACA
>JBCAXU010000201.1:0-2266 GCA_038533895.1 Pseudomonadota bacterium | reverse complement strand
TCCTCCTTAGCTCAGTTGGTAGAGCGACGGACTGTTAATCCGCAGGTCGCTGGTTCGAGCCCAGCAGGAGGAGCCACTTTCAAAAGCCAAGTCTCACGACTTGGCTTTTTTTATATTCGCTTTTTAACCTTTCACCTTTCTCGCGCGCTAAATCAGCTCAACTCATTTGAAATGTTATGCAGTTGTTAGCGTAAAAAACACTTATTTTGAGAGTAAAATTTAATCCCCGTCATAAAACCAACCTAGGTAGCTATTTGGCTAAAGCGTTCTACACTAATATGACAAACAAATGAAATGGGTCATCAAGAACTCAAAATTCCACCAAATGAACTAAATACGAGCAATATTATGAAACTAAAGACACAAGCTTATTTATTGTCAGGAATTATCTTGATCGCCTTGCTTGCGTTAACAGCTACAGGCTTATGGACACTGCGAGTTGCAAGCAACCTCGACAATAAAGCCCGAGTGACAGAACTATTCAATAGTGCCTACAGCATCTTAACTGAAGTGGAAAAAATGGCCGCTGACGGGACACTCGACGATCAACAAGCGAAAGCGATGGCTACACGCTTGCTACGCAATAACATCTATAAAGACAACGAGTATGTCTATGTCGCCGATGAAAAGATGACTTTCATCGCCACTCCACTCGACCCTCAACTACACGGAACCAGCTTTCACGACTTCAAAGACGGTAATGGCAATAGCGTGGGCCAATTAATACAAGACGTTTTGGGACGAAAAACCGGTCAGCTGGTTGAGTATACATGGACACAGAAACAAGCAGACGGCAGCATTGAAGAAAAACTGTCAATCGCAAAGAAAACTCCTCGCTGGAACTGGGTCGTTGGCACAGGAATCGGCTTTAACGAAGTTAACGCACGCTTTTGGTCAACCGCGCAGTGGCAATTACTTCTATGTGTACTCATTGCATCTATAATCCTTGCCACTTTAATTTTCTCTATTCGTCGGATACTTGCTCTGCTAGGTGGCGAACCAAAAGATGTACGCAATGCAGTACAAGAGGTGGCTAATGGTAAAATTCAAACCTCATTCGTCGAAGCAGCTCCTGAAGGGAGTATCTATGAAGCCGTGCAACAAATGAGTCTGTCACTGGCCAAGCTGGTCGAAAATCTAAGTGGCTCCATGCTTGCCCTACGCGGCGAACTGGCGCAAGTCGAAGAGCGTTCGGCCAGTATTGCTCAGCTCACAGACTCTCAGCAACAATCTACTGCAATGATTGCAACTGCGATGACCGAAATGGCGTCGTCAGCAAACAACGTTGCCGACTCTGCCAGCGATACCGCAAAAAACACCGATGAAGCCGATAAACAGAGCCAACACACTCAGCATCTTATTCATAACACGGTCGATAACATCCAAGGACTGGCCAACCAACTTAACGCAGCCAGCAAAGCCGTGGCTGACCTTGATAACAACGTTAACAGCATTGTAAAAGTATTGGATGTCATTGGTGATATCGCCGAGCAAACCAACCTACTCGCACTCAATGCCGCTATCGAGGCGGCTCGCGCTGGTGAACAAGGTCGAGGATTTGCAGTGGTGGCCGACGAGGTTCGTAACTTAGCTGGACGCACTCAAGATAGCACCAAAGAGATTCAACAGATGATCTCAAACTTACAAGAAGGATCGCGCAATGCCATTCAAACGATGGAAGTGTGCGCGGAAACCAGTGAAAGCACGGTTCATGAATCACAAAATGCGTCAGAAGCACTACAGCAGATTGTCGTTGCCCTAGAGTCAATCACTCAAATGAGCCATCAAATCGCCACCGCGGCGGCAGAGCAGACTCAAGTCAGTGACGATATTTCACAGCGCATCAACCTGATTGAAGAGAGCGGTAATCAGCTCAGCAGTGTGGTGACCGAAAGCCACAATAGCACTCAGAGTCTGGCTCAACTCGCTAACGAACTAGAAAGCTGGGTAAGTAAGTTTACGGTTAAGCACTAATCTAGCCTAGACTCTAGAAAAGCACGCCTCTTTGCGTGCTTTTCTTGCAATTACCTGCAAACTATTTAACAACTTAGCCCCTACTGCTCTTCTTGCCATCTATACACTTCTTGGCCAAAATGGATAAAAACAGCCCATTAAGTATAGAAAAACAACAAACGATATTTTTTTTGCATTTTGATGTTGACCTAAAGCACGAAAAGCATTTTAATACACCTCGTCGCCCGGATAGCTCAGTCGGTAGAGCAGAGGATTGAAAATCCTCGTGTCGGTGGTTCGATTCCGCCTCCGG
>JBCAXU010000200.1:0-2397 GCA_038533895.1 Pseudomonadota bacterium | reverse complement strand
ATGAACGTTACGTGTAAACAAAGTTAATGACAATATGTAGGACAACCCCAACTAATAATTGTCCAGAACCTTCACAGTTGGCACTTCGTAACACAGAAGTGTCGAGTAGACGACACCTGTTACCAAGTGTCGTCCCTCTAAGAACCCAGCGTGCAACTTTCACCGCACTAGGCTCAAGCCTTCACGAAGGCACCTATTGGCACCCAGCAACTTATAAAGCAGCGAGAGCAGGCTCATGCCAAGAGTTACGACATTGCCTTTTTGACTTTCTCTTTGCCAAGTATTCTTGGTATTGAGGATCAAAAGGCGTTGCGGCACTCCTGATTTTCACATGTCTCTCTATTGGCACCTTGGCTATTTGAAACAGATTGAACTGACAATCCATATTCATGATCTTCTGCCAACCGTGAAATTGCCATTGGCCTTGACGGTTGATGAAGTACTTAAGAGCGATCCAAGTTCTCGATTTGGTTGGATGACGCCTTTTAGCCCAGTGCCATAGCGTATGGAATAGCTTGTGACCTACATATCCGAATACCTGTTTGGCCACGCAGTGTCGATAGTAATTCGACCAGCCCCGTAGTTTCGGATTTATCAATTTGATTAAATCGTTGACGGGGATAGTTGCGTGCTTTTTGATGAGTTCGCGCAAGTTACTCAAGAACAACAGTGTGTTGGATTTGCTCGGTTTAATGAGCAATTTTCCTTTGTACTTCCTATGGTTAAAACCTAGGAAATCAAAACCACGACTGATATGAGTAATGTGCGTTTTCTCTTCGGAGAGTGTTAAGCCTCTTTCTGCTAAGAAATCAGCAATCAACGGTTTGATATCGTTCTCCAGCACTTCTTTTGAAGCACAGGTGACGACGAAATCGTCTGCGTATCCAATAAAGTTAGCTCTTGCCCCCTTTTTGAGAGCGGTAGACTTTATGCGCTGCTCAATTCCTGCAAGGGTCATTAGCATCAAGGTGGGGGATATAACCCCGCCTTGAGGTGTTCCCTCATCAGTACGATAGAACAGCCCTTTATCCATAAAACCAGACTTTAGCCATTGTTCCAACATGCGTTTATCGACGGCAATGTTATCCATTAACCATTGATGTCCGATCTTGTCGAAACAAGCTTTGATATCTCCCTCAAGAACCCATTGTGCAGATTTCTTTAGCGCCAGACATTTGAAGCACTGAGCGATTGCATCGGCAGTACTACGGTTTGGTCTAAATCCGTAACTATTAGGGTCGGCAAGTGTTTCTGACACTGGCTCTAGTGCAAGAAGATGAAGCGCTTGCTGCGCTCTATCGACCATACAGGGGATACCCAGTGGTCTAAGCTTGCCGTTTTTCTTGGGGATGTAGATACGCTTGAGCGGTTTGGCTTTATAAGCTTTTCTGCTCAATTGATTGACTGCTTTCATGCGGCGCGTATCTGTATTCCAGATAACGCCGTCAATTCCAGGCGTTTTACTGCCTTTATTTTGTGATACCCGCTTAACAGCAAGAAGTTTTGCTGAGCGTGAGTGAGTCAGTATCCACTGCAATGCTTTCGCTTTGCCGTGTTTACCTTCTCGTGTTGCCTTTGCAATACGCATCTGAAGCTTTAAAACATGGGATTCAACGGCTTTCCAATTTATGGATTGCCACTGAGCACTGTCAGGAGAGGCACTAATCTCTTTTGAAATCATCATTTGCGTTTCTCCTTGAATAAAGTTCTTCAAATTCTCTTGCAACGGAAGACCAGTCAGAAGTCAGCTCACTTTCGTGCCAGATAGAGACCTGTATCTGCATCGTTACAATGCAGCCTTCGCTTTTTCCAACATCCTCTACCTGCATCACTATCGGTCGCAGAGACTTTCCCAGTGGGAGTGATACAGGCTTACCGTGTTCCGTATGTCGCGCAATGTCAGTTTAGATGCCCGCTATGGTGCGGAGAGTTCAACGATCACGAAAGAGCATGGGGCAATCTCTTTCCGACTCTCGTGCCTTTTGGCTACAGCGTATTAACCACTTCCGCTGTTTCATAATATAACGCACCTTACGCGGATTCACTTATGTTCATCATGCTGACTACCTAGCACTCACCCGATGTTGTGGTTATCAGGAGGATCGTCCTCTCACGATTTCAATCCCGATTGGAAAATACCAACCTTCGTTACATTGTCAGAGCCGCTACTTTATTCAGGCTCCTAGGTTCATCTGGTGATACAGATGGTTCACTCGTTGAGCGGTGAACAGCGCTTCATACGACATCACGTCGCACGCCCCATTGTTAGTTTCGCCAAAACAGCGGCGCTCTCGGTCGGATGGGTTTTGACCAAACATAACTAATCTGATACCCAAAGCTCATAAAGTACGAAAAATGGGTATCAGAGTGCAGTTGTTAGTTCAAAGCAACTCGATG
>JBCAXU010000199.1:0-2437 GCA_038533895.1 Pseudomonadota bacterium | reverse complement strand
AGGTAAGTTATTAAAACAGCGTGACCATGTATTAGTGACTGCGGAGTCATGCACGGGTGGTGGTGTCGCTGCGGCGATCACCGATATCGCTGGCAGCTCAGAGTGGTTTGATCGGGCGTTCATCACCTACAGCAATCAAGCGAAAATCGAGATGCTGGGTGTCGCACAACAGACGCTCGACCAACATGGCGCGGTAAGTGAAGCGACGGTAGAAGAGATGGTGTCTGGTGCATTACGCCACTCTCCAGCCACCATTGGCGTATCAATCAGTGGTATTGCAGGCCCTGGTGGTGGCAGTGTGGAGAAGCCAGTAGGCACCGTATGTTTTGCCTGGGCCGATAAAAGTGGCTGGTTAGAAAGTCGCACTTACCATTTAGACGGTGACCGGGGACAGGTTCGCCAACAAGCCGTTGAAATAGCACTTAAAGTACTGTACGAACAGTTGGCTACGTTGAGCGAGTGAACAACGAAAAGCTTTAAATGTTAGCTAAATCAGTTATATAGCAATACTAGTCAAAAAAAATAGGCCAAGCTATGGACACTGTATGAATCAACAGTATAATGGCTTGCATTGATTGTTTAGCCCTCGCGCTAAAACTAAGAATTAAGTATAAAGTCATCAGCACTAGATGAATCATTTGGAGAAAGTGATGGACGAGAACAAACAGAAAGCGCTCGCCGCTGCGCTAGGTCAGATTGAAAAGCAGTTCGGTAAGGGCTCTATTATGCGTCTTGGCGACAACCGCGCAATGGATGTAGAAACGATTTCTACTGGCTCACTTTCTCTAGATATTGCCCTTGGTGCTGGTGGTTTACCGATGGGACGTATTGTTGAAATCTACGGCCCAGAATCTTCAGGTAAAACCACACTGACACTTGAGTGTATCGCCGCGGCGCAAAAGCAAGGAAAAACCTGTGCCTTTATCGATGCGGAACACGCATTAGATCCTGTTTATGCTAAGAAGCTGGGTGTCGATATTGATGCACTACTTGTTTCTCAGCCTGATACGGGTGAACAGGCCCTTGAGATTTGTGACGCATTAGCACGCTCTGGCGCTATCGACGTGATGGTGGTTGACTCGGTTGCAGCGCTGACTCCTAAGGCTGAAATTGAAGGTGAGATGGGCGATAGCCACATGGGTCTGCAAGCGCGTATGCTTTCTCAAGCAATGCGTAAGCTGACGGGTAACCTCAAGCAATCGAACTGTATGTGTATCTTCATCAACCAAATCCGTATGAAGATTGGTGTGATGTTTGGTAACCCAGAAACAACCACAGGTGGTAACGCACTTAAGTTCTATGCGTCTGTTCGTCTTGATATTCGTCGTACTGGCTCAATTAAAGAAGGCGACGAAGTGGTAGGTAACGAAACCCGCATCAAAGTGGTGAAGAACAAAATTGCCGCACCATTTAAACAAGCTGAAACGCAAATCATGTATGGTCAAGGCTTTAACCGCGAAGGTGAGCTTATCGATCTAGGTGTGAAACACAAACTGATTGAGAAAGCAGGAGCGTGGTACAGCTACAATGGCGATAAGATTGGTCAGGGTAAAGCGAATGCAGGTAAATTCTTGCGTGAAAACCCAGAAGCAGCACAAGCTATCGATGCTAAATTACGTGAAATGCTGCTTTCGCCTGCGGAAATTCAGCCTGACGATGCTGAATTAGGCCAAATGCCAGAGCAAGAAGAGCTATAAGTTCATTTCGGTTCAATTAAGCCCTGCAGATGCGGGGCTTTATTGTATTGGTAGGGCTTGAATGTATTAGGAGGAGCATTGACGTTCGAACGCAAACCGCCAACGCTGTCGAGTAAAGAAGCTGCTATTCAGTTACTTAGCCGACGTGATCACGGCGAGTATGAGTTGTATCAAAAATTGGCCCTGAAAGGCTATGACGAAAAAGAGATTCAGCAAGCGGTCAATTTTTGTCAGGATCACAACTACCTTGATGATCTTCGCTATGCTAAGAGCCAGATTCGGCAACATGTTTACAAAGGCCATGGTGAGCGACGAATTCGACAAGAGTTGCAGCAAAAGCGTGTTGCAGACTCTGTGGTTGAAGCCGCATTAGTGGAAGAGCCGCAAGATTGGTTTGAGTTAGCAAAACAAGCGGCACAGAAGAAATTTAAAGGCAATCGCGCCAAAGACCAAAAAGAGTACGCCAAACAAGTACGGTTTCTACAGTATCGAGGCTATAGCTTTGAGCAAATTAGCTATGCACTGCGCGCTGATGAACAAGATTAACCTGCAATAACCCATCGATTTAACGATTTGGTTCGCAATCCACATTCAATCTGCTCTTTTCTGCGAGAAAACTAGTCGTAGCGTTAACCATGATCTACAATAGCGCAAAATTCTAACTCGACTATTTTTAGGAAGAGCTGCATGTACATGAGCACTGATGAGGTTCGTAACGCGTTCCTCAAGTTCTTTGAAAG
>JBCAXU010000198.1:0-2631 GCA_038533895.1 Pseudomonadota bacterium | reverse complement strand
GCTTCTCGCTTCTCGCTTCTCGCTTCTCGCTTCTCGCTTCTCGCTTCTCGCTTCTCGCTTCTCGCTTCTATTTCAGCTTCTCTAAATCCGCTTCAATCTCAGCAATTTTACTCGAAACTACTTTTTCTAGATGACGCAAATCAGACAGAACTTTCTGCTTTATATCCGTTTCTGATGGTTGATGCGGTTTGGTCAGTTGGTTGAGTTCGTCGATGACGAGAGTCAGGTTGCGGTTGATTTCTGTGACTTCTTTGTATTGGTGACTGCCACTGTCGACCAGAACGTTCTTTGTTTGTCGTGGGTATTTAAACTTCACGCTTTTCGCAAACAATTCCCCTTTTTGTTTGTGAAAATAGATCTTTAACACATCCTTGTGCGCTTCTTGACGGAGTGAATAGCGCTCAATTTGTTTAGGATCATGAATGCCTAAACCAGTGAGGTGTGGATACATAGGCTACCTCTATTGTGTTGTTGTAATACTCTCAGAGAATCTGCTCTGAGAATGACCAATCACCTAATAATGTAGCAGCCTATGATCGTGGTAGACAGCGCTTTTTAGAGCAAGTTTATAACTTGTGCTCTTGATCGCTTAAGGTGCTAGTTCTGCGACGTTTTTTATGATCTTATCGCGCAGTTCTACCTGCTCTTCATCACTCAACTTACCGCCATTGTGACTGGTGATAATAAACAAGTCTTCCGCCCGTTCACCAATAGTGGTGATTTTCGCGGCGTGAAGGTGAAGATTGAGGTCGGCAAAGGTGGCCCCAACGGTTGCCAGCAATCCTGGTGTATCAAGTGCAACAAATTCAACGAGAGTGCGCTTTTTACTCTTGGTCGGGAGGAAGTCGACTTGAGTTTTCACCTTGAAGTGCTGCAAGTTGCGTGGGATGCGTCGTGTTTTGATTTTGGTTGGACGACCATCTTCAAGTACGTGAACCAAGTGCTTAATTACCGCTTTGTGGCGACTCTCGTCGATGACTTCGCCATTTTGGTCAAGAACCATAAAGGTGTCTAACACATAGCCGTCTTTGCTGGTCATGACTTGGGCGTCGTGTACGTTTAGATTGCGCCTATCGAGCTCGGCCACGACGGTTGCAAACAAAGCATGTTGGTCTTTGCTGTAAACAAAAACTTCGGTGCCGCCACGAGTGGCTTTTTTAGAAATCAGCACCAAGGGCTGAGAGTGGTCTTGATGGCGCAGTAAATTGCTGCAGTGCCATGCAATCTGTTTGTGGGTGTGGCGCAAGAAGTAATCGGCTTTAAATCTTTGCCATAAGACTTCAATTTCACGAGCATTGAAGCCTTCCTTACGCAGTTGCGCAGAGGCCAACTGCTGATTGTGACGAATACGGTCACGAACATCGACTGGGTTTTCGAGTCCACGACGCAGCGCGCGCTGGGTTGAGTAGTACAGCTCGGCCAATAGGGTTCGCTTCCAACTGTTCCAAAGCTCAGGATTGGTTGCGCAGATGTCTGCGACGGTCAGGCACACCAAATACTCTAAATACTCTTCATCACGAACCTGTTTGGCAAACTCGGTAATCACTTCTGGATCATAGATATCACGGCGCTGTGCGGTCACCGACATTAGTAAGTGATTGCGAACCAACCACGCGACCAGTTTGGCTTCTGGTTTTGAAAGACCGTGTTCGATACAAAAATCGTACGCTTCACCTTCCCCTATCACTGAGTGATCGCCACCACGACCTTTACCGATATCGTGGAAAATTGCTGCAATGATCAGTAGCTCTTTTTTCTGTAGGCGAGGGTAGACTTCACAGCAGATAGGATGCTTTTCGTGGTTTTTGGCGTAACTAAAGGTATTAATGTGTTTGAGGAGTCGCACGCTGTGTTCGTCGACCGTGTAAACGTGGAACAGATCGAACTGCATCTGGCCGACAATCTGACTCCACTGAGGCAAGTAAGCGGCCAGAACGCCCAGCTTGTGCATCAGACTAAATGCTTTATGCAATGCATTTGGGTGGCGGCACAGATCGAGGAACTTCTCTCGCGCCGCCGGAATGGTGTGCAAAAATTTATTGAGTCGACGTCTGGCGGTGCGCAGTTGGCGCATCGTAGGAGGCGCGACGCCTTCAATGCTGGAGTCGTTGGCAATATGCAGAAACATATCCAAAATTGTTTCTGGGCGAGCTTGAAACAGCGCGGGTTTTCGCGCTTCGATCAGATGACCGCGACGTAAGAAATCGTCACTCAAGATCTCGGGCTCCGCCTCAATGCCATTGTCTAAAATTGCTTGGTCAAACAGCTTGAGCAGCATTTTGTTCAGCTCGGCGACTCGGCGCAGAGTGCGATAAAACTCCTTCATCATCATTTCAACGCCACGGTTGCCTTCACCGCTGTAACCTAAGTTTTCCGCTACCTGAGCTTGATGAGCAAAGGTTAGACGGTTGTCGTAACGTTTTAGCTCAATATGTAGAGCAAACCGAACTCGCCACAAAAAGTCCTGACATTCAACCAGCTCTCGATATTCTGCATCGGTCAAAAAACCGTAGTGGCTCATTTCAAGTAGCGAGGTGGCGCCAAAGTGACGGCGAGCAACCCAGCTCAGAGTATGGATATCTCGCAGTCCGCCTGGGGTCGACTTGATGTCGGGCTCTAAGTTATAGGTTG
>JBCAXU010000197.1:0-2671 GCA_038533895.1 Pseudomonadota bacterium | reverse complement strand
TAGATGATCGTCCACCATGCCGACTGCCTGCATAAAGGCATAGCATATGGTCTCGCCGACAAACTTAAAGCCGCGCTTTTTCAGAAACTTGCTCATTGCTTTCGACTGTTCCGTTGCCACAGGCACATCGCTCATTTCATGCCACTGATTGATCACAGGTGACCCGTCGACAAACTGCCACAGCGCATTGGATAAGCTGCCGTACTCGTCAATCAATGCTATAGCGGCTCGGGCATTACTGTACACAGAGGCAATTTTGCCCCTATGCTTAACGACATCGAAGTTTTCGATGATGCGCTCTACATCTGACTCGTCATAGTTGGCCAGCTTGGCTAAATCATAACCTTCAAATGCTGCTCGATATCCCTCTCGCTTTTTAAGAATCGTTATCCAGCTAAGACCGGCTTGCGCGCCTTCTAAAGTGATGAATTCAAACAACACGCTATCGTCATAAACGGGCACACCCCACTCGGAGTCATGGTATTCACGTTCCAACTCATGGTTCATCGCCCAAGCGCAGGTTGTATCTTTACTCATCAATGTTCTCCTTTAAAAGCAAACGCCCCCAACAGAGTTAGGGGCGTATAACTGTGTATTGCGATTAGTTCGGCACTTTCACTTTGTGGAACAGACGATAAAGCACAGGTACGACAATCAGTGTCAGTACAGTTGCAAACCCTAGACCAAACATAATCGTTACCGCCATTGGCTTGAAGAAAATGTCTGGCAACAAGGGGATCATCCCCAGAATTGTGGTAATCGCCGCCATACACACAGGTCTCACGCGGCTTAACGCTGCGTCAACAACCGCGACATAAGGGGCTTTGCCTGACTGCATCTCAATTTCTATCTGATCGAGCAATACAATCCCGTTCTTAAGGAGCATGCCCGATAAACTCAAGAAACCAAGCAGCGCCATAAACCCAAACGGAGTATTGAGAGCCAATAGCCCCGTGGTCACGCCAATGATTGCCAGCGGTACGGTGAGCCAAACAATCAAAGGCTCTTTAACCGAATTAAACAGGAATACCGTCACCAAGAACATAAACAAATACCCCATTGGCATGGTGGTAAACAGAGATTCTTGCGCATCTCCGGATGACTCATATTCCCCACCCCATTCAAGTGAATAGCCCGGTGGCAGTTCGATGGCCTCGACTTTTGGCATCAGACGCTTTTGCAAGGTTGCTGCCGTCTCCTCACCTAACAGATCCGGGTCAGCCATAACAGTGAGCATACGTTTTCGGTTTTTACGAACGATGATTGGGTCTTCCCAACGTAGCTCGTAACCTAAGGTCACTTGTTGCAGAGGGATATACTCACTCAGTGCAGGGCTCCAGATTTTCATTCCTTCGATGTTGCGAATGTCCACTCGTTCATCTTCAGGTAGGCGAGCAACGATAGGCATTAAGGTCGTACCATCACGATACACACCCACCGTTTTGCCCGAAAATGACATCGCCAAAAACTCGTCCACATCCGCTTTAGTGATACCGTAACGTCGTGCCTGACTTTCGTTAAACTGCGGCTCTAACACTTTGGTGCGCTCTCGCCAATCATGACGAATATTGGTCGCAGCTGGGTCGGCACGCATAATATCTTCAACTTGACGAGCAATACCACGCAACACCGTTGGGTCTGAACCGATAACGCGCGCTTCTATTTTAGCTCCGCCCCCTGGACCAAGCTCTATCTGCTTAAGTTTGTAGTTAAGCTCGGGGAAGCCTTGTTCAAGATGAGTTCTAAAATCACTCATCAACTGATGGAGTTGCTCGTAACTAGAAACTCGAGTTGTGATTTCACCGTATGCGGCGTAACTTTTCTCTGGCGCGTAAGTCAGCATAAAGCGCTGTAAGCCTTTACCCGCGGTGGTGGTGATGTGCTCAACGCCATCTTGTTCAGACAACCAAGAGGCCAAGGCTTTCAACTTAGTGTTGGTCGCTCGGATATCAGTCCCTTCCGGTAGCCAGATATCAGTCTGGAAAATCGGCGTAGTGGAAGATGGGAAAAACGACTGCTTCACCTGAGTAAAGCCTGCGATACTTGCCGCCAATCCTAAAACCAACACGATCACCGTCATCCAAGCGCGCTTCATACAAAACTCGAGAAAGCCTTTGTAGACGACAAAAATCATCCCGTTGTACGGGTCGCTCTCCGCGCCATCTTGCTTCATTTTTTGGCCTTTGAAGAAGATATCGGCGAAGAATGGTGTCAGTGATATCGCGGTAAACCAACTCAACATTAGCGAGATCAACAATACCGTGAACAAGGTACCACAGTATTCACCAGTGGCATCCTCAGACAGGCCAATGGGCGCGAATGCGGTTACCGCAATGACTGTCGCCCCGAGCAGTGGCCATTTAGTCTGAGTCACTATATCAGTTGCGGCCTGCAATCGTGTTCGGCCTTTTTGGGTGCCGATGAGGATCCCCTCGACCACCACGATCGCGTTGTCGACCAGCATCCCGAGTGCAATAACCAAGGCACCAAGAGAGATGCGTTGCAGATCGATGGCAAAGTACTTCATAAAGATAAAAGTACCTAGCACTGTCAACAGCAAAATCAGTCCAATCAATAGACCAGAGCGCAGCCCCATGAAAAACAACAGTACAATGATAACAATGGCCACCGCCTGCCCAAGGCTGACAACAAATCCGTAAGCGGATTTGTT
>JBCAXU010000196.1:0-2828 GCA_038533895.1 Pseudomonadota bacterium | reverse complement strand
TCTAATTTCTCTAAACGAAGAGTTTGACCTTCGCTTACACGGTGTTGTTTACCACCAGATTGGAAAACAGCGTACATATCTTACTCCGCTTTTTCCGCACAGCCGTATGCTTTTTTGAGCACTGAGGGTGTGCGCTAAACTAATCATCAATAGGGCGCAGATTCTACAGAAAGGTCGCACCTATGACAAGCCATATTTTGAAAAAATTGGCGAAAAGCTAATCGCCAATGAAAAGTGCCGAGATGATGCCCTTTAACCATGTATTTATCAACGTTTTTTAGTGTATTATTCAGCAATTAAAGTAGATAAGAATACCTTACAAGTTCTAACCTCAGCCGGATTTACAATGGATTTTAAAGCTATCCAAGCTCTCACCGCCGATGACATGGCAAAAGTGAACGAAACAATTCATGCTCAGCTCAACTCTGATGTCTCTTTAATTAACCAACTTGGTTTTTACATTGTCAGTGGTGGAGGTAAGCGTATACGCCCTCTTCTTGCCGTCATTTCTGCCCGAGCACTCGGTTATCAAGGAGAAGCCCACACCACGGCTGCAGCCTTTATCGAATTTATTCACACTGCTACCTTGTTGCACGATGATGTCGTGGATGAATCAGACATGCGTCGTGGAAAAGCCACCGCTAATGCAGCGTTTGGCAACGCGGCCAGTGTGTTAGTAGGAGACTATATCTACACTCGCTCTTTTCAGATGATGACCGAGCTAGGATCGTTGAGGATCCTCAAATTAATGAGTGATGCGGTCAACGTTATCTCAGAAGGCGAAGTTCAACAGTTGATGAATTGTAACGACCCTAATACTACTGAGGAGAGTTACATGCAGGTCATTTACTCGAAAACGGCTCGCTTGTTTGAGGCCGCCACCCAAATTGGCGCCATTTTGAGTGACGCTCCAGAAGAGGTCGAACTGGCTCTGCAAAACTACGGTAAATACCTGGGCACCGCCTTCCAACTGATCGACGATGTGATGGACTACACCTCAGACGGTAAAGAGATGGGCAAAAACGTCGGCGACGATCTGGCCGAAGGGAAACCGACACTGCCGCTGCTTTATGCGATGCGTCATGGTACCTTTGAGCAAGCAGAGATGATTCGCGAAGCCATTGAGAAAGCCAACGGGATGGAACGCCTGCATGACATAATGGCGACAATGGAACAAACAGGCTCTCTCGACTACACTCGTCAAAAAGCTTATCAAGAAGCCGACAAGGCGATTGCTGAACTCGATATTTTGCCTGAGTCTCCATACAAACAAGCACTGGTGACCTTAGCTCATATGTCTGTCCACCGTAACAGCTAATCACGCCGCCACACAGCAAAGCACAGATACAACAACGGGAACCCTAGGGTTCCCGTTTGCCTCTATTGAGGCCATCCAGCACAGCAAAACGAAGGCAATTGACCGTATTTAGGTTTGAGTCTAACGCTCTCTCTCTAAACACTGTGCCCGCTTTAGAACATTAACAACAATACTTCGATTGAGATGCGAAATTAGTATATTTTGTGAGCAATATATTCTTTAATCTTATCAATTTGTCATTGTTTCAAGCTGACTCCCTCTGTCACTCGCCTTTGTAGTGGCTGTCACTGAAATGTCACCCCTGCGTCATCGACCGCTCATCAATTTGCAGCTTGTCTGTCATCTCACTTTTTTATTCTCGGCAAAGATTCGCTATTTGCAGAGGATAATATGTCAATATCTAGCCCGTTCCGTTTACCCACTAAAACCCCACTTCGTGTTGCTGAAAGCCTAACTGAATGGGCGACAGGATTAAGCCAACTCGACAAGTTCTATGCACAGCGTCCTGTTAACTGCGATACCCGCTGTTTTCTCCGCTATACCCTAGAGGTACTGGGCATTGATTATCGAGTGGTTAAAGGACATGCAGACGCGGTACCCAAACAAGGCGCCACCGTAGTCGTCGCCAACCACCCGCTCGGATGTGTAGAAGGGGTGATTCTGGCTGAGCTATTACTCATGGTGAGAAGTGACGTCCAGATCCTCGCCAATCAATATTTAAAAACCGTACCAGAACTCGATGAGTTGTTTATTGGGGTCGATGTATTTGAAGGGGCGGATGCGCCGCGGGCGAACTTAAAAGCGCTGCGTCAAGCCCATCAACACTTGGCCAACGGCGGATTATTATTGCTGTTCCCCGCTGGTGAAGTCTCGCAGTTAGTCAAAGGTACTGTCCCACGTCTAGAAGATAAGGAGTGGAGTCGCTCCATCAGCCATCTAGTTCGTAAGTCTCGCGCCACAACCGTACCAATGTTTATCGATGGTCAAAACTCAAAACGTTTCTACTTAGCTGGCAAAGTGCACCCTCTGCTTCGCACCTTAATGCTCGGCAGAGAGCTACTCAACAAAACTAATCACACCATCGGGATATCGATTGGTGAGCCGATCAGGTATAAAGAGGTCAATTCACTGACCGATGCACAGCTCGTCCACTACTTGCGTCTCAATACTTATTTGCTGCAAAGGCCGCCTTCCACTAAGTCAATCACATCGCCCGCGAGTCAGTCTGAGATCCCAGTCGCTCCTTCATTACCCGTAGAGGATCATCTCGATGATCTTCGTCAACTCCCCAAGCAGCACCATCTGTTATCCAGTGGTGAGTTTGACGTCTACTGCACCAGTGCTGATCACATTCCATCGATCATGCACGAAATAGGAAGGCTGAGAGAACTCAACTTTCGCCAAGTAGGAGAAGGAACTGGCAACGCACTGGATATTGATCGATGGAATGTGATCAGCACTGGTGCAGTAGACGTCAAACTCACCACTGGATAACAGATGGTGCTGCTTG
>JBCAXU010000195.1:0-3067 GCA_038533895.1 Pseudomonadota bacterium | reverse complement strand
CTGAAACTCAGTATGTTGTTTAATAATTACTCAATTTCGGGCGGTTTGGTTTTCTGTCCGAATAACGCAACAAAGCCTAGATAAGATGCTAGCTTTCTTCCTAAACGATTGAAGTGAACTCAGAGCGTCTTTTATTGATAATTCAATTTTGCTCTCGACTTCTTGTTCTACGACACTAGTTAATAGGTATCGTAATTCGTCTCTTTTACAAAGATCCTGCAATGTAACAAAGGACCTTGAAGAAAAATTCAAGTTACTTTTTACAAAATACTGAGTATCAATGAATACATTTTTTGTTTCTAACATTTTTCACCTAAGCCTATTTGAAATTTAACGCCCAATTAAGTAGCCCGAAACGCCCTGGCTAACCTTCCGCATTCCTCGGCAACACCAAACCCGACGCAAACCAAAATCGGCGAGCGTTGAGGGTCTGCTTGAATTGTTTGTTATGCGAACTCATCGACCACGCCAAGTTGGGCAGTGAAAGATTACCTTAGACAAGAAAAACCACAAACAAACCAAGCACTTTTTGTGATTCACCGAACAGCCGAAGTCACTATGTTACAGACCAACTTCCAACAAGTGACTAATGGTGATTTTCAGCTAGTGACTCAGCTTTTGCTTCGCAAAACTCAACGCGGCGGCAGACCAGCAAAGAAGAACTACCGATAAACTTGCCCTTGCCACACTTTGCGCCAGCTAAACTCACCACCAACCAACTCCAAAAACCAATGAGGCAACCCGCGAACTTTGACATGTTTTACGGCCTGAGTGATTCAAGAATTTAGGCCGACAATGCTGATTTGCCGACACCGCAAACCGATGGCCAGAGAGAGCGATAGAAGATTTTTGCTCAGTCGCATAACGCCGCATTAAGGTGTGAGCAACGCTACCACGGTACCTAAATCATTGCACCGTAAACACGAAACCCAACCTTGAACTGAAAATGCCAAGCGTTGGGAATCACTCTTAAATGCTTTGTTATGTCTTTTTTCCTATGATTACCTAGATGATCTCATTAACCTCTAAATAATCACGACCTTTAGGTGTAATGTATATACATTTATCATCTCGAGAAACTAATCCCTGCTGGATAGCATTTTGAAGGTATTTGTCTAAAGACAAACGATGCATAGATACTTTCTTTATCAAATCGCTAAACCAGATGTAATCATATTCTCGACCAGCATATGCGCTAGCAACACCAATCATAACCTCCTTAACACCGTCAGAGATTCTATTTGGGCGAGACTCTTGCAACGCTTTGAATGGGTTTTTACCAATTTCTGGTTTTTCATAAAGCGGAGCATTAAGCAAGTGCCTAAGTAGTTCATCTAGACTATATTCTTGCTCGCTGTCCTTAGAAAAGTCGACATATAGCTTTGTATTTAAAAATGTAGGTCGAGCATTCCCGCCATTTTGACGAATTATCGGGATAACCTTCGCAGAGTCAATCCTCGACAACAGTGACGAGGTCATGATCATTTTTTCATAACCAACGCCGCCTTCGCCCGCGTTTGCTTTTTCAACATATTTTTCAGAACAAACCATAATAACGTAGTCTGCACTTGCCAACTGAGTTTCCATAAAATGAGGTAAATCATCTCCTGGTTTTAGATCCCACTGGTCTATTACTGCATCTACTCCTCGATTTCTAAGGGTTGTCGCAAAGTCAAGAACCCACATTTTGTGGGCTGCTGAGTCATGGGAATATGAGACAAAAACACGAGGTGGATTCATATAATACCTTACACATTAATACTTTACGTTGCATTGTACCACAACATTTGAATGGATATAGCTAAGAGACATAACGCCTTGTTAAGGTGTGAGGCACGCAATACCGAAGCTTCCGCATACCACCTTAACCACTAAACCTGACGCATGGTAAAAATGCCACGCGTGCCGAATCACTCTTAAACAATTTGTTAGCAGGACATTACGCAAGTAGCCGATGCTTCATTGACATAACTATAACCTTCGATAGTGACTGTAATCTGCTCTAAACCAAAAACTGACTCTGACGTTATCACTATAGGGAAGTTTAGTCTTATCAGGTCATTATGATTGGGCTTCGTAATACCAAACCAAAAGCCCACGGTTTTGCCATTTACGAACATATTGGGTTGAGAATATTCGACTTCAGCTAATCCGTAATGAATGAAACCAATAAACTCATTACCATTCGCATCGACGAATTTCGCCCTGACAATGATGTTAGAGTTGGGGTCTAGAGCGTCATCTTGGCTAGCTTGACAAATGACAGTGTCATCATGACTATCATCTTTCCATGAGGCAAACTGCCATACTGCATAATCTTGTATATCTTGGGGAGTTATTTCCCATATTTGCTTAACCATGTTACTCCTGTACTGCTAACGCCCAATTAACGTGTGAGCAGCGCAGACACTGAACTTGACCACTGCGCCGTAAACACTAAATTCAACCCGAAGTGAGAGCGCCAAGCGTTGCGAATCACTGTTGAATTGTTTGTTATGTTTTACCACAAGTTACTGACTTAATTGAGAAAGAACTGCCATTTCTAACTAGTTTTCTGAAGCAAACCACAAGGCTGAAACCAACTTGACCGACAAAGGCGACCAACCTAAAGCTAGTAATTCCACTTCCCTGCCCAATGAGGCAACCCGACTCTCTTTCAACAAGCGCCCTTTCTTTCCAACCAAAGCGCAAAATAATGGCAAATTGCCGAGACAACTGCCAAGCCGAGATGCTAATTGGCTAAGAACCTAAAAGCGCCTTTGAGCCAGTTAGACAAGAAGCCGACCGCCACAACCTGACAATGAAGCAACCCACGAACATTGGCATGTTTTACGGGCTGAGAGATTCAAGAACTTAGGCCGACAATACGGATTTGCTGAGTCTACTAGGGACGAATTACCAGAGGGACAAAGAACTAGAGCCTAAGACCTTTAAGCCTTTGAATTTCAAGTAAACATAACGCCCTGTTAAGGTGTGAGCAACGCAATACCGATGCTTCCGCACACCACCTTAAACACAAAACGCAACGCATAGCAAAAATGCCAAGCGTTGCGAATCACTCTTAAAC
>JBCAXU010000194.1:0-3090 GCA_038533895.1 Pseudomonadota bacterium | reverse complement strand
ATGATGAGAGGTTTGAAGCGAATTCTGCCCAAGAACTTATCAACCAACTTACCGGTTTAAACTTGCCGGTCGAGCCCCTAAATGAATGGCTACTTGGTCGTCCTACCGATGCCGATGATTACAGTCTCAATGATACCAATACTCTGGCTTGGCTAAGCAAAAACGTTGCAGGTCAAAACTGGCGTTTAGAGTTTGTTTCTTACCAAGATGTTCAACATCAAGGTAGCGCGCTACCTGTGCCGAAAAGAATCAAACTGACCCAAGGCGATATCACCATCAATATCATGATTACTAAGTGGACGTTAAACCCATGATCACAAAAACAACGCATTGGCCCTCTCCCGCTAAACTCAATCTGTTTCTTTACATTACCGGACGTCGTGACAACGGATACCATGAACTGCAAACCCTGTTTCAGTTTCTCGATCACGGCGATGAGTTAACCATCACCGCCAATCAGAGTGGCGTCATCACTCTCTCCCCTGACATTCCTGGAGTTGCTGTGCATGACAACCTTATCTGGAAAGCCGCACGGGCACTGCAACAAGCGACCAACACTTCCTTTGGTGCTGATATTGAACTGAAAAAAGTCTTACCGATGGGCGGTGGAATTGGCGGAGGTTCTTCAAATGCGGCAACGACATTGGTCGCGCTGAATCATCTGTGGCAAACCGGATTGAACGAGCAGCAACTGGCCGATATAGGCTTGACGCTCGGTGCCGATGTACCTGTGTTTACCCGAGGCTTTGCTGCCTTTGCCGAGGGCGTCGGAGAAAAACTGACCAAAGCAACCCCGGAGGAAAAATGGTACTTAGTGGTTAAACCCAATGTTTCTATTGCTACTGTTGATATTTTCACCCACCCGAGACTGAAGAGAAACAGCCCAAAACGTGACCTGGCAACACTTCTTGACAGTGAACACGGAAACGATTGCGAAAAAATTGTCCGAATGCTGTACCCAGAGGTTGATAAGCAACTTTCATGGCTGCTACAATACGCGCCGTCGCGGTTGACCGGGACAGGATCGTGTGTTTTTGCTGAATTTTTGAGCCAAAATGACGCCGAATCTACCCTCGGGAAACTGCCAGACGCTGTCTCCGCTTTTGTGGCAAAAGGCAAAAATGTCTCTCCGTTATACGAGACATTGGCTAACTATCGCTTAGCCCACTCACAATCTATTTAAAAACTGGACGCAACCCTGAGGTTTCCACCGTGCCTGATATGAAGCTATTTGCTGGTAACGCTACACCTGAACTAGCCCAACGTATTGCTGATCGTCTATACATCTCTCTTGGTGATGCTAGTGTTTCTCGTTTTTCTGATGGCGAAGTCGCTGTTCAAATCAACGAAAACGTACGTGGTAGCGATGTTTTCATCATCCAATCTACTTGTGCACCAACTAACGACAACCTAATGGAACTAGTAGTGATGATTGACGCAATGCGCCGCGCTTCAGCGGGCCGTATTACAGCAGTTATCCCTTACTTTGGCTACGCACGCCAAGACCGCCGAGTTCGTTCTGCTCGTGTGCCAATCACTGCTAAAGTTGTTGCTGACTTCCTTTCTAACGTTGGCGTTGACCGCGTTCTTACTATCGACCTTCACGCAGAGCAAATTCAAGGCTTCTTCGACGTACCTGTGGACAACATCTTTGGTACTCCAGTCCTACTTGAAGATATGCATGCACGTGGTTTGGAAAACCCTGTGGTTGTGTCACCAGACTTAGGCGGTGTTGTCCGCGCTCGTGCAACAGCGAAAGCACTCGGTGACATCGACATTGCTATCGTTGACAAGCGTCGTCCTCGCGCGAACGTTTCTGAAGTAATGAACCTTATCGGTGATGTTGAAGGCCGTGACTGTGTAATCGTCGACGACATGATCGATACCGGTGGTACACTTTGTAAAGCCGCTGAAGCGCTTAAAGAGCGCGGTGCTAAGCGCGTGTTCGCTTACGCAACTCACGCTGTTTTCTCTGGTAATGCCGCACAAAACATCGGCAACTCAGTACTAGACCAAGTCATCGTGACTGACTCCATCACGCTTCCTAAAGAGATGGAAGCGACTGGCAAGGTCACCTGCCTAAGCCTATCTCGTATGCTAGCGGAAGCGATTCGCCGCATCAGCAACGAAGAGTCAATCTCAGCAATGTTCAACTAATCGAACAGCGCGAACCGACTGACAAAACACCCCTTTCTTGGGGTGTTTTTTTATTTTCGCCGCTCAGCCCTGCTCTCACCTCGCCCGATACCAGATTTGTGTGCTATCATACTGCGCTTTTTGAGATTCCAAGAGAGATCCGAACCTTGAGTCAGCCAATAAAACTTCTTGTCGGCCTTGCTAACCCTGGGCCTGAATATGCCAAAACTCGGCACAATGCAGGTGCTTGGGTAGTAGAAGAACTCGCGCGTATCCATAATGTCACGCTAAAAAACGAGGCCAAGTTCTTTGGCTTAACCGGGCGTATTGTGGTGAATGGTCAGGATCTCCGCTTACTCATTCCAACGACCTTTATGAACCTCTCAGGTAAAGCGATTGCCGCGATGGCAAAGTTCTATCAAATAAAGCCTGAGGAAATCATGGTCGCTCACGATGAGTTGGACTTACCCCCAGGCGTCGCTAAGTTTAAGAAAGGCGGGGGGCATGGTGGTCACAACGGACTGCGTGACACCATAAGCAAACTTGGTAATTGCAAAGATTTCTATCGTCTACGGATTGGTATCGGCCATCCGGGACACAAAGATAAAGTAGCCGGTTTTGTGTTAGGCAAAGCGCCGGCAAAAGAGCAAGAGCTTCTTGATGCAGCAGCCGACGAATCTGTTCGCTGCTTAGACATTCTATTAAAGGATGGCTTATCAAAGGCACAAAACCGTTTACACACGTTCAAAGCTGAATAAGGTTACTATCATGGGTTTTAAATGTGGCATCGTTGGTCTGCCAAACGTCGGTAAATCAACTCTGTTTAACGCACTCACTAAAGCTGGCATCGAGGCGGCTAACTTCCCGTTCTGTACTATCGAGCCATACACAGGCGTTGTTCCTGTACCGGATCTACGACTAGATGCACTAGCCAAGATCGTTAACCCGCAAAAG
>JBCAXU010000193.1:0-3091 GCA_038533895.1 Pseudomonadota bacterium | reverse complement strand
GATCACAATGTCTGCATTTCACCCGGCAGCCGAGGCCGATCTCTATCTGACCCCTTGGTTCGGTTACAGCGTTGGCGGAAGTGTCGAGGACCAAAACCAAAACGAGTTTGACTTGAAGGGCTCACAAACCTTTGCCGTTTCGATCGAGAGCCAATTTGACACAGGGCGGGTGGGCCTGTTTTACGCCGGACAAAGTACTGACGTTGAACAGCTAAACTCAAGTGCTAAGATGCATTACCTGCACTTTCAAAGCAGTGTCTACTATCCAGTGCAAGATAAGTTTTCTTCCTACTTGGGGATTGGAGTTGGCGGCTCATACATAGATGCCAACTGGGTAGGTAAGGAGTTCGGTTTCTCGGCCAGTATTTTTGGTGGGTTCGAGTATCAAATCAACGATACGATCGCCGTCAACTCCCAACTGCGCTGGTTAGGTACAGTAGTGGATAGCGACACTAGCGGTGCTTGCAACTTACCGTCTAATGGCCAAGACTCGTGCATTGTGAAATTTAAAACTGATTGGATGAACCAGTTTTCTGCTAATATCGGCCTAACCATGCGCTTTTAAAAGTTAGTCTAGACAACGAGGTTAGACTTAGAAGCGGTATGTCATACCCAATGCGCCACCGACCTGTAGTTCGGGTCCACGGTAAAAGTTAAGCTCAGGGTGCACTTGTCCATACATACTCCAACCTTTACTAACATCCAAGGCCAAACCTAACGGAACGCGAGCGCCAAAATCGTGCCCATCCCATTCACTCCAAGCTCCTGCACCGACATACCAACTCACTGGAGTATCGCTATCAAACTGACCACGAGTAATAATGTAATCAAACGCACCACCATCGTTACCTAGTGTAAAACGGTATTGACGGTCAAGCTCGCCAACAACGCTTAAACCTTGATCAAGCCCCATACCCAAAGCGATCGGCGTCGCTTGCTGGGCCATCGCGGCGCCACTGACCATAAAACCTAAAATGACACTTACCTGTCTAATCATGATAATTATCCCTACGGACCTGAAAACCGGAACAAATTATCCAAACGTTGCAGTCAACGATGTCATAAATAAGTCAGAGCCACGACAAACAAACATCAACATAACGCAAAAAGGAGGCCGAGGCCTCCTTAGATACAATGGATAGTTGAGAATTAACCGTTGTTACGGATCCAATCGTCCATTTCAGTTTTTAGGTTGTCAGACTTGGTACCGAAAATGGCTTGTACACCACCCGCTACGACTACAACACCAGCCGCACCAAGTTGTTTCAGTTTAGCTTGGTCAACTTGAGCTGTGTCTGCAACAGCTACACGTAGACGTGTGATACATGCATCGAGACCAGTGATGTTGTCTTTACCACCAAACGCTGCCACAAGCTCACCTGCCATGTCTGAACCAGAAGCTGTCGAAGCTTCTTCAGTTTCGTCTTCACGACCCGGTGTTTTTAGATCCATCGCTTTGATAACTGTGCGGAATACTACGTAGTAAACCACAGCGTAAACAAGACCAAGACCTACCATTAACATCATGTTCTGCGCGTTACCTGAAAGAACCGTGAAGTCGATTAGGCCGTGCGAGAATGAAGTACCGTGTACAATTCCTAGCGTATTAGTTAGGAAGAACGCAGAGCCCGCTAGTAGAGCGTGGATAGCGTAAAGCACAGGCGCAACGAATAGGAATGAGAATTCGATTGGCTCAGTAATACCCGTTAGGAACGAAGTCAATGCCGCTGATGCCATGATACCCATTACTTTCGCGCGGTTTTCTGGCTTAGCAGAGTGAGCGATAGCGATAGCCGCAGCAGGTAGACCGAACATCTTGAACATGTAACCACCAGCAAGTTGACCGAAGCCGTTACCCGCAGCGCGAGATGCTTCGTCAGCAGATAGGTAACAAGTCAATACGCCGTTTAGCGCATCGCCATTTGCGTTCACACAAGAACCCGCTTCGAAGAAGAAAGGTACGTTCCAGATATGGTGAAGACCGAATGGGATTAGAGAACGCTCAACGATACCGTAGATACCAAATGCCACTGTTGGGTTTTGGTCTGCAGCCCAGAGAGAGAAGCCACTGATCGCTGCGCCGATTGGCGGCCAAACGATAGAAAGAACGATACCAAGGCCAATCGCCGCGAAGCCAGTGATGATTGGCACAGCACGCTTACCAGCGAAGAAACCAAGGTACTCTGGAAGTTGGATTTTGAAGAAACGGTTGAATGCCCATGCAGCAAGACCACCGATCAAGATACCACCTAGGACACCTGTGTCGATTTTTTCAACGCCCATAACACCTGCCATAACGCTAAGCGTTGCAGCCATGATGCCGTAACCGACGATAGCAGCTAGTCCAGCTACACCATCGTTGTTAGTAAAGCCAAGTGCTACACCTACAGCAAATAGCAGTGCCATTTGACCGAATACTGAACCACCGGCTTGTTCCATTAGGTTAGAAACGATATCTGGAATGAAACCGAGGTCGGCAGCACCGACACCTAGTAGGATACCCGCAACAGGAAGTACTGATACTGGAAGCATCAGAGACTTACCTACCTTTTGCAGGCTTGCAAAAAGGTTCTTAAACATGTTTATGCTCCTGATAAGTTATAAGAATTATTGGGTTCTAACGGCACACCCCCGTAGCCTATAATGTTAGCACCCAAAGAAAATGTAACCATGTATGACAGTATATTTTCTGCCTCTAAATATATATTGCGTGTCATCAAACTTTCTAGCCAGTTACGAAAATTAGTTTCAAACTAATAGATAGATCACAATACAGTTTCAGTTTTGAAATGGATTTCAAAGCATTAATTTATTGATTTAATTAAAAATAATATTAACAGCCATTAATTTTGATGAGTGAATAAAATAGATCGGGTTGTTATTTTATGTAACAAATTTACAGATAGCTAAATTTTGCTCTCAACTTCAACAATTTTAGTAAACACTTAATTTTTTTGGGTATACGGATTTAATGGTTGATGGGGCACCTTTACCCCACCAACCTGATACCATTATCAGATGGTTGATAGATCGACTCCGTAGTTGAGTTCCTCTGCGAAGTCCGGCAGTCCGTAACCGATGGTTTTCTTGT
>JBCAXU010000192.1:0-3201 GCA_038533895.1 Pseudomonadota bacterium | reverse complement strand
AAGCGAGAAGCGAGAAGCGAGAAGCGAGAAGCGAGAAGCGAGAAGCGAGAAGCGAGAAGCGAGAAGCGAGAAATTTTGGAAGGTTGACGTTAAGGCGTCAACCTTTTTTCTGCCTTCTAGACGTAAGTCCCTAACAAAAAACTCAGTGTCAAAGACTTACTCATCAGCTATCACGCGCCCGCTCGAAGGACGAAGTCCGATCTCGGAGCGAAGTGTACTAGATTCTCGTAGGGCGCAGCCCGAACTCGAAGCGAAGCGCACTAAATTCTCGCAGGGCCAAGTCCGGTCTCGAAGCAGGGCGCTCTAGCAGCTCGTAGCCCTACTCTTCCTTCCTCAATGGGTTCTTTTTACCGCCAGTAACAGGATCTGCATTGCCTGACGCTTTCGCTTGCTCGGCACGCTTACGACGGATCTCTTTCGGGTCGGCAAGCAGTGGGCGGTAGATTTCGATACGGTCCCTATCATTGACCGTCGCATCAAGCTTAACATTGCGGCTAAACACCCCAACCTTGTTCTTACTTAGGTCGATTTCAGGGTAGAGTTCAAGCACGCCAGATTGGGCGATAATCTCTTCAACCGTCATCTCTTTGTTAACGACCAACGTAAACACACGTTGCTCATGAGGCAGAGCATAGACCACCTCGACATGAATCATATCCGACTCAATACTCATAAACTGAATACACCTGTTTAGCTCGTTTGGTAAACGCATTAACCATGTTGTTGGTCAGCTCGTTAAACACCTTACCAAACGCCATTTCAATCATTTTGCTGGAAAACTCAAACTCTAGTTTCAGTTCGACTTTGCAGGCTTGGTCATCAAGCGGAGTAAAAAACCACCCGCCCCTTAACGTTTTGAAAGGTCCATCAACTAAGTTCATCATGATGGCTTCACCATTAATTAACTCGTTCGCCGTGGTAAACGTTTTGCTGATCCCTGCTTTAGCCACATCAACAGAAGCAACCATAGCGTTAGAGCTAGACTCAATCACACGTGAACCTGAGCAACCGGGTAGAAACTCCGGATAACTGGCAACATCGTTCACTAGATTGAACATCTGCTCGGCACTAAATGACACCAATGCAGAACGGCTAACTTGCTTCATATGGACTCCTCATGATACCGCTTGAACCTCAAGCATGAAGCAATTTTACTTTTATTTGCACTCAGCGCAAATAAAGGGATTTCCTAACTTACATCCTATCCGTATAATGTAGCGATTATGGCAAAGAAAAAATCGAAACAAAAAGCGGGTAGCAATACCATCGCTGTCAATAAGAAAGCTCGCCATGAGTATTTCATCGACGATGAAATCGAAGCAGGCATGGAGCTTCAAGGCTGGGAAGTTAAGTCACTTCGTCAAGGCAAAGCCAATATCGCAGAGAGCTACGTCTTTATGCGAGACGGAGAAGCCTTTGTCAGTGGCATGACTATTACTCCATTAAACCAAGCATCCACCCACGTTGTGGCCAACCCAACGCGCGTTCGTAAACTCCTTTTAAGTCGCCGAGAGCTCGACAACTTACTTGGGCGTATTAACCGCGAAGGCATGACGTTAGCCGCTCTATCACTCTACTGGTCTCGATCTTGGGTTAAGATGAAGATTGGGGTGGCGAAAGGTAAAAAACTTCACGACAAACGTACTGATCTTAAAGAAAAAGATTGGGCTCGTGAGAAAGCACGCGTGATGAAAAGCTCGCTGCGTTAATATTGAACACTTAAACGCGCAAGGCTAGACAGGTTATACTTTTCTGGTACTATGCGAGGAACACTTTGGGGCTGATTTAGGATTCGACAGGAATTTTGCAGTCTGAGGTGCATGCCGTGGGGCGGTTGGCCACGTAAAAAGCCGCAAAAAAATAGTCGCAAACGACGAAAACTACGCACTAGCAGCTTAATAACCTGCTCAGAGCTCTCTCGCCCTAGCTTCCGCACGTAAGACGGGGACCAACGAGGGATCAAACCCAAACGCGCTAGCCCGGATTCTCCCGCCTGAGAGATGAACGGCGAATTTTAATTCAGGATAGCCTTTGGCTGGCGTGTCGGTTCGCAGGTCACTGGTGAAATTAAAGATCGACTAAGCATGTAGTACCAATGATGAATGGTTCTTGGACGCGGGTTCAACTCCCGCCAGCTCCACCAATTCATAGTTTAAAGACGTCTCAGGACGTCTTTTTTCTTGCCTGTAACAACCAAAAATCAATAACTTAGCGTCTTATAGCATCTCAAGACGTTTCACTACATCTTTGACTTTTAGTAACCATTGTAGGAACCTTAGTATTATGTTCCTTACTTTTGGTTCCTAACATGCCTAGACAAACGAAACCGCTCACTGCAACAGAAGTCAAAAACGCGAAGCCCAAGGAAAAAGAATACAGCCTTGTTGACGGCCAAGGTCTAAAGTTGCGAGTTTTGCCAAGTGGCTCTAAACAATGGCAACTCAATTACTACAGACCAACAAATGGCAAACGAGCAAATCTCAACTTAGGACGCTATCCAGATGTTTCTCTCGTACAAGCACGAAAAAGTGCTCTAGAAGCAAGAGAGTTGATCGCACAAAGAATTGATCCTCAGGAATATAACGAGCAAAAGTTACAGGAACACAAAGCGATTCATGAACATACATTTTTAAATGTTTCTAAAGAATGGTTTGAAATCAAAAAGCACGACATCACTCCTGACTATGCCGTTGATATTTGGCGTTCTCTTGATTTACACATTTTCCCCTCCCTCGCTGATATACCAGTTAAGTGCGTATTTCGGTGATTGCGAACGCTTGTTTCGGTTTATTCCGAACACCTGAACCAGCACTTTTTCTCTTTCCCTATTTTTACTCTAAGTGTTCGGATTGCGCCAGTTTTCTCATTGACTCACCTCCCAGTTCTATTCGATGACTATTGTGTACCAGCCGATCCATTAGAGCGTCAGCGACGGTGGCGTTGCCGATCATGTTGTACCACTCCTTTACGGGTAGTTGACTGATGACGATTGTGCTGCTGTTTTGGTAGCGGTCCTCAAGCACTTCTAACAAGTGGCCTGCATGCTCTTGAGTCAGTTTTTCCATCCCCCAGTCGTCGAGGATAAGTAGAGCTTTCTTAGCCAACGATTGAAGTTGCTTTTGATAGCTACCATCCAGACGACCTGCGGTCAGATCATCAAGCAAGCGAGTTAATCGGTAGTATCTGACCGTTTGTTGTTGG
>JBCAXU010000191.1:0-3232 GCA_038533895.1 Pseudomonadota bacterium | reverse complement strand
GAGTTTACAAGCTATTACATCTGTAATGCTTAGACTTAATGTAGAAGGTTTAGTCATGAATGACGTTACACAGCTAATATTGATGTATTTCATCATACCGCTGTGGTTCACAGCAGGGATAGTCGACTGGTTTTGCCACCGCAGCAGTAATATTGCTGCTACCGCGGGGCCGAAGGAGTCCTTAATTCATCTACTGATGTTTATAGAGGTAGGAATTCCTCTTTTTATGGTTCTCCTCTTTGAGGTGAATAGTTTAATTATTGCTGCAGGTATTCTGTTTTTCTTCTTACATGAATTAACAGCACTGTGGGACGTTAGCTATGCGGTATCGAAAAGAAGAGTGGGGCCTATTGAGCAGCATGTGCACAGCTTTTTGGAAATGATACCGCTGCTCGTGTTAATTGGCACCGCTATGGATCCATTCCATTGGCGGCGTAATGGACCCACCCCATTTGTGCCGTAATCGATCCACCTGATTGGCGGCGTAATAGATCCACTTTAATCTGATTTTTCCCCTCAAACTTCTGTTTAACTCGCGTATCTTTGACTGTTTTGTAGTCAGGAGAATACGCATGCCAAACCGGAGGTTTGAAATGTACCAATACCGACACATCCTCGTTCGAATGCGAATGGGCGATTCCAATCGAGCCATCGCTGACAGTGGAATCGCTGGTCGTAATAAAGTCAAAGCGATTAAGCGTATTGCATCGAAACATGGCTGGCTTGAACCCGATAGCGAACTACCTGATGATTCACAACTGGCCACTGTCTTCGGCGAGAGGCCACCCAATCCAACGACAACGTCATCTGTTGCACCATACGCGGACAAAGTGAAAAAGTGGTATCAGGATGGTGTGCAGGGCACCACAATCCATCAAGCACTGGTGGAGAAATATGGCTTCACAGGAAGCTACTGGTCTGTCATCCGTTTTTTAAAAGTCTTAGCTGAGAAGACGCCAGTTCCTACTACTGTCATGGAATTCACAGCTGGCGATACCGCACAAGTTGACTTTGGTGCAGGGCCGCTCATTGTGGATACTGAAACTGGCGAGCTTCGCAAAAGCTGGATATTTGTGATGACGCTGGCTTGGAGTCGTCACATTTACGCTGAGTTCATTCGTGACCAAAGCACCGCCACCTGGCTGGCCTGTCATCGTCGTGCGTTTGAATGGTTTAGAGGCGTGCCAAAACGCGTGGTCATCGACAATCCTAAATGTGCGATTACAAAAGCTTGCTATCACGACCCACAGGTTCAGCGCGCTTACGGTGAGTGTGCCGAAGGCTATGGATTTTTGATTGCGCCATGTCCCGTGCGTGACCCGCAGAAAAAAGGCCGTGTCGAATCTAATGTTAAGTACATCAAAAATAGCTTCGTTCCTCTGAAGGAATTCCGTAGTCTGAGTGATGCCAACGTACAGCTTAAACGTTGGTTACTGGCGGTTGCGGGAAATCGTAAACACGGCACCACCAAATGTCAGCCGCTGGAGCGCTTTACTGAGATTGAACAGGCACGACTTAAACCATTACCTGATGTGCCACCGGAGCAGGCTGTCTGGGCAAAGGTTAAGGTACACGGTGATGGTCATGTGCAATTTGAACACTGCCGTTATTCGGTGCCCTATACGCTGATTAGAGAAACGCTCTGGCTTAAAGCCAGTGACACTATGGTGCGTATTTATCAGGGGCATGAACTCAAAGCAACACATACCCGAATGCGCCATCAGGGTGGCAGAGCCACCGTTCCCGAACATCAACCGCCAGCCGCTCAGGCTTATAACATGCAGGATCCGCAATATTGCCTGACTCAGGCGAAGCGGATTGGCGAATCATGCCATGTGTTGATTAAGCGTCTGTTTGCCAGTCGCGTACTGGACAACCTGCGTGCTGCACAAGGTGTTGTGGGCCTTGCCAAACGCTACGGTGATAAACGCGTCGACGCCGCCTGCTCACGCGCGTTGACCTTCGACAATGTGCGTTACAGCGCAGTCAAACAAATCCTAGAAAAGGGGCTAGACCAGCAGCCCAATGAATCAAACGCCTTCGATACCTTAAGCGATGCTTATACCGGCGGTGGTCGATTCCATCGCGACCCAAATAAACTACTCCCTCATTAGAAAAAGGAAAAAACGATGATTAATCCGATCCCCGAACTCACGCCACTACTGAAACAGCTACGCCTGTCTGGGATGACAGACTCTCTGGCAATACGTAACCGTGAAGCCATTGACCACCAACTCAGTTATCCTGACTTCTTGGCCTTAATGGTACAAGATGAAGTCGCCAGACGTGACCAGAAAAAATATACCACACGTCTTCGTCGTGCAGGCTTCAGAGGTAATAAAACACTGGAAAACTTCGATCTGAATGCCAATCCTAATCTGAACCGCGCTTATATCAACGAACTGGCGGATTGCCGGTTCATTGACGAACATGTAGCAGTGCTTATCGCGGGGCCGTGCGGCACCGGTAAAAGCCATCTTGCTCAGGCTATTGGTCACTGTGCGGTACAAAAAGGGATTGACGTGTTGTTCTTTACTCAGGCAAAACTGCTTGCGAACTTGCATGCAGCGAGAGCCACGAACACCTATGAGAAACGCTTCCAGACGTTAGCTAAAGTAGACTTGCTCATCATCGATGACTTCGGTTTAAAGCCACTCAAATCTCCTCATGATGAAGACTTACACGACTTAATTGATGAACGGTATGAACAGAAATCGACAATCATCACCAGCAACCTAGACTTCAGTGAATGGGGACAAGCCTTCCCAAATAAACTGCTCGGCGCGGCGACACTCGATCGACTCAGACACAACGCCTATCGACTGGTTCTGGAAGGCGAAAGTTACCGCAAATTACGAGAGAACAATAATCAGACTGGACGAGGAGCACAAAGCAAGAAATAATCACTCTGTTTGAGGACAAAAAAGACGGTTTTAAGTGGATCCAATACGCCGCAAATGGGTGGATCTATTAGGGTGCCAATCGACAGGTCGCAAAGAACCGACAAAGAAGAGTTTTATTCAACAGTAAACTTGAATCTAGACGAACTAAAAAACGAAACATTGCCCGAATGGCAGCATTACTACAACTGGCAACGGGCACATGGTTCGTTAAAGGGAAAAACGCCAATGGATATTGTCTGTGAAAGACTTGAACAAGCCCCACTTTGAGAAGAGGTTCACGAGGATTATATAACTGAGGACGAGCGCATTCAGCTATCAAATTATCAACG
>JBCAXU010000190.1:0-3365 GCA_038533895.1 Pseudomonadota bacterium | reverse complement strand
CCGATAGATTCTTTCGACATTGTAGTGGCTAAATAGCCCGCGTCTAGGGCAAAGCGACCTTATACGTAAGTAAATAGTGTATATGAGAAAGGCAATAATATATTGATCACTCGCTTTATGCGTATAGCGATGTTTAAACAGCAAGATGTAACCACAACCATATAAGAAAAGCCGCAAAAAACGGTCTTAAATAAAAAAGCAGCGTATACAGAATATTAAATAAATTTTAAGGAAGGCATTTGAGTATACGCGTTCTTCACATTGAACTTGGCATACATCTTCACGGTGGCGCAGAACAAGTTGCATACCTCATCAATGCGTTAGAGCACCATGATGATATATCACTTCACTTGGTTTGCGCTGAAGACAGTGAGATTCGTCATACGGCTTTTGGGCATTGTGAAACGCATACCATTAAGTATGCCGGTGAGTCAGACTTCCTATGTGTAAAGCGTTTACTGGAAGTCGTAAATGGGGTTAACCCAGATATTATTCATGTGCACAGCGAACGGGGTTCGGATGTATGGGGTGCCATGCTCGCCAAAATTTCAGGTGTGCCTACGGTTTGCACAAGGCGAATAGATAACCCCGAAACTCACTTTTCATTTTATAAGTACAAACAATTCGATGCAGTTATCAGCGTATCTGAAGGTGTGAGGAAAGTGGTTTCACTACATTGTGAAGGCGTAGAACATCAGCGCGTTATATATCCAGCAGTAGACTTAACAGAGTATTCCCAATGCAAAGATAGCGGTTGGCTGCGACGTACATTCTCTATTCCTGAAGACCATATCGTCATTGCAAACTTCGCTCAGTACATATCTCAAAAAGGGCAAGCGGATATCATTTTGGCTATGCACGATGTATTGAACAAGCATGAAAATGTAACCTGTTTATTGTTTGGCGAGGGAAATCTAAAAGAGAGCTATCAATCACTTATAGAACGCCATAAGCTAGACGAGCATGTGAAGCTTTGCGGTTTTACTAAAGAGGTAGCCAAAATACTCCCTAATGTAGATATTCTGGTTCATCCTTCCTATTCAGAGGGTTTAGGCGATATTTTACTTCAGGCAGGTGCTAATAAATGTGCAGTGTTATCTAGTCCTGTGGGGGGAATACCCGAAGTTATCAAGCATAAGGAGACAGGTGTAATGGTAGCGCCGGGAGATATTGACGGAATTGGGGAGAGCTTAATTAGTCTAATTGAAGCCCCTGATGAAAGAGCACAATATGGAGAGGCTTTGTATAAGCTTGTCACAAGTAAATTTGGTATAGAAAGGATGTCCAATGCCTACGCTGATTTATACAAGACGCTAGTCTTCAGCGGCGCTGATAATGAACACGCTTAAACCTAGGTAGCACGTATAAGAAACTGCAATCGAGTAGGAGGGAGTTTTACAACTCCCGTCCTCTCACACCACCGGGCATACGGTTCCGTACCACGGCGGTTCATATTAACACTGGAACTGTCGGTGACAATCCAGCAGCGATACCAACCCCATCTTGTCGAACCACCCTTTTCTAAAGGCTTGATTCATGTGGCTGGCCCCCGCATTCCACCATGCGCCTCGTTGGTTGGTCGCTGAGCACCATGCCCGATTCTCGTCAAGCCCTGCTTTCATTAAGTTTCTGGCGCGGGTGTATACGCGTTTCCACTGCCGCCATAACAGGCAGCGGAGTTTTCGTCGTATCCAACCGTCCAGTTCCTCCAGCACGCCTTTGACTTTTGTCAGGCGGAAGTAGCTTATCCAGCCGCGAAGCACGGGTGTCATTACGTGTATTGTCTCACTGATAGAGCGAGAGTAGTGCCCTGTCGTCATTTCGCGGATTTTATCCTTGAAGCGATTTACACTTTGCACGGCGATTTTCACCCGGCTCTCTTTGTGCCGGGTAAAGCTATAGCCTAGGAACTTGCGTTCCCACGGCCGGGCTACCGCGCTTTTATCGGCATTGACTTGCTGCTTCAGTTCGTTAGACAGGAAGTCGGTGATATCGGCCAGTAAGCTCTCGCCTGCCTTCTGACTGCTCACGTAAATATTGCAGTCATCAGCATAGCGGCAGAAGCTATGGCCTCGTTGCTCTAATTCCTTGTCTAAGCTATCCAGCAGGATGTTTGATAGCAATGGTGATAGTGGGCCGCCTTGCGGCATGCCTCTGTCCCGCGTTACCCGCTGGCCATTGGCCATCATTTCCACTTCAAGGAAGCGGCGGATGAGTTTCAACAGCCGTTTATCTTCTATCAGGTACGCCAGTTTCGACATTAAGATGTCATGGTCTACCCGGTCGAAGAACTTCTCCAAATCCATGTCTACAACCCATCGCTTTCCGCTACGTATGTATTGCTGTGCTTGTTGCACGGCTTGCCATGCATTGCGGTTTGGTCTGAATCCGTAGCTGGACTGAGAGAAGTGCGGTTCCACCAACGGACTTAGCCGTTGTGCTATCGCTTGCTGGATGAGTCTGTCTACCACCGTTGGCACGCCTAACGTCCTGACGTCGCCATTCGGTTTCGGGATGTCCACTTTACGGATGGCCCGCGGTAGATAGCTGCCCGCTGTCAGTGAGACCTTCACACCTTGCCAATGCTGTTTCAACCAGGGTTTTAAATCCAGCGTGCTCAGGTTATCAACACCCGCTGCGCCTTTATTCTCCACCACCCGCTGATAGGCCAACATCATATTGGCTCGGTCTGTCACTGCTTCCATCGTCACCGATGGTTCCGCTTTCGTTCGCCCACTGACCGCCGTGTCAATTTCAGCACCCGTGGCGTATCCCGACAGGTTCCGCCCGTCTTCGCACTCACTGGCCGCGGTATTCTGCGCTTGTGCATCATTAATCGACATCGAGTAACAGTGTCCTAATCACGGTTAATTATGTTCAGCCCTTCATGCTATCGGTTTAATATCACTACTACGGCCTCGGCTGACTTCTGATATCCCATCCCAACATCTCTCGATGTCAGTAGCACACTAAAAAAAAATCAGAGGCAGAACATCAGACCTCCCGGGGTAATTCGCGCGACCTTCCTGCTTATGCCTGTCGGCTTTACGTTGCTGCATTCCGTGCAAGTATTGGGCTTTAGTGATAATCGCCACCTCACCCTGCAACAACGCCTAAACCGCTTCCTGTTCGTCAGGCCAGCATTTTGCCTTCGGCTTCCTTCAGATTTCACCTCGCGATGAACACCCTTGCCGTTCGGCTAGCACTTCCCCTTGCCGGGTGTGCAGAGGACTTTCACCTCCAAGTCATCGACTCACCACCACAATGAGTCGGACAGTGCTTTCGCACTACGCGCCATGCCCGGCGCACGACAAAAAAAGCGCCTCTTCATGAGGCGCTTATAATGCTAACAAGGTTGGGTTTAC
>JBCAXU010000189.1:0-3435 GCA_038533895.1 Pseudomonadota bacterium | reverse complement strand
GTTCGCACAGGGATACGACGTATTATTGAAGACGTCCGTGGAATGAACGTAGCAGGGGAAGCTGAAAGCGGTGAAGAAGCAGTAAAATGGTGTCGTAGCAACCATGCAGACGTCATTTTAATGGATATGAACATGCCAGGTATTGGCGGCTTAGAGGCCACCAAAAAGGTATTGCGCTTTAATCCAGATGTGAAAATTATCGTTTTGACTGTTCATACGGAAAATCCGTTTCCAACTAAAGTGATGCAAGCAGGCGCAGCCGGATATTTAACCAAGGGCGCTGGCCCCGATGAGATGGTCAATGCGATTCGCATGGTTAATAGTGGACAGCGCTACATTTCACCAGAAATAGCCCAACAGATGGCATTAAGTCAATTTTCACCAGCTTCGGAAAACCCTTTTGCTGACTTGTCTGAACGTGAGTTACAAATCATGATGATGATCACCAAAGGGCAGAAAGTGACTGACATCTCCGAGCAGTTGAATCTGAGCCCAAAAACCGTCAACAGTTATCGTTACCGCTTGTTTAACAAGCTCGATATTAGCGGTGATGTTGAGTTGACTCACCTTGCCATCCGGCATGGGATGATTGATACAGAGACACTTTAGGACGTTAATACCTTAATGATGTTGTTTGCTAGTTAAAGGTATTGTGATGTCCAAATTTGACTCGGCCTCTTTTCTAAAAACAGTCACCAATCAGCCCGGCGTTTATCGTATGTATAACGCTGACGCTGTGGTGATCTATGTAGGTAAAGCAAAAGACCTCAAAAAGCGCCTGTCCAGTTACTTTCGCGTCAAAGTAGATAGCGAGAAAACCCGGGCGCTAGTAAGTAATATTGCCAGAATTGATGTCACGGTCACGCATACCGAAACCGAAGCACTCATCCTCGAACACAATTACATCAAGCAGTATTTGCCTAAATACAATGTACTGTTACGTGATGATAAGTCTTATCCGTATATTTTCATTAGTGGTCATAAGCACCCAAGGCTCTCTATGCATCGCGGCTCGAAAAAACGCAAAGGAGAGTATTTTGGCCCTTATCCAGACTCCGGTGCGGTGCGCGAGACACTACACTTAATCCAGAAAATATTTCCAGTTCGTCAATGTGAGGATACGGTGTACAGTAACCGTACCCGACCTTGTTTGATGTACCAAATTGGTCGATGTGCGGCCCCTTGTGTCAGTAGCATCATATCAGACGATGAATACGATGAACTGGTGGCTTATGTTCGCCTGTTCCTGCAAGGTAAAGACAAACAAGTCCTAGCGTCGCTGGTCGAAAAAATGGAGCAAGCAAGCCAATCCCTCGAGTTTGAGCTAGCGGCTAAATTCCGTGATCAGATTCAAGCCATCCGACGTGTACAAGAGCAGCAGTTCGTTTCAGAAGACTCGATGGACGACATGGATGTGCTTGGTTTTGCACAAGAGAGTGGTATCGCTTGTATTCATATTTTGATGATTCGCCAGGGCAAGGTGTTAGGGAGTCGTAGTCATTATCCTAAGATCCCAAGTAACACCGCCGCCCAAGAGGTTTTCTACAGTTTTCTTAGTCAATATTACTTGAGCCACAACGAGGCGCGTACGATTCCGACTCGGATCATTCTAAATCAGCCGTTGAACGAAGAGACGCAACCCGTTGCGCAGGCACTCAGTGAGATTGCGGGGCGCAAGGTGACTTTCCATGTTAATCCAACGGGGACTCGGGGACGTTATCTCAAGCTAGCGAACACCAATGCACTGACGGCAATTACCACCAAGATCAATCATAAGATGACCATTTCTCAGCGCTTTAAGGAGCTGAGAGAGTTGTTAGGTCTAGACAGTATTCAACGTATGGAGTGTTTTGATATTTCCCATACCATGGGCGAGAACACGATTGCTTCTTGTGTGGTGTTTAACCAAGAAGGTCCGGTAAAACAAGAATACCGTCGTTACAACATTAGCGGGATCACCGGTGGTGACGATTATGCAGCAATGGGTCAGGCACTTGAGCGTCGTTATTCTAAACAACTCGATGTTGAGAAGATCCCTGATATTGTGTTTATCGATGGGGGCAAAGGTCAGCTCAATCGTGCTCATGAGATCATCAGTCGTTATTGGCAAGACTGGCCAAAGCGGCCACTGTTGATGGGGATTGCCAAAGGTGTCACCCGTAAACCGGGATTGGAAACTCTGATGACGGTTGAGGGAGAAGAGTTTAACCTCCCAAGTGATGCGCCAGCCTTGCACCTGATGCAACATATTCGCGACGAGAGCCACAATCATGCTATCGCCGGGCATAGAGCTAAGCGCGGAAAAGCCCGTAAAACCAGTGCGTTAGAAGGCATTGAAGGGGTAGGGCCGAAACGTCGCCAAGCTCTACTTAAGTACTTGGGGGGCTTACAAGAACTGAAGAGAGCCAGTGTTGAAGAAATCGCCAAAGTGCCGGGAATCAGCGCCTCTTTAGCAGAAAACATCTATCAAGCATTGAAACAATAGTAAAAATCCCGCACCATAAGGCGCTGCTTGGAAGCAGCCGCCCGAGCCATACGCAAACAAAAAGAGCCTTAAAAAATATGCGTTTAAACATTCCCAACATATTGTCTTTGTTGCGACTATTCTTGATACCAGTTTTTGTCGTTGTGTTTTATCTCCCTTATAGCTGGTCTCCTTTCGCAGCCGCAATGGTGTTTTGGGTGGCAGGTTTTACCGATTGGCTCGACGGTATGCTGGCCAGAAAACTCGGTCAAACTTCGCGTTTTGGCGCCTTTATCGATCCAGTGGCCGACAAAGTACTGGTCGCGACGGCACTTATTTTGATTACCGAACACTATCACTCTATTTGGGTCACCATCCCTGCTGTGACCATGATAGCGCGTGAGATTATCATCTCTGCTTTGCGAGAGTGGATGGCCGAAATCGGCAAACGTGCCAGTGTAGCGGTCTCTTGGGTAGGAAAAGTCAAAACGGTGAGCCAGATGTTTGCCTTGTGGGTACTGATTTGGCGCTACGATGATTGGATGGTGTGGATTGGCTTCGCTGCGCTTTATGTAGCTACGGTTCTGACATACTGGTCAATGGCCCAATATCTTATGGCGGCCAAAGATGATTTGCTCAACGAAGAGCACCACTGATTTGAAAGCAGGCACTTGCCTGCTTTTTTGTTTTTGTGATTCGATGGAAACACAATTAACTCTGTGGATTTGCTAAAAAATTTGCTAGCAAACTGACCAAATTGACTAGTTTTGGCTGTTAAATAGACAAACGATTCAAAATTTCAAAATTAGTGTTGACTCATTAGTTCGAATCCGTAGAATGCATCCCGTACCCAAGAGGAAATGAGTGTTTAACTCTTCATCTTGGTGTGACAGAGGCGCGTTGGCAGAGTGGCTATGCAGCGGATTGCAAATCCGTGGACCTCGGTTCGACTCCGGGACGCGCCTCCATTT
>JBCAXU010000188.1:0-3615 GCA_038533895.1 Pseudomonadota bacterium | reverse complement strand
CGTCAACGTGGTACTAAGTTCCACGCTGGTACTAACGTTGGTATCGGTAAAGACCACACTCTATTCGCTCTTACTGAAGGTAAAGTGAAGTTCGAAGTGAAAGGTCCTAAAAACCGTAAATTCGTTAGCATCGAAGCTGAGTAATTTAAGCACCTCGCTTAGTTACTGATTAGCTTTCAAGCTGAATTCAAAAGCCCTGCCGATTCGGCGGGGTTTTTTATTTCTCTTCAGCGGGTTAGCGACAACAAAGAGTAGATACTAAGGCACTTTGCAAAAAGTCCCTCATTATATATTCCTGAGTGGTAGAACGATCGAAGATCAAGGTGATCGATCTAAAATTGGAATCTGCTAGAATTTGTATCATTCACGCCACGCTTTGTCGGGCTTGAGATGATATTTGCAACGCAGCTGCATGAGTAGCAATAGGGCGGAGTAAGAGATGAAATTCGTTGATGAAGCGGTAGTTAAAGTTCAAGCCGGTGATGGCGGTAACGGTGTAGTGAGTTTCTGGCGAGAGAAATTCGTTGCGAAAGGTGGCCCGGATGGGGGCGACGGTGGTGACGGTGGTGATGTTTACATCCAAGCCGATGAAAACCTCAACACACTGATTGATTATCGCTTCCAACGCTTCTATGAAGCGGAACGTGGTGAAAATGGTCGTGGCGGTAACTGTACTGGCAAACGCGGTAAAGATAAGGTTTTACGTGTACCCGTAGGCACTCGTGCGGTGGATATTCATACCAATGAAATTGTTGCTGAAGTGGCTGAACATGGCAAGAAAGTCATGGTGGCAAAAGGTGGCTGGCATGGTTTGGGTAACACGCGCTTTAAGTCTTCGGTAAACCGCGCACCGCGTCAAAAAACATTGGGTACCAAAGGTGAAGTGCGTGAGATTCGCCTAGAGCTACTGTTATTGGCTGATGTGGGTATGTTGGGTCTGCCGAACGCAGGTAAGTCGACTTTCATCCGCGCAGTCTCGGCCGCTAAGCCGAAAGTGGCTGACTATCCATTTACCACTTTGATCCCAAGCTTGGGTGTGGTGAGTGTGGTCCCTGAAAAGAGCTTTGTGGTAGCTGACATTCCTGGACTGATTGAAGGGGCCGCAGATGGCGCTGGACTAGGTATTCGCTTCTTGAAGCACCTAGAACGTTGCCGAGTGCTGCTGCATATGATCGATATTATGCCGATTGATCAATCGGATCCGATTGAAAATGCGTTAACCATCATCGATGAACTTGAACAGTACAGTGAGAAGTTGGCTGACAAACCGCGCTGGTTGATTTTCAACAAAGTTGACCTGATGCCAGAAGAGGAAGCTGACGAGATCATCCAAGGCATTTTGGATGCATTGGGTTGGGAAGGCGAATACTTCAAGATCTCCGCGGTCAATAAGCAAGGCACCAAAGAGCTTTGTTACAAGCTGGCTGAATTTATGGAAAATCTTCCTCGTGAAACAGAAGAAGTGAGCGAAGAAGATAAAGTCGACTTTATGTGGGACGACTACCATAAAGATGCTATCGCTGGTAAAGATGTGATCACAGAAGATGATGACGACTGGGATGACTGGGACGATGAAGAAGACGACGGTCACGTTGTTTACGTACGTGAGTGATCCTGAATAATATTCACAGCCGCAATGTCAATTGCGGCTTTTTTGTGTCTAAATCAAATCATTGAGCTGAAAATCGCAGCACAATAGTCGGATTCTAAAGGAGTAGGATTGAAGTATGGCTTCCAAACAGCGAGCGGTGTCTCGTTTGATTGCTCAAGCTGGGCAAATGCTTTTGGCACACGGCGCTGAAAGCACGTTAGTGGGTGATTTAATGCGCCGTTTCGGTATGGCGGCAGGGATGGATGAAGTGGAAGTCTCGCTGTCTTCCAGTTCCTTAGTGGTCACTACTGTCTATCAAGAACACTGCATCACTACCGCTCGACGTTGTCCTGATCGCGGGATTAATATGCGTGCGATTACACAGGTTCAACGGATTTGCATCATGTTAGAGCGCGGTGTTATCGACTACACCCTAGCGCAGCGTAAGCTCGATAAGATCAGCCCTGAGCGATACAACCGCTGGTTAGTGGTGGTGATGATCGGGCTCTCTTGCGCCGCATTTAGTCGCTTGGCCGGAGGAGATTGGACAGTATTTGCCATGACTTTTATCGCTTCTGCGGTGGGGATGGTGGTGCGCCAAGAAATCGGCCATCGTCACTTCAATCCGCTGATGAACTTTGCTGCGACGGCCTTTGTTACCACCTTTATTTCGGCTCAAGCGGTGATCTATGAAATGGGCAACTCTCCCTCTTTAGTGATGGCCTCATCGGTGTTGATGTTGGTGCCGGGTTTTCCCCTGATTAATTCTGTTGCAGATATGCTCAAAGGCTATATCAACATGGGGATTGCGCGCTTCGTGATGGCGAGTCTGCTGACCTTAGCAACGAGCTTAGGCATTGTTGCGGCAATGAGCCTAGTCGGTGTTTGGGGGTGGGTCGCATGATTGATTGGTCACTGTTTTTTGGTCTACTCAATGACATGTTTTTCGCTGCCATCCCTGCAGTTGGCTTTGCGTTGGTGTTCAACGTGCCACAAAAAGCACTGATTTATTGCGCTTTAGGTGGTGCGATTGGCCATGGCTCGCGCTACCTGATGATGCACTTTGGTGTACCGATTGAGTGGGCGACTTTCTTTGCGGCTATGATCGTCAGTATGGTGGGGATTCATTGGTCAGCGCGTTTCTTGGCACATCCCAAAGTCTTTACTGTTGCTGCGTTGATCCCTATGGTGCCCGGCGTGTTTGCTTTTAAAGCGATGATTGCGCTGGTGGAGCTGAACCATAGAGGCTACTCTCCTGAACTAGTCGCCATGCTGATGGAGAACTTTTTGAAGGCGATGTTTATTATTGCCGGACTTGCGGTTGGCTTAGCCATGCCAGGATTGCTATTCTATCGCCGAAAACCAATAGTTTAGGGTGTTAGGAGTAGAAAATGATCATCAGCATGATCGCGGCGATGGCACAAGATCGCGTAATTGGTAAAGACAACCAGATGCCTTGGCACCTGCCTGCGGACTTTGCCTGGTTTAAGCGCTGTACTCTCGGCAAGCCAGTTGTGATGGGGCGTAAAACGTATCAATCCATTGGTCGACCGTTACCTGGCAGGCACAACATTGTTATCAGTCGAGAGCGCGAGCTAGAGATTGAAGGGGTAACCACGGTCACCTCCATCGATGAAGCATTACAGGCCGCAGGTGAAGTTGAAGAAGTGATGATTATTGGTGGTGGCACCATTTATCAAGCTTGCTTAGCGCAAGCGAATAAGCTGTATATCACCTACATAGATGCCAACGTCGACGGCGATACTCAGTTCCCAGCTTGGAGTGAGGAGTTCTTTGAAACTTACTCTGAAAACTATACTGCGGATGAGAACAATGCTTATGATATGCGTTTTGTGGTTTTAGAAAAAGCGGGCAGCGCCCAGTAGATCATAGCTGTCTGATCTGAAAACAAAAGGTTTGACGCATCGCGTCAAACCTTCAACAATAACTCGCTACTCGCTACTCGCTACTCGCTACTCGCTACTCGCTACTCGCTACTCGCTACTCGCTACTCGCTACTCGCT
>JBCAXU010000187.1:0-3635 GCA_038533895.1 Pseudomonadota bacterium | reverse complement strand
AGAAGCGAGAAGCGAGAAGCGAGAAGCGAGAAGCGAGAAGCGAGAAGCGAGAAAATATTGGAAGGTTGACGTAAAGGCGTCAACCTTTTTTCTGCCTTAGAGATATCAGTCTCTAACAAAAACTCGGTATCAGATACCTACGCAGCAGCTATGACGTGTCCCTCTCGAAGGGCGTAGCCCGTTCTAACATCTCGCAAGGCGAAGTCCGCTCTCGTCTCTCTAAGAGTAGCGTTTAAAAAAAGGCCTGGTCAACGGAGACCAGGCCTTTTGCTTAGATGTTGTGTCTTATTTTGTATTTATTGACCCCAGTCTACCTGGAGTGCTGACTGCTTTGCTTTAGCGCAATTACGCAGATTGTATATTCGAAGCTAAGAGATTAAGTCCCTTAAACAAATTACGAAGAATTAAGGTTTCATTTCTAGGAGAAGGCGCGGAGTTTACGATAGTAAATAAGCACCTTCGACACCGAAATGAAGCCTTAAGGCAAGTAATTAGCCGCCTACCGCGATGTTCTTCATATCAGTCATATAACCACGCAGCTCTTCACCGATGTATTCCACTGGGTGGTTACGGATGGTGTCGTTTACTGCGATTAACGTCGCATTATCCACTTGGTTAGACGTTTCACCTAGGCCTTTACCAATCACGTCGGTGCTCACGTTTGGCATAAACTTCTCGCGAAGTAGCGGCGTCGCAACGTTAGCAAATAGGTAGTTACCGTATTCTGCTGTGTCTGAGATAACCACGTTCATTTCATACAGACGCTTACGAGCAACTGTGTTGGCAATAAGTGGTAGCTCGTGTAGCGACTCGTAGTAGGCAGACTCATCGATAATGCCTGATGCAGTCATCGCTTCAAACGCAAGCTCAACACCAGCGCGAACCATAGCCACCATTAGAATACCGTTGTCGAAGTATTCTTGCTCAGAGATTTCAACATTACCTTCAGGGTAATTTTCAAACGCCGTTTGGCCCGTTTCTTCACGCCAGCCAAGTAGGTTTGCATCGTCGTTCGCCCAGTCAGCCATCATAGTGCTAGAGAACTCACCGGTAATAACATCATCCATATGCTTGTTGTACAGCGGACGCATTAGCTCTTTTAGCTCTTCAGAAAGTTCAAACGCTTTCACTTTGGCTGGGTTTGATAGGCGATCCATCATGTGAGTGATGCCACCGAATTTCAGTGCTTCAGTAATAGTTTCCCAGCCGTACTGTAGAAGTTTACCGGCGTAGCTTGGGTCTATGCCTTCAGCCACCATTTTTTCATAACAGACGATAGAACCTGCTTGGAGCATGCCACATAGAATAGTTTGCTCGCCCACTAGGTCAGATTTCACTTCTGCAACGAACGAAGACTCTAGACAGCCCGCGCGGTGACCACCTGTACCTGCTGCCCATGCTTTGGCGATATCCCAACCTTCACCTTTTGGATCGTTTTCTGGGTGAACCGCGATAAGCGTTGGTACACCAAAGCCACGCTTGTACTCTTCGCGTACTTCGGTACCTGGGCACTTAGGCGCAACCATCACAACCGTTAGGTCTTTACGGATTTGCATCCCCTCTTCAACAATGTTGAAGCCGTGTGAGTAACCCAGTGCAGCGCCTTCTTTCATTAATGGCATTACCGTTTCAACCACGTTAGTGTGCTGCTTGTCTGGAGTCAGGTTGATCACTAGGTCTGCGTTAGGGATTAGCTTTTCATAGCTGTCTACTTCAAAACCATTCTCTTTTGCGTTTTTGTATGACTGACGTTGCTCGTCAATCGCCGCTTGGCGTAGTGCGTATGCCACATCTAGACCAGAGTCACGCATGTTCAGACCTTGGTTTAGGCCTTGAGCGCCACAACCAACGATGACAATCTTCTTACCTTTTAAGTAATCCGCTTCAGTCGCGAATTCGCTGCGGTCCATAAAACGACAGCGACCCAATTGGTCTAGCTGCTCACGTAGGTTTAAAGTGTTGAAATAGTTAGCCATTAGGGCGCTCCTTTAAAGAATTTTTCCGTTGAGGTCGGTAGCTCTGTACCGAATGAGTTCATACTAAAACAGACATTCTGTTGCTTAAAGTGATATATTCACAATTAGTAATTGCAATTAATGCAACAAGGATGTGACTATTTCATGAACATTAAATGTCTGCAGTTATTCATTCATCTGTGTGATAGTAAGAGCTTCGCCAAAACCGCTTCAGCGATGCACATCAGTCCGTCGGCGCTCAGCCGTCAAATACAAAAACTGGAAAGCGATACTGGCCAAGTACTGTTTGTGCGCGACAATCGAAGTGTCGAGTTAACCCCTGCGGCAAAAAAGTTGTTACCAGTAGCGCTGAAAATTGTTGGAGAATGGCAAAACTATCACTCTCAACTCAAAGGTCAGGAACAGGAGTTAAAAGGAGAAATTCGTTTGTTCTGTTCGGTGACAGCCAGTTACAGTCATTTACCCGAACTGCTTTCAGAGTTTCGTCTCCAGCATCCATTTATTGAATTTAAGCTCTCAACCGGAGACCCTGCTCAAGCGATTGAAAAGGTACTGGCGGATGAGGTCGATATCGCCATCTCGGCAAAACCGGAACTATTGCCAGCGCGAATCGAGTTTGAAACCATTAGTGAGATCCCTCTCTCTGTTATCGCGCCATTAGGGGTGAGCAACTTTGCTCAGGAGCTGCAGAAAGAAAAGCCGGATTGGTCGACGATTCCCTTTATTGTGCCTGAGTCAGGTACCGCGCGAGAGCGTGCTAATGCTTGGTTTAAGGCAATGAAGATAAAGCCAACTATTTATGCACAAGTGTCTGGTCATGAGGCGATTGCCAGTATGGTGGCATTAGGCTGTGGGGTAGGCATTGCCCCCGATGTGGTGATCAATAACAGCCCAGTGAAAGAGAAGATTCAGCGTCTTAAAGTCGCTTCGATTAAACCGTTTAAACTCGGCGTGTGCTGCAAGCGCTCTCAGCTAGATAACCCACTGGTTAAAGCGTTATGGGATACCGCCCACGATACCTATATCGCCCCATAACCTTAGTACCAAAAACAATAAAGCCACCATTTTCAGTACAGAGAAAAATGGTGGCTTCAAATATAACAAAAACTTAGATGACGCGAGAGAACTGCTGCTGCCTAGCCTTAGCTCTTAAGTACTTATCAAAGCACATACAGATATTGCGAATCAGTAGACGACCACGCAATGTGACGCGAATTTGTTTATCATCGACCTCTACCAACTGATCGTTAATAAAAGTCTGTAGCAGCTCTAAGTCTTGTTTAAAGTAGTCGTTGAACGTCACGTTAAATTCAGACTCAATCGCCATTTTATCGAGCTTGAAATTACAGATAAGCTGCTTGATCACTTCACGTCGTAGTAAGTCATCACTATCTAGCGCTACCCCTTTCCATAGTGCATGACGTTGGTCGTTGACTTGAGCGTAGTACTTTTTCAGCTCTTTCTGGTTCTGAGCGTAAGCATCGCCAATCATAGAGATAGCCGACACCCCAAACCCGACGAGGTCTGCTTCCCCTTGAGTCGTGTAACCTTGGAAGTTTCGATGCAGTACACCATTGCGCTGCGCGACCGCAAGTTCGTCGTCAGGGAGGGCAAAGTGGTCCATCCCGATAAACTGATACCCTGCCTCAGTCAGTGTAG
>JBCAXU010000186.1:0-3638 GCA_038533895.1 Pseudomonadota bacterium | reverse complement strand
AACATTAACTTTCTTTAGAGTTTATTCAGGAACTGTTAAACTCTAAAGAAAGTTAATGTTCCAACAAACGGGTCAGTTGCAATTTTAAATGCTAATGCAGAAAAAGGCGCATTATCGTCTGCTGGACGAGTTCCTTCGGATTCATCTTCGAGAATACCTTGGATCTCTTTTACTTCTGTAGGCGAAGGCATGTATTCAATTACAGAGTCAAGCACAGCTTGAACACCTTTGTTTTTGAATGCACTTCCGCAAGCCATTGGCACGATTTCATTGGCCAGTGTGCGTTGACGTAGCGCAGCTTTAATATCAGCTTCGCTTAAGTCACCTTCTTCAAGATATTTGTCCATTAGCTCTTCAGACGCTTCAGCAGCAGACTCAAGCATTTCTGCTCGCCATTCTTCTGCAAGGTCTTGAAGGTCTGCCGGGATCTCTTCATAAGTGAAAGTCATCCCCTGGTCCGCTTCGTTCCAGTTGATGGCTTTCATTTTGATGAGATCAATAACACCTTTAAATTCGTCTTCAGCACCAATTGGTAACTGAATTGGCACAGGTGTCGCACCTAAACGGTTCTTCACCTGATCCACAACTGCTAGGAAGTCAGCGCCTGTACGGTCCATTTTATTCACGAAGATCATACGCGGAACTTCGTATTTATTGGCCTGACGCCAAACTGTTTCCGTTTGTGGTTGTACACCTGACGAAGCACATAACACCACGACTGCACCATCTAGTACACGCAATGAACGTTCTACTTCGATAGTGAAGTCTACGTGCCCTGGAGTATCTATGATATTAATACGATGCTCATCAAACTGAGCATCCATACCTTTCCAGAAACACGTGGTAGCAGCAGAAGTAATAGTAATACCACGCTCCTGCTCTTGCTCCATCCAGTCCATAGTTGCAGCACCATCATGAACTTCACCAATCTTATGAGAAAGACCAGTGTAGAACAGAACTCGTTCTGTTGTGGTGGTTTTGCCTGCATCTACGTGAGCACAAATACCGATATTGCGGTAGCGCTCAATAGGAGTTGTACGTGCCATAATTTCCTCTTAAAGGCTGTTAGCAGATTACCAACGGTAGTGAGCGAATGCTTTGTTCGCTTCAGCCATACGGTGAACGTCTTCACGTTTCTTAACCGCAGTGCCTTTGTTGTCAGCTGCATCAAGCATCTCTTGAGCAAGACGTAAGCCCATAGACTTCTCGCCACGCTTACGAGAAGCGTCAACTAACCAACGCATACCTAATGCGTTACGACGTACTGGACGTACTTCAACTGGTACTTGGTATGTTGAACCACCTACACGGCGAGATTTAACCTCTACCTGTGGGCGAACATTATCAAGTGCAGCTTCAAAGATTTCTAGGTGCGACTTGCCTGATTTCTCAGCAGCCACGTCTAACGCACCGTAAACGATTTTTTCAGCAGTAGATTTCTTGCCGTCTAACATTACTACGTTAACGAATTTAGCAAGAAGTTCTGATCCGAACTTAGGATCTGGAAGAATTTTACGTTGACCTATAACGCGTCTTCTAGGCATTTTATTTCTCCGGTATCTTCAGGTTCGCTTTACTTCAGCGACTCCCAAAACAAAATATAAAAATTAAAAATTTAAGTGCTTGGCCTTACTAACGGAGAACCATTAGCCCTTAGGGCGTTTAGCACCGTACTTAGAACGACCTTGTTTACGGTCATTTACGCCTGCACAGTCAAGTGCACCACGAACAGTGTGGAAACGTACACCCGGTAAGTCTTTAACACGACCACCACGGATTAGGATAACACTGTGTTCTTGAAGGTTGTGACCTTCACCACCGATGTATGAAGTTACTTCGAAACCGTTAGTTAAACGTACACGCGCTACTTTACGTAATGCAGAGTTTGGTTTCTTAGGTGTTGTTGTATATACACGAGTACATACACCACGTTTCTGTGGACAAGCTTTAAGAGCAGCAGAGTTGCTCTTTGTAACCTTGCTACGACGTGGCTTACGCACTAGCTGGTTAATAGTTGCCATTAAATAGCTCCTGATTAATTACTACTGAAAAATGAAAAAATCTGCCCTATTTAAACATTCTTTTATTCGAACGAATAAATGGGTGGCGGAATTTTAATGAGCAAAGATTGAGCTGTCAACCAAAAAATAACGGGCAAGTCTGATTTCTCAGACTTGCCCGTACTATATTTTGCTATTTTGAGGGAAGAATTACTCTTCGCCACCTAATAGATCAGCGTTCAGTGCATCAGTTAGTGCTTGAGTTGCCTCTTCAGCACTTACTGTTTGCTCTTCCACTGGAAGCTCAGCTTGCTTACGACGGTTCATACGATCTTGGTGATACGCAAAACCTGTACCGGCTGGGATCAGACGGCCCACGATTACGTTCTCTTTCAAGCCTCGTAACTCATCGCTCTTACCATTTACTGCTGCTTCCGTAAGAACACGAGTTGTTTCTTGGAACGATGCTGCAGAAATGAAAGATTCTGTTGCAAGAGACGCTTTAGTAATACCCATTAGCTGAATTTCATACTTAGCTGGGATCTTACCTTGCTTCTCTAAATCACGGTTTGCAATACTAACGCGTGCCACTTCAACTTGTTCACCTGCTAAGAACTCAGTATCACCACCGTCTAAGATGATGCACTTACGTAGCATTTGGCGAATAATCGTTTCAATGTGCTTATCGTTAATCTTTACACCCTGTAAGCGGTAAACTTCTTGTACTTCGTTAACGATGTAGTTAGATACATCAGTTACACCACGAAGACGAAGGATATCGTGCGGAGACTCTGGACCATCGGCGATAACTTCGCCTTTAGAAACCTGCTCACCTTCGAATACGTTAAGCTGACGCCATTTCGGGATCATCTCTTCGTATGCATCACCCTCTTCTGGAGTGATAACAAGACGTTTCTTGCCTTTTGTCTCTTTACCGAAACTCACAACACCTGTGATTTCTGCAAGGATTGCAGGATCTTTTGGCTTACGCGCTTCGAATAAGTCAGCAACTCGAGGTAGACCACCCGTGATATCACGAGTCTTCGAACCTTCTTGTGGAATACGAGCTAGAACCTGACCAGGTGCCGCTGTTGCGCCATCTGTGATTTCAATCGTTGTGAATGAAGGTAGACGGATCTCTTGAAGACCACGCTCTTCGTTCTCAATGATTAGTTTAGGCTCTTTCGCATTAACCTTAGATAGGTCTTTAACAACAACACGTGTTAAACCTGTAAGGTCATCAGTCTGTGCTTCTGTGTTGCTATCATCAATGTCAGAGAATGACACTTTTGATTCATGCTCAAGAATGATTGGGTGACTGTGCGGATCCCATGTTGCAACGATATCGTTACCTTTAACTTCTGCACCATCTTGTACAGAAAGTACTGCACCGTAAGGTACCTTATAACGCTCTTTCTCACGACCGTGATCATCAATGATTGTGATCTCAGTTGAACGTGAAGTGATAACAATCTTACCGTCAGTGTTTAATACGTATTTTGCATTGTGTAACTTCAGGCTACCGTTGTTTTTAACTTGTACGCTGTTTTCTGCTGATGCTCTTGATGCCGCACCACCAATGTGGAACGTACGCATCGTAAGCTGTGTACCCGGCTCACCGATTGACTGAGCAGCGAT
>JBCAXU010000185.1:0-3744 GCA_038533895.1 Pseudomonadota bacterium | reverse complement strand
CTCAAAATCCAGCAATAGCGTGTTTTGACGTCAAACATAATCAACGGTTTGACCCTAATTTGCCTGCTAGCAGCCTATTGTTCAATCCAAAAAATTTGCCTGCGAGTAAAATGCTGCCTACGGATAGGCAAAAGCTTGCTTGATAAGTGGCTGAGAAACGCTGTAAATCGCGGTTATCGGCCGTTTTCTGATTGGCGTTATCTTTGCAGTGTCGCTTAGATTGATTGAACAGTCTCTCCTTCGTGAGTAAGTAAAGGACGCATTATGGCAACGCTGCACTACCAGATAAAAATTGATGGACTAGATGACAACTCACTCGTGGTTCGGCAATTTACTGGTACTGAGTCTATTTCTTCATCTCAGTTAGTGTCAGGCGCTGAATGCATTGGTTATCGATACAAGATTGATCTCGCGAGTAGAAGAAGCAATCTGCATCAAGACGAGATTGTTGATAAAAAAGTACAGTTAGAACTCTATAGAGACAATGCGCTGCAGCGCGTGATTCATGGCATCGTTCGTCAGTTTACTAAAGGGGACACTGGCCATCATCACACCTTTTATTCTGTCGTGTTAGTGCCGGAACTAGAACGACTTTCACTGCGTCACAACAGTCGAATCTTCCAATTTCAGACCGTTCCCGACATCGTGTCAATCTTGCTTCAGGAGATGGGTATCTCTGATTATGCCTTCGCACTACAGTATGACTATGTCGAGAGAGAGTACTGTGTCCAGTATCGAGAAAGTGACCTAGAGTTTATTCATCGTTTACTCGCTGAAGAGGGAATGAGTTACTACTTCTTGCACGAAAGCGGCAAACACACTGCTGTGTTTTGTGATTCCTCCGAAGCCTTGCTCGAATTTGAATCCCCGATTTTGTACAACGCGACTTCTGGTGGTAGCGAGGTGTATCAGCATGTTTCTAGTCTGGTTGAAACCAAAAAGGCTCAAGTTAGCCGAGTGACAATGGGTGACTACAGCTTTAAGAAACCAGACTATCGTTTTTTGCAGCAAAGCCAGGCGAGTGGTGTTGATTATCAAAATACCGAACTTTATGAGCATTTCGAGTTTCCCGGGCGCTACAAACAAGACTCAGTAGGATTGGCGTTTAGTCGCGCACGGTTGGAGCACTTGCGCAATATGTCACACACGGCTTGGGCGAAAAGTAACCACCTGCAAATGCAGGCGGGAAGTAAGTTTCAATTAGAAGACGATATAGAGAACTTTTCTACGCGACATTGGCAGGTGGTCAACATGTCTGTGTTTGGTACTCAACCTCAGGCTTTGCAAGAAGAAGGGGGAGAGGGTGCCACAACTTACAGTAACGCGTTGGTGCTTATTCCTGCCAATCTCACTTGGCAGGCGGAGCCTAAGTCTAAGCCCAAGGTAGATGGGGCTTCAGTGGCTATGGTCGTCGGGCCAGAAGCTGAAGAGATATACTGTGATGAACATGGTCGAGTGAAAGTCCATTTTCCATGGGATCGCTATTCAAACGGAGATGAACAAAGTTCTTGTTGGGTTAGGGTATCTCAAGGCTGGGCCGGGTCTCAGTATGGGATGTTAGCATTGCCCAGAGTGGGGCAAGAAGTGATTGTGTCGTTTCTAGAGGGTGACCCAGATCAGCCGATCATTACTGGTCGTACTTACAACGCCGCGAATGTGTCACCTTACGAGTTGCCAGAGCACAAGAGCAAAACGGTATTTAGAACGGAGTCACATCAAGGTAGCGGATTTAACGAACTCAGCTTTGAAGATCAAGCAGGCAATGAGCAGGTTTATATTCACGCGCAAAAAGACTTAGAGACTAAAGTTCTCAATGATGCGATCACACACGTTAAGCAAGATGATCATATTCAGATTAATAATGACCAGTTCCAGTCGATCACCAATAACCAGCACTGTGTGACTCAATCCGAATCTAGAGTATCGGTTAAGGGTACCTATTCTGATATTACGCAGCGAAGTTTAGAGCAAAAAGTCGCCACCGTATTGGTCGCCCAAGCCGGAAGAGAAATATCACTGAGTAGCGGCGCCAAAATAGTGGTGGAAGCTGGCGCAGAAATTACCCTTAAAGCTGGAGGAAGTTTCGTTAAAGTGGATGGCGGAGGCGTACACATCGTTGGTCCTGCCATCAACTTAAATGCGGGCGGTAGTGCTGGTTCGGGCAGTGCTTACGCTGGAGTTACCCCGACGTTACCGAATCAAATCGAAGCACCTCAAGCCCCCAATGTGTCGAAAGCCGTCAGCTATCAAGCGCTTTTAAAAGCAGAGCAGTCGAGTGTGCCCGCCGTTAAGCCTTGTCCGTTATCAGGAGAGGCGTAATGCTAAAAAATTGGTTAATGACCAGCGAAAACAGCTACTGGCTAGTCAGTAGCAACACGCATTTAGACGCAGTCAAAGAACATGGTTTTGGTTTTGAGGATTCAGTACCTCTCTTTGCTGGTGCATTGTTCTCCGAAGTGAAAGATCTATCACCCTGGGTTATCCCGGTTTCTGAAGCAGTGTTATCGCTGCAAGAAGAGACATTAAATCGAGGGATTGGTCTTTGTAGCTACGAGAGTGTTGAAGCGGTATTGGCGCATCTGCGCAGTCTACTGACTGCCTCTTTAGAAGGCGAAGACGTCATGTTTCGCTTCTATGACCCCAACGTTGTACTGCCTATGCTCAAAACGATGGATGAGGGAGAAAGAGCTAACTTTCTAGGCAACATAGCAGCAATGGCCATTGCTAACGATGAGTTGGCTGTCTTTTCCAATACACCAAAACCAGAATTCCAACCCAACGCCGACATATGGTGGAAAATTCAACCGCATCACCTCGCTGAGCTTTATAGCCTCGGTGCTCACGCATATGCAATTGAGCGTCGGTGGTGGGAGTTGTTCCCCGAGTTAATGGAAAAAATGGACAATCCAACGGCGTCTATTTCAGAGGCGCTACAAAAAGCCATAGATGCTGGGTACCAACAACAAGCAGAGTATTACGTTATGGTTGATGTCGCTCAACAAACAGGGATACATATTTCAGAGTTCTCGCTCCCGTTTCATCTGACTTTTGAAGAGTTAAAAATGTTACAAGCTATCAAGGAGAGTGGTGTATGAGCAGCGCCACCGGAGCGAGCCCTTATTGTATACCGTGTGAGAAAAAGTCACATTGGATTGAGATAGTCGTGAGGGATGAATTTAATCAACCTTTTCAAAACGTGAGTGGTGTTCTCATTGACGGGGCGAGCAATGAGCACCCAATCACCCTGGGTGAAGCCCCAATTTTACTCGAACAAATCTGTCCTGGCGAAGTGACCCTCAAACTCGATAGTGAGCCTTGGCTGAGAGAATCACAAGGTCAGGATCGTAAGCCGAACACTGAAGGTAACCCGCCTCTGTTTGAAATCGACGCCCAAAGCGGGGAGATCAGCTTAACCGCTGCCGGTGTTACCGCGTTTACCAACGACTATGAAGTGCTGGGCAATATGCACGACATCGTGGTCACCGCCACTGAAGTGGATGGTCTAGGCGATGTGAAAACCACCGACGTCACCGTCAATCTCGATGAGGTCAATCTCGATGATAACGCGCCCATCTTCACCGGCACCGATAACAATGGCGAATACAGTTTCACTTATGATGAAAACTCGCTCGAGTCTTATGTGATTGGTACCGTGTCTGCCGTTGACGCCGATGGCGAAGCCGTCACCTATAGCATTAAAACCAACGTGTTCAATGATGCCAACGAGCCTCTGTTTGAAATCGA
>JBCAXU010000184.1:0-3799 GCA_038533895.1 Pseudomonadota bacterium | reverse complement strand
CTCTGCTTGGGGCAAACTGAGTGGAGTGACGCCCTGATGTCCTTCAGCTTGTTCCGACAACACTTCTGCCACTTGTGCAAAGGTATCGGGTTCAAACTGAGCAGCACTGGCCTCTAAGGCTTGTCGCAAATTGTCAGCTTGAGCAGAGTTATCAGAATCACCCGTTTCAGCAGCATCCCCTGTTGCAGACGAGTCTGTTTCTGGGGTTTGACTGTCACTACTGTTATTGCTGTCATTACTCGCATCTTGTCCAATGTCATTACCGTTATCAGCATCCGACTCATCCTGTGGTGGACGAGATTCTTCTTCCAACATGGCAACGATGGCATCGACAAGTTTTAGCACTTCGCCTGTAGATGCCAGGCTAGGCACTACTGTCAGCATGGCGCTTAACCGGCTCATCGCTGCGGCAGGAAAGAGTTGTCTCACTCTTTCATCGACTGCTTGATACAAAGGCGTCAGCGCTTTCTGGCCCAGAAAATGGCATCTCAAGCGAAACAACAACCAGGCTTGCAAGTTAGATGCAGGCTCAAGCTGTTCAGGTACACACATTTGCTGTGTGTCCACCATGTACTCAATCACTCGCGAAATACTGCGCCGGGTTCCGGGGTAATCCTTTGCCAATTCGTTTTCAATGCGAACGTCCTCAATGATATTGAGAAGTGCCTTACGGATCGGCTTGGACGACGCCTTCTGCACCATGTCAAAATTGGTATGCCGAATATGCGCCGCTTCATGAGCCAGATAACTCCAAGCTATCTGTTGATAGTGTGGGTCGTCTGGGTTTGCTGTTGGGATCACAATCCGCTCACCATCGGTAAACGCATCTTGTCCTTGAATAAGCACCTTCACACCAAACTTTTCGCCATAAGCGGCGGCAACGATTGGCAGTGCGTTTTTTAATGGATGATTCATGGGAGTCTCCTAATCATTAGGGGGAATACTCCCTCAGCGGGAGCGTTTCCCCGCTGGGAATGTAAGTGTTTAAACCTGTGCTTTTAGCTTATCCAGGTCGTATTTTTGACCTAACCAAGCCACCAATTGAGCTGGACTCTCGTGCTGCTCAAATGACGTTTTAAGCTGGTCTAAACTCAGGATGTCATCCAATGTCAGACCGAACTGGTCTTGTAACTGAGTAGACACCTCGTGTTGATATTGCAGCCAGGCCCGCTCAAAAGCGGTTTGCTGCAATGCCATGTTTGGAACAAACACCATGGCCGTTACCCAAGCTCCTTGTGCGTCCGCATCTGCGATCAGCACAGGGTTCTTGGGGATCACGACACTATGTGTTGAGTACGACCGTTGTACTAACGTTCGACAACACGCCACTACTGGTATCGATTCACTTTCAACAGCATCAGTCACACCACGAAAATGTGCTTCAAACTGGTTCAGCTGGCTGGGGTTATGGATGGTTGATTGCATAATTCCCTCTTACATAGTTCAGAGGACATGCGCCCTTCAGGGCAACATGCCCTCAAGGACGTTAGAAATAAAATGAGTTTGGTACAGTCGAACCAAGGTTTGGTCTGACGGTTGGTTGGGGTATTGCACGTAAGTTATCTGCCTGAGCAGATACTGGCTGTGCGGGTTTAGGTTCAGGTTTGGGCATCAGTTGTCTGATATCCAATTGACCTTCCCCGTGCATTCTCATCTTGTCTGGATCAGACAAAATTAAAATGGTCGCCATCAGTTCGTGATAGAGATTGTCTGTCACAGGGCCGGTCTTCGGCAGACGAACAAATAAATTGTCCATCGCTTCAACCATCGGCTGAACTCGATGATCCAGGAATGACAAACCATCCAACTTGTCTCTTAATCGCTTGAGCGGATTAAGGGCTCGCTGGCTGATTTGATTCTTGCCTGCAACGGAACGCTCAAACAGTTCATTGGCATCACGAGCCACCTCCCTTAAGAGGGTGTGTCCCATACCATTGACCTTGTCATCTAAGCCACCAGCTTGTTCAGCTGGTTGCATTCGATAAATGGCATAATCGAACTGAAGCCGTTGTTCCACGTCTTCGATGGGTGACAGCGCACGCCGGATTGCATCTGCAAATTCCGGGTGTTTTGCAACCCAGTCAAACGTCACCTGATCATAGTTGTCCAAGAACAACTGCTTGCACTGCGCAAACTCCTGACCGATCCGGTCAAGCTCTGGAACAATCTGATCAATTCGGTCTTCAGGGACGGCATAGCCACCTAAAAACCGCACACCGACTTGCTCACACAAGCGCTGCGCTTCTTTCTTAAGCCTTTCAAAGTTCGCCAATGCCTCTGGGTCGCAAATTTTTTTACTCCCTAAGCTGGCAACATCCTTCGGTGGAAGTTGGCTGCCATTGGCTAATCTGAAATCTTCAGGCCTTAGTTTTTTTCTACCGCTCCAGATGGAACAGTCGATGTGACAAATCAAAAGTTTGTCGAGGGTTTGAATACTCATAGTGCATCCTCATGCGAGATGGGGACGCACCACTCCCAACAGGAGCAATGGCCCCCGCTTGGGTGGTAGTAGTTGACGCGCTAATGGCAATACCACTATCAGAAATAGTAATTTTGCGAATCAGGCGACGATTGGTTGAGATCGATTTTCACAGGCATTAAGTCCAGTGCTTCAGCTATCGGGCGAACCCGCTCTAAATCACTGCCTAGCAACCGCAATACATCTTTTTCCAACTTCAGTTGGTCGGATACTTCTATCCCTTCAGGACTCGCTACTGTGAGCGAACACAGTGGTGGTAATTGACGCTTAAAGGCCAGTAACAGCAACAATGGCCACGGGCCATCATCAGTGTTAACAATGCCAGCGCCTTCACCTGACACCATGCTGATTTGATTGGTACTAGGTAATCCGCTTTTGCAAAACCCTAATGACCATTCTCCAATCCTGACCTGGTTATCATCAATAACAGCCAAGCCATAGGCTTCAAGCAGCTTTGCCATATCGAACAACGCTTTTTGCGCCAGCGAGATTTGGCCATTGACGTCCTTGCGAGTACGAAACTCCCAACTAACGTTATTGGCGCACGCGACGCTATCAAGCGCATTTGAAAGTTCAAATGGCCGCCCTTGATGATCAATGCCGACTTGTCCAACCAATCGATAACCCTTGTTGATTTTCTCATTGATTCTTCGGTCTGCTTCAGCGTTAGGATCAGTCGAATCAATCAATCGCTGCTGCGACAATTGACCGGCTTTTCCAAACCGAACTTCAATCTCCTGGGTGTCTGATCCAACGTAAATGGCCCATTCTTTGGCTGTCCCATCAGAATGACTGTAACGGTAAAGAGCAAAGCACTTTTCCATCATCAATCCTCCCAATGGTCACCGAAGACATCAGCGGCAATACGGTGAATGGCTTCACGTTGCTCCAACTCAGCACGAGCCGTCAAAGACCGAACCAGTGCATACTCCACTGCGTTAGGAGCGCCTTTAAAAGCAAGTGTTAACTTTGCCCAGCGCACCAAGGTCCGAGTGGACATGGTGATACTAAGTTCCGCACCGCCATCCGCGCCCCCAATAAAAAGACGGCGAATGTCACCAGCCACTTTCACCATTTTTTGGCGAAAGACTTCTGGCAAGCCTGGCGCAACGTTCTCCAGAATGGCTTCCTCTACAGAAGGCTCTGCATAGGTCGCTTCGATGATTCTAAAGCGATCAAGAAAAGCCAAATTTTGTTGAAGCACACCTTGATACAAGCCCGTCTGGTCACCGCTGCCCGCACTGTTGCCGGTAGCGATAAAACGAAACTTGTTATGTGGAATGATGATCTCTCCGCCATTTTGTGCGATGACCAACGGGG
>JBCAXU010000183.1:0-3900 GCA_038533895.1 Pseudomonadota bacterium | reverse complement strand
GGCAGTAGCACTTTGCTGATGATCTGCATCGGCGTCGCCCCCATAGATTGCGCTATTGGAAGTGCCTACCGGCTTAGTCGAAGCAGCGCAATCTATGGGGGCGACGCCGATGCAGATCATCAGCAAAGTGCTACTGCCAGAAGCGATGCCAACTATAGTCAACTCTGTGACCATTACACTGGTCACCCTAGTAAGCTACTCAGCGATGGCAGGTACCGTGGGTGGCGGCGGTCTCGGAGATGTGGCAATTCGCTACGGATTCCACCGCTATGATGTCGTGATCATGGCCGTAACGGTAGTGATGTTGATTGTGCTGGTACAAATTATTCAATCCATTGGTGATGCGATCGTTCGTCGTGTTGACCACAGATAAACAACCAATAAATTATAAATTCACAGATTTATTCATAAGGAGATAGTGATGAAATTCAGTCTTAAAGGTCTTTTGACTATCGCAGCCGCAGCGTCGGCACTCGTTCTAGCTGGCTGTGGTGAGCAAGCGGCAGACACCAGCAAAATCAAAGTGGGTGTGATGGCTGGCGCAGAAGCACAAGTAGCAGAAGTGGCAGCGAAAGTCGCGAAAGAGCAGTATGGTCTTGATGTTGAACTGGTCACTTTCACAGATTACGTTACGCCAAACGCAGCGCTTGATGATGGTTCAATCGATATCAATGCGTTCCAACATAAGCCATACCTAGATCAGCAAGTTGCAGACCGTGGTTACAAACTAACGATTGCTGGCAACACGTTTGTTTACCCAATTGCAGGTTACTCGAAGCAAGTTCAATCTGTGGACGAGATCCAAGATGGCGCTCGTATCGCGGTACCAAACGATCCAACCAACTTAGGTCGTTCACTGCTACTACTTGAACAGCAAGGTCTACTCAAGCTGCGCGAAAATGTGGGTCTACTAGCCACGGTACGCGATATCGTTGAGAACCCAAAAAACATCACTATCGTAGAGCTAGACGCTGCTCAGCTTCCACGCTCACTCGATGATGTGGCGCTGTCAGTCATCAACACGACTTACGCTAGCTCAATCAACCTAACTCCTCAAAAAGACGGCGTTTTTGTTGAAGATAAAGAGTCTCCATACGTTAACCTGATTGTAGCTCGTGAAGACAATGTTCAAGCTGAGAATGTTCAAAACTTTGTCAAGGCTTACCAAACCGACGAGGTTTACCAAGCAGCCTCTGACATTTTCCAAGGCGGCGTAGTAAAAGGCTGGTAATTCCCGGCGTTTATTCCAACTTTGCTCAAGGCTGACATTCTGTGTCAGCCTTTTATTTTCGCTGCTGGCGCAACTGTTGAAAATAGGCATCGATTAACGCTTGATAACGACCATCTTGCTTCATCTGCCGCAAAACCTCATCAAACCGATTTAACAACGCTTGATGGCCGCGCCTCTGAGAAAAAGCGATATAGCTGGCCGTCGCCTCCAATGGAGGAGACAAAACCTGCAACTCTTGCTCAAGCCCCTCAGTAACCAAAATACTTCGCGCTCCAAACTCATTGTTGACCCAAACCTCAACTCTTCCCGCTCTGACTAAGCGAGCACATTCCTCTGCACTATCGCGTTTAAAAACACGACGAAATCGATTCTCAATAAGTAACTGGTCAAACTGATTGCCATAGCTCACTCGATTGACCACACAAAGCGCCAGAGTCGAATGATCTTGGGTAAAAAAATCTTGGCTGGATATCGAAGAAGATGAACGGACGACTAAACTGATGTTTTGAACGAACAACACCTGATCACTGAAGTGGGCAAAACGCTCTCGGCTTGGTGTTTTGAAAGCGGTAAAAATGGCATCTGCTCGACCATACTCAACTAAACTCAACGCCCTAGCCCAAGGCAAAACTTCAATAGTGATAGGTTGATTAAGCTCCGCAAATATCGACTCCACCAATTCGATCGCAACTCCTGACAGTTCATCCTGGCGAGTTTCGATATAAGGTGGGTAGTCGAGCGTTACCAGTTGAATAGACGTTTGCGCGAACGCAGGTAAGCAGGCCATCACACAAAAAGATGTTAATCGCTGTAGAAACTGCCTCATTCGTCTACCTCGCCCACTTCCCAGCATCCGACCATCCAATGCCTACTTTGTAAGCCTATAAGTAAAGTCGCCCCACGACGCTTGTCAAACCCTGCCTTGGTGAGCTCCACGCATAAAAAAAGCCGGAGCTCACTGCTCCGGCTTTGATCAAATCAAGTTCAACCTGAAAATTAAGGCGTGTAGTAAGTCGCTGCGCCAGGACCAACGGGCAGACCAAACACAAACACCCAAAGGTAGAACAGCAGACTCCAACCTACGATAAAGCAGATTGAGTACGGCAGCATGGTCGCGATCAGTGTACCAATACCTAGGTTCTTCATGTAACGAGTTGCCACAGCCAAGATCAGACCGAAGTAGCTCATCATCGGCGTAATGATGTTGGTGGTTGAGTCACCGATACGGTAAGCCGCCTGGATAGTCTCTGGCGCATAACCGACTAGCATTAGCATAGGCACGAAGATAGGCGCTGTAACTGCCCACTGTGCCGAGGCCGAACCGATCATCAGGTTAATAAAGCCACACATGAGGATAAATGCGAAGAACAGCATCGGGCCAGTCAAACCAATCTCTTGTAGGAAGCTGGCACCTGCAACCGCGAATACTTGACCGAAGTTAGTCCACTTGAAGAATGCAACAAATTGAGCCGCGAAGAACACCAGAACAATGTACATACCCATCGAAGACATAGACTTGGCCATTGCATCAATCACGTCGCGGTCAGTCTTCATAGTGCCAACCACTTTGCCGTAAACAAAGCCTGGAATCGCAAAGAATACAAAGATAAAAGCAACAATACTCTTAAGGAATGGCGAGCCAGCTACCGTGCCTGCATCAGAGCGCAGAATCCCGTCAGCAGGAACAATCGTCCACGCAAGGAGGGCCGATACAGCAAGAACAGCAACACCCGCGAGCTTCAGACCTTTCTTCTCGATCTCGCTAAGCTTACCCATCTTATCTTGCGATAGATCTTCCGATGCTTCTTCATCGTTGTATTTGCCCAATTTCGGCTCAACGATTTTCTCGGTGACGAAAGCACCTGTAATCGCAATGAAGAAGGTCGATACAAACATGAAGTACCAGTTCACTTCAGGCCCAACGGTGTAAGTCGGATCGATCATTTGCGCTGCGGTTTCTGTAATACCAGACAGCAGTGGATCAACAGTACCAATCAACAAGTTAGCCGAGTAACCGCCAGAAACACCCGCAAACGCTGCCGCCAAACCAGCAAGTGGATGACGACCCAGTGAGTGGAAGAGCATCGCCGCTAGCGGAATTAATACCACGTAACCCAGCTCTGACGCCGTGTTAGAGATGATACCCGCAAACACCACGGTCACAGTGACCATACGCTTAGACGCACCCATCACCATGCCACGCATCGCAGCAGACAATAGACCTGAGTACTCAGCGATCGCCACACCTAACATGGCCACTAAAACGGTACCTAACGGTGCAAAGCCCACAAAGTTTTTAACGAGATTGGTAACAATGAGCTCTAGACCATCAGCATTAAGCAGGCTGACGACATGAATCATGCCATCGGCGGCACGACCTTTAGCACCCTCAGGACGAGGATCCATAACCGCTACTTCAAAAAAGCCGGCAATACCAGATAGGACCAAGATCGCTAAGCAGAAGATAGCAAATAGAGTGATTGGATGGGGTAATAGGTTCCCCAAATACTCAACGGCGTCTAAGAAGCGGGTAAATAACGGCTTCTTAGGCGAATTTTGTTTAATCGAAGCAGATGAACTCATCTGTTCCCTCCGGCTTTGTTGCGTTATTCGGACAGAAAACCAAACCGCCCGAAATTGAGTAATTATTAAACAACATACTGAGTTTC
>JBCAXU010000182.1:0-3918 GCA_038533895.1 Pseudomonadota bacterium | reverse complement strand
GATGAAGTAGGTCAGTTAGCGACAAACTTCAACACCTTCGTCGGCAACATGCATGCGATGGTCTCTAAGTTGAGCTTAGTTTCAGCCTCTCTATCTGAGCAGTCTAAACAGACCGCGCAGCAGGCGGAGGAGCGCAGCGCTCGTATTCGTTTGCAACAAGACGAAATCAACATGGTCGCGACTGCAATCAATGAAATGGCTGCTGCAACACAAGAAATTGCGGGTAATGCGGACCACACCGCGCAAAACTCATCAGAAGCGGTGAGTGCTTGTGTACACGGGGGCGATCAGGTTGTTCAAACTCAGGGCTCGATTAAGAATCTAGCCACAGAAGTTCAAGTTGCAACTGAGGTTATTCAAGAGCTTGAAGCACACGGTCACAGCATCAGTACTATCTTGTCGACGATTCAAGATATTGCCGAGCAAACCAATCTACTTGCACTTAACGCCGCGATCGAAGCAGCGCGCGCTGGTGAGCAAGGTCGTGGTTTTGCTGTCGTTGCGGACGAGGTTCGCGTGCTTAGCCAACGCACTCACGCGTCGACGCAAGAGATTCAACAAATGATTGAAACGCTGCAGTCCACGACTGGCAAAGCAGTCAGTATTATGGACGACAGCCGTCAGCTGGCGGAAACCAGCGTGTCAGATGCAGACTCAGCAGCGGTAAGCCTAACGCAAATTCAAACTGCGGTGGAGCGTATCAGTGATATGGCAACACAGATTGCCTCAGCCGCCGAGGAACAAGCGTCAGTGACCTCTGAGATCACCCGCAACACAGTCGGTATTCGTGATGTTTCAAATGAACTCGCTGACGAAGCCCATGATGCAGCCTCTCAAGCGGCTCAGCTATCTGAACTCTCTCATGAGCTAGAACAAGAAATTCAGCGCTTCAAGCTCTAGCTTGAAATAGGATTAGAAAGCCTCGGCATGCCGAGGCTTTTCTTTGACAAGTTGATTTCCATTTTGGAAATCGAATGCCAACCATATTTCAATGGTGGGCAGGTGCTGCACTAGATAAAATCCATAAAAATAATAAGGATTAATCTATGACTGTATCCCACAACGAGTTTCAAACCCGTGTACGCAATATCATTAATGATGCGACACTGTCACCCAAGCAAAAGAATCAGTTTCTTGCTCTCGAAGCCGAAGCAAGTTTGGACTATGTCCCAGCATCGACACCGCTCAAACAGGCGATGGAACAGGGCATATTGTGCGATATGTTTGAAGGGCATGCGCCATTTAAGCCGCGTTATGTATTACCTGACTACGCTAAGTTCCTCAGCCAAGGTTCTGAATATCTTGAGTTGCAGCCGGCGCAAGACTTTGATGATGCGCTAAATCATCTCACCATTCTTTACCATCACGTACCCTCAGTCACCAATATTCCTGTCTATCTTGGACAGTTGGATGACGTACTGCTCCCTTTTGTCGGTTCGCTTAGTGAGCAGGAGATCTACCAGAAACTAAAACGCTTTTGGGTGATGTTAGATAGAACACTGCCTGATGCGTTTATGCACGTCAATATTGGCCCGAGTGACAATGTGATTTGCCGAACCATTCTCACCATAGACGCTGAACTCAAACAAATTGCGCCTAACTTGACCTTTATGTATGACCCAAGTGTGACGCCCGATGAGCTGCTGCGCCATGCAACCACCAATATTTGTCACTGCAGTAAACCGCATATCGCAAATTATCCGATGCATGCTGCGGCGTATGGTGACAAACAGTTCGGTATCGTCAGTTGCTATAACTCACTTCCCCTTGCTGGTGGCTCCAATACCTTAGTGAGGATGAATCTAAAACAAGTGGCGTTGCTGGCTCACGATCGTGACCATTTCATTCAACACTTGCTGCCTCAATACAGCCGACTGATGACCGAATTGATGGATGCACGCGCAAGCTATTTACACGAGCAATCCAACTTTTTCCAAGGCTTCCTGGCCGCCGAAGGGTTGATCAACGAGAAACGCTTCGCACCCATGTTTGGTATTTATGGAATGGCAGAGGCGGTTCATATTCTGCTGGAGCAAGTAGCGAGTGACAAACGTTATGGGTATGATCAGCAAGCGAATACGCTGGCTCATGACATTTCGCGTAAACTCGCAGAATTGGTCGAGGCACTGCCAGTTAAGTATGGACTGAATGGAAAGGCGCTACTGCACGCACAAGGCGGGATAAGCTTGGATAAGGGGGTGACACCAGGCGTTCGTATTCCTTACGGCCATGAGCCAGATCCCGTGAGTTATATTCAAGCAACGGCGGCACATCACCAATACTACACCTCGGGTATCAGTGATATTTTGACCATAGATGAAACTGTTAAAGCTAATCCAGAGGCCATGTTTAATCTGTGTAAAGGGGCACTGAGTATGGGGTATCGAGAGTTCACGGCAAACGTGAGTTCGAATGACCTGATGCGCGTGACAGGGTACATGGTTAAGCTGTCTGATATCGCAAAGTTTGAACAGCAAGGGTCAAGAACCAACACTACGTTTCTCGGTGCGGAAGCGGCGAACAATACCGAAATTTTGCAACGTCGGCCTCGAGTCGCTAGCTTGGAAACGACCCCGAGATTCGAGCAATAGGGTGTAAGATGACCAAAGTAGCGAAAGTCAGTCGAATCCTAAACTTTTCCTGTGTTGATGGCCCTGGAAACCGTTTGGTCATTTTTCTGCAAGGCTGTAACTTTCGCTGTCTCAATTGTCACAATCCACATACCATCAACCATTGCAATCATTGTGGAGATTGTGTCACTAGATGCCCAAGCCAAGCACTGAGTGTCGATAGTCAGCAGCGAGTGCATTGGGATGCGTCTGCTTGTACCGATTGCGATCTGTGTATCGAAGTCTGTCAGCATCAATCTAGTCCCAAAGTGTTGAGTTACACCGTCACTGAAATGCTGAGCTTGATTGCCAAACAAAGCCCTTTCATTAGTGGCGTGACCATATCGGGCGGCGAGGCAACATTACAGCTGCCATTTGTGGTTGAGTTGTTTAGCCGAATAAAAGCAGAGCCCAAACTCAGCCATTTGACCTGTTTTATCGATAGCAATGGCGAACTCAGTGAGCAGGGATGGCGAAAACTAGCGCCTGTATTAGACGGCGCAATGGTAGATTTGAAATCGTGGCAGCAAGATACCCATCAATGGCTAGTGGGCCGAAGTAACCATCGTGTGCTCCGGTCATTGCATCTATTGGCTGAGATGGGCAAGTTGCATGAGCTTCGATTGTTACACATTCCCGGAGTCAGTGATCTCGAACAGGAAGTGGAGGCTGTGATTGGTTTGATAAAACAGCTTCCCGAGTCGGTCACCGTACGTTTAAATGCGTTTCAACACCACGGCGTCGTGGGAGAGGCATTAAACTGGCCAGCATGCAGTCAACAACAAATCGAGCAATTTCACCAACAGCTCATCCATCGAATTGGGAACCCCATTTTACTGCCAACGGTTTATACCTGAGTGAGCTGCTGATGAACCCAACGCAAAGCAGGATCGTTTAAGCTAGCAGGGTTCCAGACCAAACTGTAAGCAACTTGGCCGTACTCGAACGGTAGAGGTTGACTTACCAACCCTTGTGCTTGCTTGGCTTGTTGTGCCCACATCTTTGAGCAGGTCAACAGTAATTCGGTGTGGTGGCATAGTGTAGCAGCGCTGCCAAAATCAGAAACAGACAACGCTATGTTTCTGGAACCATGGCGCTGCGTGAGATTTTGTTCGAAGTAAGGCTCAGCGAGATCCTTATCCAGAATTCCGATATGGTTGCACGCCAAATAGGTATCAATGGTCATTTCACTGCCTACTAGAGGGTGATTTGGTTTCATTAAACAGACCATTTCGTCTGCAAGAATCTCGCTGAGCCTTACTTCGAACAAAATCTCACGCAGCGCCATGGTTCCAGAAACATAGCGTTG
>JBCAXU010000181.1:0-3928 GCA_038533895.1 Pseudomonadota bacterium | reverse complement strand
CGATAGCTGGCGTTGAGCGGTAATAAGTTTGAAGTGGCGAGTGGCGAGTGGCGAGTGGCGAAAACTATGAACGATAGGCTTCTATTGTCAAGTACTCATTTCTCGTAACTCGTCACTTCAAACTTATTACCGCTCAACGCCAGCTATCGAAAGGGATCACCTCTGCTTTGGGTTTGTTCTCGAGATCGCTGCAGTCACTGTCAAGTACGTCTTGGAACTTAACCATTTGCGAGACCAGTTCTCGCATCAACACCACGTTCGCTTGGTTGGGATTCTTGCAATTACTCAACACCCGGTCGATATGGCTTTGTTGTGCCCACAACCTAGCTTGCATTTGTTCCGAGGCCGATTGAATCATCTCTTCACACATCTCTTGCTTAAACTGGTTGAAACCGTCGGGGTTACTCTCTGCCATCGCCATTAACTCATCGAACGACGGCAAAGTTTGATTGATTAAAGGTGATTGCATACGGCCTCCATCACTGTTGATTGATTTATCAACACACTATTAAAAATAGTCGATAACGGAGGTTTGGGGTAATGCAGGTGTGTTATTTTTTAGAATAGAGAAAGGCAGAGCCTTAACGAGGAACGATATGATACACGCAACGTCTTTCGCCAGAGACAATATGTTCGCTGCGCGACACGGTATATTCTTCACCCAATAAACGCTGAAAGATATTTAATTCAGATTGGCACAAGCTAGGACATCGGGTGGCCGCTTTACAGATAGGGCAATGGTTTTCAATCAAGACAAAGCCTTTATCTTTGATCTCAAACTCAGCCATATAGCCCTCTTGTTGCCTCAGTTCGACCAAGCGGGCCAACTTTTGCTCCAGAGTGCGACACTGTTCCAACTGTGAAGCATAGAATTGATAGGTTTGCGCTTCGCGTTCATCCGCGACTTTCTGCAAACCATCAGTGCCAAATAGCGACTCGACCGCCTCAATCACTTGAATAGTGAGTTCGCCGTGGCGATCAGCAAACTGCGCGTGCCCTTTTTGCGTCAAAGACCAGTGGCGAGTAGGTCGGCCCACTTTGACCTTGAGGTCTTCAAATGCTAACAAACCGTCATCTTCAAGCGCCTGCAAGTGTTGACGAGCACCCATGGTGGTCATGCTCAGCTCATCGGCAATTTGCTTAGCCGTCACCGCTCCCTCACGCTTCACCGTTTGTAAAATCTTTTCGACGCTTTTCATGTTCGCTCCCTCAACCACCAAAATATTATGAAGCAAGTGGTTTATAAAGCAAATGCTTTACAGGGTTGATAACAATGAGATTGTTAGCAGCCGTTACTATCAACCGAGATATTTTTACCGAGCTCATACCATAGCTTGATAACGCATCGCCACCAGAATTTTGCTTCGGCTGTAGCGTTCAAACAAGCTGTTGAGCGGATTCGGCAACTCTGAACCTTCAAGCGATATGAAGCCATATTGCGCGTAAAAATCTTCTAGGTGGGCGTAGGCAAAGCAGTAGTCACCTTGTTGCAACACCTGCTGCTGGCAGTGCGCCATCAATTGGTGAGCAAAACCCTGTTGACGACATTCCGGCACCACCAGCATCCCGGTTAACAGTCGATATTGATCTAAACTGCGAAAGCGCACCACAGCGGCGATTTGGTTTTGATGATAACCTGCGAGCGTCAACTCATCTTTTTTGGCTTTGCCTGAGGGATAATGCGCTTTATACAGGCGGGCAACCAAAGGAAGTTTAATAGGGTCGAGAGGTTCGATAGTCAATGAGCCGATCAAAGAGTAAAATCCGCGGTAAAATTGGGGTAGAATGCAGGCAGTTTAGATTACCCCGTCAACACAATGCAAATCCCTATGCGCACCACCATTATTCACAACACAGTGCCGACCACTATGCAGCCAAAAGCCAACGCAGACCTAAGCCAGTACCACACTTTCGCCATCCCTCAAACCTGCCAATGGTTAGTCGAAGCGCATACGCTTGATGACTTAATGGCGATTTATCAAAATCCACAGTGGGCTGAGTTACCCAAACTGCTGCTCGGCAAAGGCAGCAATATGTTGTTCACCGCGCCTTTTGCGGGCGTAGTGGTCGTCAATCGATTACAGGGTAAGCAGGTATCTGAATCAGAGCACTCGTGGCATTTGCATGTTGCAGCCGGTGAAGATTGGCCTTCACTGGTCGCTTGGTCGGTTGAGCAAGGTTATCCGGGGCTGGAAAACTTAGCATTGATTCCCGGCTGTGTCGGCAGCGCACCCATTCAAAATATCGGCGCTTATGGTGTAGAGCTGAAAGATGTGTGTGATTATGTCGATGTGCTTGATCTTGATAGCTTTGAAGTACGCAGATTGAGTGTTGATGAGTGCCAATTTGGTTACCGAGATTCAATATTTAAACGTGAGCTGAAAAGAAAGGTAGTGATTGTGGCGGTGGGGCTAAAGCTCACTAAGCAGTGGCAAGCTAAGATTGAATACGGACCACTCAAATCATTAGCAGAGAGCACTCCGACAGCAAGCGATATTTTTCAACGTGTCTGTCAGATTCGAATGGAAAAGTTGCCCGATCCAAACGTCACAGGTAACGCGGGGAGTTTTTTCAAAAACCCAGTGATATCTCACGCGCATTTTGACCAACTTAAACAACAATTCCCAGAGATTGTCGCTTATCCAGCCGACAACGGAATGAAAGTCGCTGCTGGCTGGCTGATCGACCAATGCCAGCTTAAAGGCTTTACCATCGGCGGCGCTCAGGTACATCAAAACCAAGCGTTAGTGCTGATTAACGCCAATAACGCCAGCGCCGATGATGTGGTCAACCTTGCGGCGCATATTCGCGATAAAGTAAAGCAGCGCTACCAAATCACCCTTGAACACGAAGTACGTTTTATGGGATCGGATGCTGAGACCACACTTGAGCAGATATTGGAGAGCCGCTAATGAAAGACCATTCCGTTAAGCTTGCTATTTTAAACACCTTGGCACAAGGTGGATTTCACTCAGGGGAACAGCTGGGCGAGCAGCTAAACCTGACCCGAGCGGCGATAAGTAAACACATTAAAGGCATAGAGCAGTGGGGAGTTGATATCTTCCGTGTGCAAGGTAAAGGCTACCAACTGGCAACGCCGATACAGCTACTCAACCAGCAAGTGTTGACGGATGCGCTATCCACGCCCGTTACGCTTATCCCGATTATTGATTCCACCAACCAATATCTACTCGACCGCATCGATAGCTTGCAATCAGGCTCGGTGTGCATTGCCGAATATCAAGCCAAAGGACGCGGGCGTCGCGGCCGCGAATGGGTCTCTCCGTTTGGTGCAAACCTATACCTATCGATGTATTGGCGCTTAGACGCGGGCATGGCGGCAGCAATGGGACTGAGCTTGGTTGTCGGCGTAGCGATTGTCGAAGCACTGGAGAAGCTCGGACTCTCTGGTGTTAAGCTTAAATGGCCGAACGACCTTTACTATCAAGACCGTAAGCTAGCGGGCATATTGGTGGAGATGTCTGGGCAAGCGGGCGCGGCGGCAAATCTAGTGATCGGGATGGGCATGAACCTAATGATGGCGGAAAACACCGAGGGCATCACCCAACCTTGGTCAAGCTTAACTGAAGTGGCTCAATCACAATCGTTTGACCGCAATCAGCTGGCGATCACCTTAATCAAAACATTGCATCAGGCGTTGTCAGATTACGAGCTTTATGGGATGCAAGGCTTCGTCGAGCGCTGGAATCGCCTCGACAACTTTATCGGCCGCCCAATCAAACTGATTATGGGCCCACGTGAGATTGTTGGCACCTCACGAGGTATTAATGAACAAGGCGCGGTGCTGCTCGAAACCGAGCAAGGCATCGAGAGCTTTATCGGTGGCGAGATTAGTTTGAGAGCGGCGGGAAGCGAGTGACGAGTGACGAGTGACGAGTGACGAGTGACGAGTGACGAGTGACGAGTG
>JBCAXU010000180.1:0-4084 GCA_038533895.1 Pseudomonadota bacterium | reverse complement strand
GCGAGAAGCGAGAAGCGAGAAGCGAGAAGCGAGAAGCGAGAAGCGAGAAGCGAGAAGCGAGAAGCGAGAAAATCTTGAAGGGTTGACAGTTTATGTCAACCCTTTTACTTTAAATTCAGACAATTAAGCTTAAATTCCATCCAGATTTACCTGAAACTTTCGACTCGCTCATCAAAAGCTCCTCTCGAAGGGCGCAGCCCGATCTCGGAGCGAAGCACTCTAGCCCCTCGCAGGACGAAGTCCGCTCTCGAAAGGCGAAGCCCGCTGTTAAGCACTAGTTCATCTCTCGGCCGGGCGCTGGCGCTAGCACCTCTCGGTTGCCGTTATGACCTGGTGCACTGACAATACCCTGAGCTTCCAGTTGTTCGACAATACGCGCCGCACGGTTATAACCGATTTTGAAACGACGTTGCACACCAGACACTGACCCTCGGCGCGATTGCACAACGTGCTCTACCACTTGGTCAAACAGTGGATCCGTCTCCTCGTCGGCCTCTGACTTTTCACCAGGCAGTAGCGCTTCTGGACCTTGGTCACCGTTGGTGATTTCTTCGATATAGTTTGGCTTACCGCGCGCTTTCCAGTTGTTCACCACCGCATGAACATCATCATCTGAGGCAAATGCGCCATGCACACGGACCGTATGACTTGAGCCTGGTGGCAAGTACAGCATGTCACCCATGCCCAGTAGTGATTCTGCGCCACCTTGATCAAGAATGGTACGCGAGTCGGTTTTGGTCGATACAGTAAATGCCACGCGTGTTGGGATATTGGCTTTAATCAAGCCAGTGATCACATCTACTGATGGACGTTGAGTAGCCAAAATCAGGTGAATACCCGCCGCACGAGCTTTTTGCGCCAAGCGAGCAATTAGCTCTTCAACCTTTTTACCCACCACCATCATCAGATCAGCGAATTCATCAACGATAACAACTATATAAGGTAACTTCTCAAGCAGTGGCGCTTGTTCGTCCATGCTATCGCCAGGTTGCCACAACGGATCGTGAATGGGGTGCCCAGCCTCAGCGGCCATTTTGAGCTTATCGTTGAAGCCTTTGATATTGCGCACGCCGAGCGCAGACATCAGCTTGTAGCGGCGTTCCATCTCGCCAACACACCAACGTAGTGCATTGGACGCATCTTTCATATCTGTGACCACTTCAGAAAGCAGGTGAGGAATCCCTTCGTACACCGACAGTTCCAGCATTTTCGGGTCAATCATGATAAATCGGACGTCTTCAGGTGTCGCCTTATACAGCATACTCAGAATCATCACATTGACCCCGACCGACTTACCTGAGCCAGTGGTACCTGCTACCAAAACATGAGGCATCTTAGATAGATCCGCCACCACCGCTTCACCCGCAATATCTTGACCCAACACTACCGTAGTCGGTGATTTGGCCTCGATAAATTGTTGACTGCCCACCACATCAGAGAAGTAAACGGTTTGACGGCTCATATTCGGCAATTCAAGGCCCACGTATGGTTTACCTGGGATAACTTCAACAACACGCACCGCCATTGCTGATAGTGAGCGTGCCAAGTCCATCGACAGACTCGAGATACGGCTGACTTTTACCCCTGGAGCCAGGTCTAATTCAAATCGGGTAATGACCGGGCCCGGAAAAATATCAACCACAGTGGCTTGAATTTTGTAGTCCGCCAGCTTGGCTTCTACAAGGCGTGCGATGTGTTCTAGTGCATCGCGATCAATGAAGTTTTCGCGCTTCTCTGGATGGTACAACAGCTCCAGGGTCGGCATAGGCTCAGTCGGCTTAGGTAAATTCGGTTCTTGCTGTACCAAGAATGGGTTTTGCTGCGCCGCGACTTTCGCTTGAGCTTCTTCAACCAGGTTATGTAACGCTGCTGCATCTTGATCCTGTTCTGGATGACTGAGAGGTGTTTCGTCATCTTCAACATCCTCAGCAACATCAAACGAAGAGATAGTTGGCTGCTGATTCTCCTGCTCAGGTTCAATTTCAGTAGAAATCTGATCGAGCTCTTGTTCGCTGATGGTCGGTTGGACAATGCTCTCTTCCACCGTTTCTTGCTGCCAAGGTAACGATTCTGGCTGAGGCTCAACGTCTAGTTGGAGGGCCGTTTCAGGTTGTTGAACAGGCTGCGGTGTCTCTGCTTCGAATGACCCCATATCGCCTTGGCTAAGCGCCGCTTGCTCTAACTCTTCAATAGTTGCATTCAAATTTGGGGGGCACTCAGCCTCAGCGTCCTCTTGTGGAGAAAGCTTAGGCTCATTGTGTGCGCTGGCATCAACCTTACTCGCTTCGACCGCAGCCTCTGGCATATGGATATTGAAACGACGCGGCGTATCGGGCTCTGTGTCTGGCGCTAGCGCCACCTGCTCATTAATAGGCTGCTCTCGAGCCGATGGCTGGTGCTGCGATGGGTCAAATTCCTGTTGATGATTGAGCTCAGCTTGGATCACTTCATCATCACGACCACGAAGTTTGTTCACCACTGCTGTCAATAAAGCGATGGTTTTCTCGCCCAACCAGTCAACGATGGTGAGCCAAGAAATACCGGTTAACAAAGTAAACCCAGCGCCCCACAGAAACAGGAAGACTAACGTGGTGCCAAGCAGATTGAGCGTAGGTAACGCCAGACTGGTGAGTACATCACCAATCACACCACCTGATGAGAAATACCAAATATCGTCAAAGTTGATATCCGCTAGGCCACAACTGGTCAAAATAAGGATGGTTAACCCGAGTAAACGGGTTCCCCATAGCATCAAATCAAGCGGATCGTCCGCATCACGTTTACGTAATAGCGCCCAGGCAGTTACGCTCACAACAAACGGCAATACATAAGCTAGAGAGCCAAAAGTAAAAAACAGGGTGTCGGCAAGCCAAGCGCCTACGATACCACCTGCATTGTTAATCTCGCCGCCCCATGAGGTCTGCGACCATGAAGGGTCTGCCGCACTAAAGGTAAACAACGCCACCGCGAGCAGGATCGACGCAAGCACAACCACAATCAAGCTACACTCTTGAAGGCGCTGCGGGCCTGTAAGACGAGCAGTCTGCGCGTCTTCTCCGGTTTTAATGATGGTTTCCACTTTATTTTTGGTCTCTTTGAACATAACCAACTGTATCTTTAAATGACGCCAAACTGTCCGAGTTTGGAATTAATACCAAACAGCATAAAAAACAAGAAAAAAATAGTCCGAGCAGCCATGCTGCTCGGACTATCGATTTAACCATATCAAGGGCAAAAACCCAATTGCTTAACGTCAGAATATGGAAAGCTATTCAGACTTAACCCCAACGCTTTGGCAAAGTTAGCGAGTTTTGATCACCAACTGATTTGTTTGCTTCACTTCTTCCATTACCACGTAGGTACGAGTGTCATTCACACCTGGAAGACGCAGCAGGGTATCACCTAGCAATTTACGGTAAGCACTCATGTCAGATACACGAGTTTTCAATAAGTAGTCGAAATCCCCGGAAACAAGGTGACATTCTTGGATATCATCCAGTTTCTGTACCGCCGTATTGAACTGCTCAAACACATCTGGCGCACCACGATTTAACGTAATTTCAACAAATACCAGCAACGATGCGTCGAGGTATTGAGGGTTTAGCAACGCAGTATAGCCCGTGATATATCCCTGACGTTCTAATCGACGGACACGTTCCAAACACGGCGTGGGAGAAAGCCCAACGCGCTTCGATAACTCTACATTCGAAATACGACCATCTTTTTGCAACTCATTAAGAATGTTGCGGTCGATACGGTCTAGATCCTTGGACGGCTTTTTATTGTTGTCTGCCATTTTTTATTCCACCTTATTACTTCCTTGCAAAAAAATATACTACAACTTTTTAATATTCAGTATCAAATTTTAATTAAACCTATCTATACTAGATATTAATTCGACAGAATTACCCTACACACAGCTAATGCAACTAACATAGTTTATACAACCAATATAAAATGAGGATTCAGGATGATTATTGGCGTACCTAAGGAAATCAAAAACCACGAATACCGTGTTGGCATGATCCCAGCTAGCGTTCGCGAGCTAGTATCTCAAGGTCACCAAGTTTTTGTTGAAACTAAT
>JBCAXU010000179.1:0-4097 GCA_038533895.1 Pseudomonadota bacterium | reverse complement strand
CGTAAATTACAAGAACATGAGTGAATAATTTCATCTCTCTATCTCCTATAGGGTTAAACCGTTAAATTCAAATACTGCCTTTGCAAAACCGCGAGGTGTTGCACTTCTTATGTTCTTTGTTTTTAGTGACTTTCCTCCACAATGCTTCCAGCCTGGATTTTCCTTGTATAAAGGTTCAATTCGTTTTCTTTCCGGCATGACAAAGCCATTACCAGACCATATGCAGGTGTTTTTGTTGTACCTGTCTCGTGATGGGTAAACATTTGGGTATAGAGGATGTTTATCATCTTCAGGCAAGTACCCAGAATAATCACAAGGGTTGAAAGAGAAGTCTGATTGCCTCCATATCGAAGACATAACGCCGACAGGATTCTCCAACGCATAAGGGCAATTAAACTCATCAGCTAGATACATAACAAGTCTTGCCAGTTCTACAGCTTCGGCTTGGAATGCTGGGTTTTTCTCTGCTTTTGACTTAAAGTGCCTCGCACCTGCAACGGTCAGGTCTGTGCATTCTGGGAAACCAATGACAATCTCAGCATCTCCAACCATTTCTTTGATCTGCTTTACATGCTCACTTGTTCGGTAAGCGTCGAACCACATACCTACCTTTACATGATTTCCTTCTCGTGTAATTCCTAATTCATGCTGTCCATCAAAACACCAACACTCATAACCAGCATCAAGCCAAGGCTGAGCCATGATTCCCGTGTAATCGTAAAGGAATACTGCCTTTTTCATCTCTCTATCTCCTATAAATCATCAATTCGCGTCATTGTGTTTGTTATTGAGGTAAATTGAACCTCTCCAAGATTCCACACACGCCAAACCCAAGAATCACCGGTTAGGAACATTTCCCAGTTAAAGTATTTGTTTTGACCGTTGCTAACGATAACCTCTACGCCGTAACCACAATCAACAACATCGGCAACTTTTAGTATTACCTTTTTGCCCTTATTGCGCTTGGTTTCAATTACAATTACATCACCTTTCTTTGGTGGCTTTTGTGCTGTATTTAAATGGGTAAACATCTCTCTATCTCCTATAGGGTTAAACTAAACCGTGTCGCCACGCATCTTTGCGGCGTAGTATTCAGCCGGGCATGTGTAGTAGTTACCATCCGGTGCCAACCAATCACACCCAACTTTCTTGTTTGTATTGGCAATCGCCTTTTGCCCACGTTTTGGTAAGGTCCCGTCTTCGGCTCTCTGTTCGTACTTCTTAATGGCTTGCGTCCACTTCTTGCGGGCCTTGCCTTCCTCTAGTCTAGTTCGGCATTCGTGACCAATGTCTTGCGCCGCGAAAAACTCAATATCACTTAGCTTTTCGTGGTTGATGAATCGATCAAAACTCGCATCGTAATCAAAACCTGACTCCTTGCCCATCTTGATAAACTCTGGCAATGATGGCGGCCAACCGTCACCCTCGATAAGCGATCGGCTAACAGCCTTACGAATTTGACTGACTGTGAGAACTCCAATCCCCTGAATCCAAGTCGATGGTAACTCCTTCCTGTTCCACTTGTTCTGGAATGCTTCGTTGAACTTGACGTTGATCCAGTCTGGAATACTCATCTGTATTGATTGACCGTTCAGTTGGTGCGGCAGCGTGTCCGTACTTTCTGAGTAGTTCTTGATTTCGTTCTTCTTCGGCTGTGAGCCTTCTGTTGCCTGTTGCATTAGTTGCTGGTTGATTTGCTGCATATGCCCATGACTCCTTAAATGATTCTTTAGTGCCAAAGAACGTGGACATTTGCTGAACCTTCTCGCTGCCCGTCAGTTTCTTTGCGTCACAATATCTTCTGTATCTCTTCAACCCCTCAGCCAAATCACGCCAAGTGGCACCATCTTTAATTCTAGCTTTGCACGCTTGGTAGGCTTGCTTTTTAGGGTTTGAGCCTTCACGCTCTGGCTTGGCTGACCATATCCACTCAAACTCTTCTGGGTAGCTATTGCTAGCACTTGCTACTTTTGCTAACTCTTGCTTCTCACCAAGGCGCTCCAGAGCCCACTTGACTGCATCCCGCGTCGACTTCGACAGCATCATGCACTCGCTCAGTTTCTTTAGTCGCTTTATCTCGCTGCACATCACTCATTACCTTTTGATAGGCTAACTTCTGGTTTAAATCTAGGAGCTCTTTCTCAAGACGGGCAATCTCCTCCTTTGCCTTTGTCTTGTCGTGAAGCTCCTTTGAGTAAATTAGCTTATTGGTTTGTTTCTCTAATTGTTTTTTCTTCTTTCTGATGTATTTGGATAGAGTTGTAATGCTAGGCATCAGTTAAGTACCGTTTTAATTGAATTCTTAAACTCGTCAGGACAAACGAATACCCACCTACTACCAACTTCTAAGTTAGAGTTTTTCCCTCTATAGTACCTTTCATGCCTCAACTGCCTAAAGTGCCATGCAACCTTTCTCTTTGGTTCTGGATATTCAATTACCTTGGCAATGCCATTATGCTTAAATCTATTTCTCCATAATCCATCCTTAACAATTCCAGATCCTGTCGATTCATATAAAGCAGACACGAAGCAAACCTTTGCGATACCTCTGCAAATATCAGAATCAGAATCCTTACTTTTATCAACATCGCAATGGTAATTTGTATCATCCATTCCTCTCTTAAAATCATAGTCAGAAAGTGAGTATATTAAGTAATCAAGCTTTCCTTTATCTCTGATCGATGCACTTAAAATCAATTCACCACTTAAGGCCATGAACATTGCGCCAAGAACTTCTACTCCATCAATTAAAAAGCAACCTTTCTCAAAATGAAAAAATCGCATATATATACTCGTTACATTATCAATTGACACATTTGCATCAAGAAAGGCATTTATAAGCATTGGTGAGTTTATGTATCTATGCTCTTTAACTCCCTTGCCATAAAATTCCCAACTCTCTGTAAGCTTACAAAATGCAGGTAGAGCGCCAACATTCACCCCACTAGACTCCATTAACTTGCAGTACTCCTCTATGCACTGGCTAGGGGTTCTCCCATTCATCCATCGATATAGTTTTTTATCAGCTATGAATCTGTACATTTATTTATCTCAATAGTTCATCTAAGACATTACTGGGTGATATATCCCAAGCCTAGAATAAGTAAACAAGATAGATAAAAGAGTTTGGTATCATGCCATGTTTAAAGTCATCTCTGACAAAGCCTTTCGGTATCACCCAGCTTAAGCAATGCTTGTCCGCGTCTTAGCGTTAAACTCTAATATCTGATGTCGTTGGTAGATTTAACCTGCTCAAAGCCAACTGGTCACAGCTACTTTATTGCGGATACCTGTAGGAAGGTAAGGAATGAATCTCTGTGGAGACTGAAGAAAGGGGATTGTGTCCGACTAGCTTTACCACTCAACCTAATAGGTTTCAGTATCTAGTGACTGGTCTCTATCCTCGCGGATTCAGGTTCTCATGATGAGACAGACACAAAAAAGGGCTTAGATTGTAACCCCGTTGGTAGCGGGGCGTAACTGATAGACAAAAGCCCACCGAGATTACAATCTAAACCCACTATCAATTAACTTTCAAAGCAGCTACCACACCGCTTATTCCCGAAGGAATGTATATATTTTACTAAACTCCTTTCATTTGTTCAAATCAATTATCTCGCGTATCGGTTATTCTTCCGTTTATCCTGCCTATCTCTACTAGAATATCCGTTCGCTTAAATCCTGCCGCAATAGCTGGCTCTTGAAGTTTATCGATAATGCCTCGTATCGTTTTCTGGTCGCTTGCTTTGGGTTTTACGTAAACACCTGCATCTTTGAGTGCTTTGATAACGTTTCGAGCTACAGCGTTAAGCACAATCCATTTATCCATTGAGAATATCTCCTTCAATGATGATGTAGCTGCCGTTCTTCTTGTAACCGGTTGGCTTTCGCTTCTGGGTTCGGGCAAAGTAGTAATGGCCATACTTGGCTACCGCTTCGGCTATCTGCTTAAACTTCGGCGATTTGATGTGTAGCTCATGTCTAAACTGTTTCATAGCTCACCTACTATCTTGTAGTAACACACGTTGCGCTCACCAACTTGCTTATCAATCTCGTAATCTTTTCTAATTTTTATTATCAATGCTTTTGCTGTTGAC
>JBCAXU010000178.1:0-4174 GCA_038533895.1 Pseudomonadota bacterium | reverse complement strand
GAGTGACGAGTGACGAGTGACGAGTGACGAGTGACGAGTGACGAGTGACGAGTGACGAGTGACGAGTGACGAGTGACCATTGTTGGGGGCTTATATCGGCTGTCAACTATCAAATATAACGAACTTTCCACTTAGTTATTCTGCCCGCGTACCACGACTATCAGAGAGCCTAACATACGACTGATATGAAGGCACTCCTCAGCCATTTTCTCTCCCACATCTTTAGCAACATACCGGATCTCAATAGCAATCAATGGTTAATGGTTGAGTCCTAAGCTCACCAAGCGAACCTTTCGCAATAGAGAGAAAGTGAGCTTTTTCTTTTGAACTATGGCGCTCCATCCCTTCAGCTATATTGCTAAACCCCGAACGGCAAACCTGATCCTTAAACCCGAAATCTCGAATGTGACCAAAAGAGCGATACTCCATGCAGCTAAGCTTAAAGCTACGACTCCAGACTTCTAAATTTTCATGCTTCATGACGAACATCAATGCGTTGACATAGAAACACAGTTAACTATTTTGAAGGTTGGAATAGACGAATTAAGCATGTTTTTCTGGAGACCAAGTCTCACTACTAAAAACTCGAAGCTCGCAACTCTTAACTCGTCACTCACAGCTCGAAACTCGACGCTTTGTTTGCTAATATCCTTGTCCACTTTAAGTAAAGGTAATCCACCCAACATGATGACCAATAGGAATTTATTCGAGCAACTGCCTACTCTGGCGCAAGACCCAGCGGAATTTGAAACGCTGTATGCCGCCAAAGATTTTCGGACTCGCCTAATCGAAGCGATCCGTCAGGCAAGTAAACGAATCTACCTTGTGGCCCTTTACCTTGAAGACGATGAAGCAGGTCGAGAGATCTTGACCGAGCTCTATCAAGCCAAACAGCGCAATCCTGGTTTAGATATCAATGTCTGTGTCGACTGGCACCGTGCGCAGCGTGGTTTGATCGGCGCCGAGCCCGGTGAAACCAATGCCACCATGTACAAAGCGTTTGCGGATAAACACCAACATAAAGTGCCAGTATATGGCATACCTGTACGTGGCCGAGAAGTGTTTGGTGTGTTGCACTTAAAAGGTTTCATCATTGATGATCAGGTGCTCTACAGCGGCGCTAGCCTCAACAATATCTATCTCAATTACAAAGAACGTTATCGCTTTGACCGCTACCACTTGTTAGTCAATAAAGCACTAGCCGATAGCATGGTTGGGTTTGTACAAAACGAGTTGATTGCCCACCCCGCGGTCAATGATCTCACCTCAGACACTAAGCCTGAGACCAAAGCGATTAAAGCGCAAATTCGCCAGCTTCGAGGCTCGCTGGCTAAAGCCCAGTATCAGTTTGAATCTCAACCCGTGTCTAACGAGCAAGTTGCCATTACGCCCATGGTTGGCGTTGGTAAAAAGCGGAATAAGCTCAATCAAGGCATCAATCAACTGCTGGCCAAAGCCAAGGATGAAATTTTCATTTGTACGCCGTATTTCAACTTCCCGCGCAGCGTAGCAAAAGAAGTGAAAAAAGCGCTCAGACGCGGAGTAAAAGTGACGATAGTGGTGGGCGATAAAACCGCCAACGACTTCTATATCTCACCTGAAGAAGAGTTCAAGACCATTGGCGGCTTGCCTTATCTGTACGAGCGTAATTTGCGCTTGTTCGCTAAAGCCAATGAAGCAAACATCGCCGCAAGAAGGCTCTCTATTCGATTATGGAAGCACGATGAAAACAGCTTCCACTTGAAGGGTATTTGGGTCGACAAGCGCTACATGTTGATTACCGGTAATAACCTAAACCCGCGCGCCTGGAGCCTAGACTTAGAAAACGCGATTCTTATTCAAGACCACTTCCATCACTTAACACCACAGTTCGAGAAGGAAGTGGACAATATTCTGCAACATACACAATTGATCTGTACCTACCGACAGTTGGAGAAAGCCGAAGACTACCCAGATGCAGTGCAAAAGTTAATGCGTAAGATCACCCGAGTGAAGGCAGATAGAGTACTAAAGCGGATTTTGTGACGAACTTAGCTAAAGTTCAAACCATTGGGTGTGATTCAGAATCTGTTTTTAGTTGCGAGTTCCTAGAGTTTGGTTTCTAGGAACTAGGCACTCGCCTCTAGGTACTAATAGCCCAGATTCCGGATAACTCGTACCTCGTTTCCGGAATGACGCTTAAACCTTTAGCCCTTGTCATCCTGAACAGCGAGGCACGAGCGTGATTCAGAATCTCCTTCAACGCACTCAAAACCCAGATTCCGGATAGCTCACTCCTCACTTCCGGAATGACGCTGAAAACTTTCACCCTTGTCATCCTGAACAGCGAGGCACGAGCGTGATTCAGGATCTAATCAACGCACTCAAAACCCAGACTCCGGATAGCTCACTCCTCACTTCCGGGATGACGCTTAAAAATTTCGCCCTCGTCATCCTGAACAGCGAGGCACGAGCGTGATTCAGGATCTATTTGCCATTAATAGTTATACCTCGCCAGGGCTCATGATCTAACCAGATACCCTCGCTTCTCCAACATAGTGGCGAAGACGCACTTGGCCTCAGGCTCACCATGGATAAGGTGAATACTTTCAGGCTTATGCTCTATCCCCTCAACAAACTCTATTAAGTCTTGCTGGTCAGCATGCGCGCTATAACCTGACATAGTATGCAGTTGCGCCTCGACCTGAATCGGCTGACCATCGAGTTCTATCTGCTTACAACCCTGTTGCAATTTATGCCCCAACGTCCCCTGGGCTTGGTAACCAGAAAAGATAACGTCGGTACGCTTGTCAGGTAGCAAGGCTTTGAGGTATGCCATTACTCGCCCGCCCTGACACATCCCCGATGCCGCCACAACAATCGCTGGCTCTCCAGTAGTTGCCAGACGATTAACCAAGGCCTTATGGCTTGAGTGATCAGCAACGGTAATGCATTGTTCAAACGCAAGTGGATGTCTGTGCGCGTCGAGTCTTTGCTTGGCTTCTTTACCCCATAGCTTCTTAAAGCGTCGATAAGAGCGCGTGACCTTCGCTGCCATCGGTGAATCTAAAATAACCGGTAGCTTGGCGGTGATTTGATGATTGTGAATGAGTTGCTCAATATCGAACAGGAGCTCTTGAGTTCGACCGACACTAAAAGCGGGAATAATGATTGCGCCGCCATCTTGTAGCGAACGTTGAATAATACCGAGCAAACGCTCACTTCGCTCGGCGACACTCTGGTGTGTTTTGTTGCCATAGGTAGACTCGATAAACAGAGTATCGGCTCGGCGGGGAGCAACGGGGTCGGGGAGAAGAGGAGTATTTCTCGGCCCTAAATCCCCGGAGAATACAATCACACGACCATCCGCTCGCTTAAATTCAACGTACGCAGAGCCAAGTATATGCCCGGCTGGATTAAACCTAAGATAGACAGTCTCCTGCTTGAGTTTTATCGGTAGCCATTGATGGTAATCTACCGCCCGAATACGCTTACGAACAAGCTCTAATACTCTATGCCTTTGGCCTTTATTGAGCCCAAGCTGCAACTTTAGCCCATCTTCTAACATCAGAGGCAATAACTCTGCCGTTGCTGGTGTGCAATAAATAAGCCCTTGAAAGCCTGCAACCAATAGCCAAGGAATCCGGCCTATATGGTCAATATGTGCATGAGTCACCACCAAGGCTTGGATGTGCTTAACTGGGAACTTTACCTCAAGTGGCTGCGAATCTTGCCCTTGAAACATCCCACAATCCAGCAAGATACTCTGACAGCCAAACTTAAGCTCATGACACGACCCCGTCACCGTATCCTTGCCGCCGTGATGAATCACTTCCATATCAACCTCCATAATCAACTAATTGACTATAAGGAAAATCGGCATACAAATGAGACGAATTTTTAGTTAGATACTGAAAATGCGAGCGAGGGTGTTTATTTATGGTAAAAATTGAAAAGAGCTCCAACCGGAGCTCTGTACTGGTCTAATGAAGTTGGACACCGAATTGAGAGACAATACTTGTCAGAACAATGAGGTGAAACATGACTGAGAAAAGAGCTTACAAACGCTACCCCAAGGAATTTAAAGAAGAAGCCGTCGCATTAGTGTCAACGCCAGTTTAAAATTGACCCACTTATCGACGTTATCGCCGAAGTAAAATTGACCCACCCACGTAATTAACCTTTACCTTCAGAT
>JBCAXU010000177.1:0-4183 GCA_038533895.1 Pseudomonadota bacterium | reverse complement strand
GATGCGATCGCTTTTGCCTGGGAGTTTCTGACCGAAACATTGAAATTACCAAAAGATCGTCTGTTAGTGACTGTCTACGAGACCGATGACGAAGCCTTTGAAATTTGGAACAAAAAAGTCGGTGTTCCTGCGGATCGTATAGTACGCATTGGCGATAAAGAAGGCGGTAAGCAGTACGAGTCAGACAACTTTTGGACCATGGGCGATACAGGTCCATGTGGCCCTTGTACCGAGATTTTCTACGATCACGGTGAGCACATCTGGGGTGGCCGTCCTGGCACACCTGAAGAAGATGGCGACCGTTTCATCGAGATCTGGAACAACGTATTCATGCAGTTCAACCGTCATGCAGACGGCACAATGGAACCGCTACCGAAACCATCAGTCGATACCGGTATGGGTATCGAGCGTATCTCTGCCATCATGCAAGGTGTGCATTCAAACTACGAAATTGATGTGTTCCAAACGCTGATCAAAGCTGCTGCTGACGTGATTGGCTACCAAGATCTTTCTAACCAATCACTGCGCGTGATTGCTGACCACATCCGTTCTTGTTCATTCCTCATTGTCGACGGCGTTATGCCTTCTAACGAAGGTCGTGGTTACGTTCTGCGCCGTATTATTCGTCGTGCCGTTCGTCATGGTAATAAGCTTGGCGCACAAGGTGTGTTCTTCCACAAACTGGTTGGTGTGCTGGCTGAGGTGATGGGCAGCGCAGGTGAAGAGCTTAAAAAGCAACAAGCGATTGTGGAAAAAGTCCTACGTATCGAAGAAGAGAACTTTGGCCGCACCCTTGAGCGTGGTATGGCGATCCTAAACGAAGCGCTAGACAACCTAGACGGCAAAGTACTCGACGGCGAAACCGTCTTCAAACTTTACGACACTTATGGCTTCCCAGCAGACTTAACGAACGACGTTGCACGTGAACGTGATTTCGCGATCGACGAACAAGGTTTTGAAAAAGCGATGGAAGCACAGCGTCAACGTGCGCGCGAAGCGGGTCAATTTGGCACAGATTACAATGCCACCATCAAAACCGACGCGGAGTCTGAGTTCTGTGGTTACACAGGCACACAAGGCAGCAGTACAGTTGCAGAAATCTTTGTTGAAGGTGAAGCGGCTGAAACGTTATCGGCTGGGGACAAGGCAATTGTCGTTCTTGGTGAGACGCCATTCTACGCGGAATCGGGCGGGCAATGTGGTGATACTGGTGTACTGAAGACCGAATCGGGGCTGTTCAAAGTGGAAGATACCCAAAATCTGGGTAATGCAATTGCCCATCACGGTATCCTAGCCGAAGGCGTGTTAGCCAAAGGTGATAAAGTCGAAGCGGTTGTCGATGCCGAGCGACGTGCTTCAGTTTCACTTAACCACTCAGCGACTCACCTACTTCACGCGGCATTACGTCAAGTACTTGGCGAGCATGTCACGCAAAAAGGCTCGTTGGTCAAGCCAGAGGGTTTGCGTTTCGACTTCTCTCATTTAGAAGCCGTTACAGCAACTGAACTTAAAGAAGTTGAGCGTCTTGTTAACGCGCACATTCGCCGCAACCATAGCATTGAAACCAATATTATGGATATTGAGTCAGCGAAGAAGAAAGGTGCTATGGCGCTGTTCGGCGAGAAGTACGATGACGAAGTTCGCGTTCTCTCTATGGGGGATTTCTCTACAGAGCTTTGTGGTGGTATCCACGCTGCAAACACTGGCGACATTGGTCTGTTTAAGATTACATCTGAAGGTGGTATTGCTGCTGGTATTCGCCGAATCGAAGCCGTGACCGGAGAATATGCATTAGATGCAATCGAAGCTCAAGCGGCTAAGTATGAAGAGAAGTTAGCTGAATCAGCACTAAAGGCGAAAGCGCTGGAAAAAGAAGTGCAAAAGCTGAAAGACAAGATGGCAGCGGCTGAAAGTGCCAACATTATGGGCAAAGCCCAGTTGATCAATGACGTTAAAGTCTTGATCGCAGGTATGGAAGGCGCTGATAGTAAAAACTTACGCACTATGGTTGATGACATCAAAAACCAAATGGGTAGCGGCGTGGTTATGCTAGCAAACGTCAACGATGGCAAGATTGGCTTGATTGCCGGGGTTACCAAAGACTTGATTGGCAAAGTTAAGGCGGGTGATCTAGTTAAGATGGTTGCTGAACAAGTTGGTGGTAAAGGTGGTGGTCGTCCTGATATGGCTCAGGCCGGTGGTAGCGATGTGGCTGCTCTGCCTGAAGCGCTCAAGTCGGTTCAGCCTTGGCTTGAAGAACGTTTGTAAAACGCAAAATGAATGACAACGCTTGATCATTTTTTTGATTGAGCGTAACTCTTTTTAATTGACCAAGTGGTTTAATTGGGAACATATGTGACTCAATTAAACCACTTGGTTTTTGTTATAACGACTGTAATCAATATTCAACTTATTGAATCAGTACCAATGAGACTTTGGTCTTGGGAAGGTGAAGACTGGTGAAAAAGCCCCTTATCGTGCAAAAGTTTGGCGGAACCTCTGTGGGTTCGATTGAGAGAATTCATACCGTTGCCGAACACATCATTAAAGCGAAAAATGATGGTAATCAAGTTGTTGTTGTTGTTTCTGCTATGTCTGGCGAAACTAATAGACTGATGGAACTGGCGAAGCAAGTCGACAGTGTACCAACAGCGCGAGAACTTGATGTTTTGCTCTCTGCTGGTGAGCAAGTGTCTATGGCCCTATTAGCGATGACGCTAAATAAAATGGGTTATGCAGCTCGCTCACTTACCGGAGCACAAGCAAACATTGTGACAGACAATCAACACAATGATGCGACGATTAAACATATTGATACCTCAAGGATCAAGGCGCTGCTTGAACAAGACCAAGTGGTGATTGTCGCAGGTTTTCAGGGTATCAATGAAGTAGGGGATATCACCACCTTAGGGCGTGGTGGCTCAGACACCAGTGCGGTGACTTTAGCCGGAGCGTTAAGTGCGGATGAATGTCAGATATTTACCGATGTCGATGGTATCTATACTTGCGATCCAAGAGTAGTTAAGTCGGCAAAGAAACTGGCAGTGATCGATTTCCAATCGATGGAAGAGATGGCTCGCAAAGGTGCGAAAGTACTTCATCTTCCTTCAGTGCAATATGCATGGCAGCATAATGTACCGTTGCGGGTTTTGTCGACGTTTGACACCAACTCAGGCAGTTTGGTCAAAGGAAATGTGTGTCAGTCGGATGTCTGCGGGGTCGCAATCCAACGTGATATGTGCTTGATCAAAATTGAAAAAGAGTCATTAACTAGTCTGAAAAAACAGTGTCAGATGCTGGGTGTCACCATTTGGAATGTGATCGAGCAAGCAGAATGGGCAGGTGTTGTGATAAAACACGAGGCTTATGCAAAACTGGAACTGGTTTTCGGCGATAAAATCCGCAATAGTGAAACGGTCAGCTTGTTAACGGCCGTTGGTCTTCAAGTCGAAGGATTGGTGGAAAGATCGTACGCTTTACTCGCAGAGCAGGGGATCAGTGTTGAGTACTATGCGCTCGGCGTACAATCGCTGATGTTGGTGGTGTCGCCTGAATATGTCGACAAAGCGGCTAACATACTGCATGATGCTTACATTACTTCTGCGCAGGCGGTCGAATCCCAGCAAAAACAAGCGTTTTTGGGCTAAATTCGGGCGACAATTGAGTTTACGAAAATATCACTTTTGTTGGATAATAGCCTAGTAGCAAGATAAATCAGAGATTACTCAAGGAGCACAGAATGCTAATTTTAACTCGCCGCGTTGGCGAAACTCTTATGATCGGTGATGAAGTCACTGTAACGGTACTGGGCGTTAAAGGTAACCAAGTACGTATCGGTGTTAATGCCCCGAAAGAAGTGTCTGTTCACCGTGAAGAAATTTACATGCGCATTCAGGCAGAAAAAGGTAATGGTAACACTGCTTCTGGCAACTACTAATTACATCGAGAGGCTGACATATTGTCGGCCTTTTTTGTGCGTGAAAAATCGATGTTCATTGTAAAAAGAGCGAATTAGCATCGCTTTGATTAAATAGCCAACGGTTGAAGCACTTTTTACCGTTTTTGCCAAGAAAATGTTTGACATATTTTTGGTAAATCGTAATATGTGCCTCCGCAAGACGGTGAGGTGGCCGAGAGGCTGAAGGCGCTCCCCTGCTAAGGGAGTATACGGTTTGTAGCCGTA
>JBCAXU010000176.1:0-4199 GCA_038533895.1 Pseudomonadota bacterium | reverse complement strand
ATTTGCCAATCTGACTTGGTTAATTGGCTTTGCTATTTGTCAGTTTTTAGGCTTTTGCTGCAAGGATTTATTACATGAGTAAAGGATATGTTTGGGTCGTCGATGACGACAGTTCGATTCGTTGGGTCATGGAGAAAACCCTCTCCTCAGCCGACATCAAATGCGAAACCTATGCGGATGGGGAAAGCGTTTTAATGGCGCTAGAACGTGAAGTACCAGACGTTTTAGTTTCTGACATTCGCATGCCGGGTATCGATGGCTTAGAGCTATTAAAACAAGTACAGCGCGACTACCCAGATCTCCCAGTCATCATCATGACGGCGCATTCCGATTTAGATGCGGCAGTAAACGCCTACCAAAAAGGCGCTTTTGAATACTTGCCCAAACCGTTTGATATCGACGAAACGCTCACATTGGTAGAGCGCGCCATCGCTCACAGCCAAGAGAACAAGCGCGAGCAACTTCTACCGGACGATATCCCTACTGATACACCTGAAATCATTGGTGAAGCACCAGCAATGCAAGAAGTATTTCGTGCTATCGGTCGTTTATCGCGCTCTTCTATTTCTGTTCTGATCAACGGTGAGTCGGGTACCGGCAAAGAATTGGTTGCTCATGCCTTGCACCGCCACAGCCCGCGCGCCAACAAACCTTTTATTGCCCTCAATATGGCTGCGATCCCAAAAGACTTGATTGAATCGGAACTGTTTGGTCACGAGAAAGGCGCATTTACTGGTGCCAATAGCGTCCGTCAAGGTCGCTTTGAGCAAGCCAATGGTGGCACGCTGTTTTTGGATGAAATCGGTGACATGCCATTAGATATTCAGACCCGATTATTGCGCGTGTTGGCGGATGGTCAGTTTTATCGCGTTGGCGGACACTCTCCAATCCGTGTCGACGTTCGTATTGTCGCAGCCACCCACCAAAACCTTGAAAAATTGGTCCATGAGGGTGATTTCCGCGAGGATTTATTCCATCGTTTGAACGTTATTCGCGTGCAAATCCCCGCACTGAGAGAACGTAAGCAAGACATTGAAAAACTCACCCAACACTTCCTCGTTCGAGCGGCTGATGAACTCGGTGTTGAAACCAAAACCCTGCATCCATCTTCGGTGGAAATTCTTAATCGCCTTGATTGGCCGGGTAACGTTCGCCAACTGGAAAACATCTGTCGCTGGTTAACCGTTATGGCCAGCGGAAGTGAGGTGCTACCTAGCGATTTACCTGCCGAATTGCTGGAAGAAAAGAAAATCATCACTGAAACCACCAGCGGCAGTTGGCAAGAACAATTGGCGGATTGGGCACGCCATGCGCTAGAAGCTGGGGATAAAGAACTGCTTTCCTACGCTTTACCAGAATTTGAGCGCATTTTATTGGAAGCCGCATTAGAACATACTAAAGGTCATAAGCAAGATGCCGCTAAAGTATTAGGTTGGGGACGCAATACCCTAACCAGAAAATTGAAAGAACTGTACTGACCTTAAGCGGCAACGAGTTTGACAAAAGGTTATCAAGCGCACACTTTTGCTCTCGCTTGATAACCTAAGTATCAGTACAATTATGGTACGACACCCCTTATATGGCTAGGCAATGTCAAACGCAACGACTCAAATTACACTACGCACCGCTGTACTCATCCCTTTTGTGATGATTTTTTTGCTGGCTATCAGTGTGATTGTTTACGTCCAGAAACAGAGCTATGAAGAGGTTGTTACCGACATCAGTGACAAACAGCTTTCTGTATTAACAGAGAGTGTCCACGATCATCTGAATGATTACCTGCGCAAGCCTTTCACTGCAGTGACTGCGCTTGGTCACAACGTTAGTTACCACAATCTTTATCGCCCGCACGACACCAAAGAAATCCAAGACTATCTGTTAAGTGCCTTTAAGGATTTGTATCATTCGATCCCACAGTTAGATGTCATTGCATTCGGTTCAGAATCTGGGGACTTTACAGGTTTTCGTCGTGAATCTGATGGCGCCTATACACTGATGCTTCAAGACCATCGAACCAATGGCAACTTAGTGATTTACGGTAGTGAAACCATCAGTGATGACATTCGCACCATCATCGAGCCTTACGATCCTCGCACTCGTCCTTGGTACCAACCCATCGCTCAAGACAACAAACCTCGTTGGTCGAGCATCTATGCTAATGCCGACGAACGTCAAGACATCACTCTGTCAGCGATGACGCCTATCTATGAAATGGGTGAGTTTGCTGGTGTGTTGGTAACCGATGTGCGCATCAATACGTTTAACTTATTTTTGCAAAAGCTTAAGCAAGATACGAATGCCTCGGTTTACATCATGGACCAAGAGCAACGCTTAGTGGCGCACTCTGGACAAGGTAGTGTCATTTCTTGGGGGACAAAGTTCTCAGATAAAGGTCAGCGCTTATTCGCTTCAGAAAGCGCAGATCCAGTCATTCAGATGAGCGCGGCTCGCGTCAGTGGCAAAAACCTAAGCTACAGCGATAAGCCTTATACTTTTGAGTTCGACTTCAACGGTCAGCGCACCTTTAGCCGAGTCACACCATATCATGATGCTAACGGTTTAACTTGGTTTATTGGCACTTCGATCTCTGAGACAGAACTGCTTGGCACCCTACCAAAGAACCAGCAAAGAAGCTGGATGGTGGGTATTTTCGTTAGCTTAGTTGGCATCGTCATTAGCATGCTTATCTTCAGCCGAGTTACTCGCCCCATCAATGCCACAGCGACAGCAGCCCAACACCTTGCGAAAGGCGATTGGGATAGCACTATGCCTCGTCCTGGTTATGTGTACGAGACGACTATTCTGGTGCAAGCGTTTAACGAGATGGCAAGCAATCTCAAAGCGTCCTTTAAAGCACTGCGTGAACAACTTGAGTTTGATTCTCTAACCCGCCTGTATAGCCGCCAAGGGCTAATAGAAGTGAGTGACAGCTTACCTCACTCAGGGCAAGGGAGTTTGTATCTTATTGGGATCAACAAATTTAGAGATATCAATGACAGTGTTGGTCATCACAACGGCGATAAGCTTCTGATACACATCGCTGAACGCCTTAAACAGCAACTGCAAGATGAAGCGACACTAGCGCGCATCGGTGGTGATGAGTTTGCCGTATTCATGCCCAACACAAACAGTGATAGCGACATCAGCTTAGTTGAGCGCCGTTTACACCAACTGTTGGCAGCACCATTTGTTCTTGATGGTGAAACGGTCGTCATTAAAGTTTCTATTGGCGTCGTACGCACTCAGCCCGATCAGACAATGTCTTTATGGCTGCGTAATGCCAGTATTGCGTTGAGTTACGCGAAACAAGATTCTCGCACCAGCGTCTGCCACTACAGCCCTGAAATGGCGAGCGCGTCTAAATTCCGAACTCAGATGATCGCTAAGATTCAAACAGGCATCGATAACCGTGAATTTGTGCCTTTCTACCAACCTATTATTGATCTTGCATCAGGCAACATTTGTGGCGCCGAAGCACTCGCACGCTGGCACAGTGATTCGGGAATGGTATCTCCGTTAGATTTCATCCCAATCGCCGAAGAAAGCGGCATGATCAAGACCATTGGTCAACAAATCTTATTCCAAGCGTGTAGTGATACTCGTAAAGCAATCGACAGTAGACGTTGGCCTGAAGACTTCCAATTACACGTTAATGTGTCGGTTCATCAGCTTTCAAGCCCTAACTTTGTTGAATCCGTGGCGAAAGTGCTGCGAACAACGGGGCTGCCTGCTACCAATGTGACGCTAGAGATCACCGAGTCGCGTATCATCGACAGCGCACCAACGACACTGGATAATTTGCTCAAACTGAGAGAAATGGGACTGGGTATTGCTATTGATGACTTCGGCACAGGTTACTCATCTCTGGCTTACTTACACGCATTACCGTTTACCTGCTTGAAGATAGATCGCACCTTTATTAATCGTCTGACTAAAGAGAACCTCGACAGCTCTGTTGTATCAGCGATCATCAACATCACCAAAGGCATGAAGACCAATGTAGTAGCAGAAGGCGTGGAAACGGCTGCGCAAGCACAACTGCTCAGTTCACTTGGCTGTAATCAGGTTCAGGGTTTCTACTACAGTCGCCCAATGCCGATGGAAGAATGGCCAACACATTTGGTTAACATGAAGTAGAAAACAGCTGAAATCGTTGATTTCCTAATCATCCTCTACTGACAACTTGCCTAACTGTTATT
>JBCAXU010000175.1:0-4249 GCA_038533895.1 Pseudomonadota bacterium | reverse complement strand
GAAGTAGATAGACTTAGGTAGTTTGTGCCACAACATGTTTTCAGCTCGCTTCGCTACAGTTTTCTTGTTGATTAGGTGCTTAGGACCTACGTTCTCAGAGATAGAGTTACCACCCCATGAGCCACAACCTAGAGTTAGAGAAGGCGCAACGTTGAAGTTGTAAAGGTCACCGATACCACCGTGAGTAGTCGGGATGTTGATGAGGATACGAGCGGTCTTCATCTTGTCACCGAAGTAACGGATGCGGTCTGCGTTCACGTCTTGGTTAGTGTATAAACCAGATGTGTGACCGATACCACCGATCTCAACCATAGTTACCGCTTGAGCGACTGCGTCTTCGAAGTTGTCAGCGCGGAATAGACCGAGAGTTGGAGATAGTTTCTCGTGAGCAAATGCGTCGTCGTAAGATACTTTACCTAGACCTTCACCAACTAGAACTTTAGTGTCTGCTGGAACTTTAACGCCTGCCATTTCAGCGATTGCTGGCGCTGGCTGACCAACGATTTTTGCGTTTAGCGCACCGTCGATAAGCAGTACTTTACGAACTTTCTCTGCTTCAGCTTTGCTTAGTACGTACGCTTTGTGAGAAGCGAAACGCTCTTTCACTTCGTCGTATACTTCGTCAACTACGATTGCAGCCTGCTCAGAAGCACATACTACGCCGTTATCGAAAGTCTTAGACATAAGGATAGAAGCGACAGCACGTTTGATGTCAGCAGTTTCGTCGATAACGACAGGAACGTTACCCGCACCTACACCGATTGCTGGCTTACCAGAAGAGTATGCTGCTTTAACCATGCCTGGACCACCAGTTGCAAGGATAAGAGCGATGTCGTCGTGCTTCATTAGCGCGTTAGAAAGCTCTACAGATGGCTGGTCGATCCAACCGATGATGTCTTTTGGAGCACCTGCTGCTACTGCTGCATCTAGAACCAGTTTAGCTGCATCGTTAGTTGAGTTCTTCGCACGTGGGTGTGGTGAGAAGATGATACCGTTACGAGTCTTCAGAGAGATAAGAGATTTGAAGATTGCAGTAGAAGTAGGGTTAGTCGTTGGGACGATACCACAGATGATACCTACAGGCTCTGCGATAGTCATAGTACCTAGGTTGTCATCCTCGTCTAGGATGCCACAGGTTTTCTCATCTTTGTATTTGTTGTAGATAAACTCAGAAGCGAAGTGGTTCTTGATTACTTTATCTTCAACAATACCCATACCAGATTCTTCAACCGCTTGTTGAGCTAGCGGGATACGAGCTTGGTTAGCTGCAAGAGACGCTGCGCGGAAGATTGCGTCTACTTGCTCTTGAGAGTAAGTAGCGAACTCTTCTTGCGCTTTCTTAACGCGAGCGACCATTGCATCTAGTTCAGCCATATTAGTTACAGGCATAGGGATTCTCCTAAAATTAACAAAATATTAAAAACTTTTTAGTAAGAGTGCTGTGCTAGCTGGTTAAGCTACCTAAGCGATTAGCTTTCTTAGTAAATTGCTTTCAAGGCTGAGTATATTATTTCAGGTTATGAAAAAAATTGACCCAGATCAGTTATGAAAAACTATTTACCCATTAAGTGGTACACAAATCGCAAAAACAACCATAAGAACATGATTTAAAAAGATTTAAATCACAAAATTGTTTTGTTTAAAATATCATCATTCGATCTGATTTTTTTTTAATAGCGACAACATCTTGTAAAAAAGTTTCATTTTTTGACTACCAACTTACATGTAGTCCACAAACCTTGTGCTACTGAGGTTATAACCGAGCCACTGTTTCCTCTACCTGCACACACAGTTTTTATCGAAAATGTGCGAATGTTAACGTTTATGTAAACCGAAACCGCTCGATAAAGCCATTGTACGTAACAAAGTATGTCATTTATATTTACGCTTTGGACAAATATAAGATTTTCTCAGTAATGAAATCTATTTGAAGTTAGTTTTTTTCATTCGTTTGTTAGCATAATTTAGACTATATTTCGCCCATCTCACTGTTCTCTGTTTTTCCTTTGTTTGGATAACGCTAATGCAAACCTTTGAAATCGCAATTTTCTTGCAGTTTTTTCTCGGCTTAGTCGCCGCAGTCAACCCGGTTGGAATCATGCCGGTGTTTGTATCTCTAACAGGGCATATGACTCAAGAAGAGAAGAATAAGACCGCTGTGACAGCCAATTTAGCCGTCGCCATCATTCTTGTGGTTTCGCTTATGGCAGGCCAGATGCTGTTGGATATGTTCAGTATTTCACTCGATTCGTTTCGCGTCGCTGGTGGTTTACTGTTACTGAGCATCGCTTTTTCGATGATGAGCGGTAAGCTTGGCGAAGACAAACAGAACAAACAGGAAAAAACCGAGTCGATTAGCCGTGAGCAGATTGGTGTTGTACCTCTAGCCATGCCGCTGATGGCAGGACCAGGTGCGATCAGTTCGACCATCGTTTACGGCTCACGATATCCGGGGATGTTCGATACCATGGGCATCATTTTTACGATCCTTGTGTTTGCTTTGTGTACATGGCTACTGTTTCGCTCGGCACCATTAATCGTCCGCTTCCTGGGACAAACTGGCATCAACGTCATCACGCGTATTATGGGTCTAATCCTGGGTGCGTTGGGGATTGAGTTTATTGCTAACGGTCTGCGTAATCTCTTCCCGGGGTTAGCCTAATCCCAAGATTAGAGTATGATAGAGCAACCTAATACAAGGTTGATCTATCATGCCTAGACACTCTTTAAAGCATCATCTTTACGTGATCATTTTTGGTACTCACACCAAAGCGGGTCGCGCTTTCGACATTGCGCTTATTGTTGCCATTGTTTCTTCACTGATCGTGTTACTTTTAGAGTCGATTCCTGCTATTCGTTCTAGCTTGGGAACCGAGCTGAGGTATATAGAATACAGTTTCACAGCGCTCTTTACCGTGGAATATCTGCTTAGGTTGTACTGCTCACCGCGGCCAGCTGCCTACGCAAAGAGTTTTTATGGTGTGGTCGACCTACTCGCCATACTTCCTACCTATCTGGCGATCTTTTTTCCCGGTGCGTCGTTTATGGGGGTGATTCGGGCATTAAGGATCATGCGCATTTTCCGAGTACTAAAACTGGTTCGCTATTTACAAGACTCAAATCTGTTGTTGCGCTCACTGCTGATGGCAAGACGCAAAATTTTTATTTTCTTTAGCACTGTCGCTATTTTGGTCACGATTTTTGGCGCGCTCATTTATGTGATTGAAGGGCCAAAGAATGGCTTTACCAGTATTCCTCAGAGTATTTTTTGGGCTATCGTTACCATCACCACAGTGGGTTACGGTGATCTCGTCCCGCAAACACCGCTTGGTAAGGGCGTTGCTGCTTTGACTATGCTACTGGGTTATTCGATTTTAGCTGTCCCTACTGGGATCATCACCGCAGAGCTCAACCAGGAGATGAACTCACACAAAACCTTAGTCAAATGCCCAAACTGTTCTAAATCGGGGCATGAACCCGATGCGATGCATTGTAAACATTGTGGAAGTGAACTTGCGGATCCAGATAAACGCGTTGTGCCGGCCAACAAATCGACTTAGTTGAATCGCTGAGGCTGTGAATCTAACAGTTTCACCATTAGCCAGCCTGCACAAAGGGCACTAAACCAGCAAGCGAGAACGAGCCCACTAAACCCTGTGGTGATAACCAGTGCGCTTGCTGCGACCATACCCACAGCGTAAGTCACTCTAGAGACTTTGTGTATGCTGGCTTTACCTACCCATGCTGCTGCACCTATAGTGGCCATCGCAGAGAGCCCGACACCGAATACCACAAATGTGCGGGAAACATAGTCCCACCAGCTAGCGTAGCACTCTCCGCCGCTGCCAAATCCCTCTGGGCATACCAGTATCGCCGTCACTAGCAACGCTTTTTCAACCAACACATGAGTCGCAAGCCATGCGAGCAAGGCAGCTAAGGCAGCCAACAAAGTTCGTGAAGCGCTCATCCTCCCCCCTTTAAACCAAAAAGACCTAAAATAAAAAAGGACCCTACTGAAATAGTAGGGTCCTTTTTTAACGCTAGGCAAATTTAGTTCACATTATGCCTTTTCATTTAAGATAATGCGCAAGGTACGACGCAGAGGTTCAGCCGCGCCCCAAAGTAGTTGGTCACCTACTGTAAAGGCGTTTAGGAAATCGTCTCCCATTGCCATCTTGCGAAGACGACCTACAGGGACAGAAAGAGTCCCTGTTACTTTCGCTGGAGTCAGCTCTTGCGCTGTGATGTC
>JBCAXU010000174.1:0-4282 GCA_038533895.1 Pseudomonadota bacterium | reverse complement strand
CCGAGGAAAAGATGGCGATTCTGCAAGACACGATCGCTACACTGACTGAGGCAGGGTATCAGTTTATCGGGATGGACCACTTTGCCCTCCCTGACGACGAACTTGCAGAATCGCCATCTTTTCCTCGGCCACGGGCAGATCGTCGTCTTTAATTTTACGCTGCGCGGCAAACAGTTGCGGCATGTGAGCGTAGTTAAATACCGATAAACGACCCGGCGTCATCTCTAGAACTTGTTTAAGTGTCTCAGCAAACGACTGTTTGGTTTGCTTTGGCAGACCATAGATAAGATCTAAGTTGGTCGAACGAAAGCCCAGCTGTTTAGCCCGTTCCACCATAGCAAAGATAAACGCTTCATCCTGCTCACGGTTGACCAGCTTTTGTACTTCTTTGTTGAAGTCCTGAACCCCAATGCTCAAACGGTTAAAGCCTTCCTCACGTAAGTGATCCAGCATATCTAATTCAATTTCACGTGGATCGACTTCAATACTGATTTCAGCTTCGGCTTCAAAGTAGAACTCACCACGTAGGATCGCCATCAAACGACTGATTTGCGCTTTAGACAAGAAGGTGGGCGTACCGCCGCCAAAGTGCAGTTGCGTGACTTTGCGCTCTTGAAGCAGTGCCGCGCGAGTGCGAATTTCTAGCTCAAGCACATCAAGGTATTCATCGGCCTTGTGTGAGTGACGAGTAATGACCTTGTTGCAGCCACAGTAGTAACAAAGCTTGTGGCAAAACGGGATATGGATATAGAGCGACAGCGGCCTATTTGGATACTGAGTACAAGCCATATCATAGTCGGCAACGGTAAATGCTTCATGAAACTCTAGCGCCGTCGGGTACGAGGTATAGCGAGGGCCGGAATAGTTGTACTTATCTAGAATGGCTTGATCCCAGACGATTTGCTGGCTTGCGACGACAGGCTGCGACATGTTGGTATTTCCGTTTGAGCTATGGGGCTTATTCAGGCGTCTGGCGCCATTGTAATTAGCGGGCTATTTTGCCACACCTCGCTCGCGCAGGCGGTGAGACAAGTAACTTTTTGAGGAGCAATACTCAGATTTGCTAGCTCGATCACTCCTGCCTAAACAGGAGCGAATCAAGCACACTTAGACCATTTGAATCGTGATCTGATTATTGAGGGGCTGAACTTTTTTCTGCAGACGTTTAAGCTCTTCGATGATGGCCTCTTGAAGTCGAGACTCGGCTTTGTGGCGCTCAAGGTTTTGCTTCATCCGCTCTTTTTTCGCCAGCTTCTGACGCTCCTCGCCACGCGCCATATCCTTCACGATATGGAACAGCTCTGAGGTAGCCGGAAACTCTTGTTCAAAATCGACTCGCTGCTCACCTTGCACATAATCCATGATGTTGTAGAGACGAATACTGATTTCCGACAAATCACACTGTTCTTGAATGCCCGCTAAGCATAATACGTGGACGCTTTCGAAGATGTTGGCGTTGCGCTTTTCGATCGCCAACTTTTGGTGTTGCTGCTGCAATTCCTTTTGCTTCTTGAGTTGGAGCAGAAGGTAACCTGCATAAGAAGCTAAGCCCAAAATAATGACGCCGCCTACAATGACTAATAAGGTTACATTCATACTGTCTCATTACCCTTTAAATTGGTTCAGATCCAACGATTCGAACTGAGAAAGAAGCTCGTCGTCAGAGTCCACTTTCTTCGCAGACTTCTTCGATGAAGCAGGGGCAACGACCTCTTGCTCCTCGTCTTGTTCTGGCTCTTCTTCATAAAGACCCAGTTGTTTCATCAGAACTTCGATTCGCGCTAACTTCTCATCAACGTACTTTTGTAGGCCAGAACCTAGGTGATCGCCATTTTCTAAGCGATCAAGTAGCACATTGAGCTGAGCATCATTTTCGAGCATCTCGAGTTCTTTCTCTGCGTTAATACGACGTTCTGCCTTAGTTGGTTTCTTCGCCGACTCAACAATGAGAGGAATTTTCTTTTTGCTACCCAAACGCGGGTCACGCTGTTGCCCAGACGTTTGCTGCTTTGCTGTTTTCGCATCTGAGTTACGGTTACCCGTTTTTAACCCTTTGCGTTTTTTATCCTTTTTACGCAAACGACCTTCTACATCTGCTTGCGTGCGGTTACGTACCACGACGATATCGCCGTTACCGCCTGATCTCGATTTCTTACTACGGCTCATTACTGGGCTTTCCTCAGTAAAATTACATCATTACCAATAAATTCAAGCTCGAGCTGATCCCGCTCTGCCAGGTATTGAAACGTTGCGCGACTAAAAAAGATCACGTGAGTCGGATCATTTTTATAGTGCCAGTTCGCAAACGCGTCCACATCGATAACCATCTTAGTCATAAGACCAATCCAGCCACCTGGCTTAACCAAATTTAACCATTGCTGCCACACACGGTCCGGCTCATATAAGTGCTCGATCACCTCGGTGGCAGTGATGAAATCATACGACGTCTGTAACACTTGTTTATCTGGGTGATAGTAGATGTCGTACAAGCTCATCGTGTGTCCCTGCTCTTGCAACATTAGTGATAATGTTGGACCGGGCCCACAACCAAAATCTAACCCTTGAGAGTGTGGGTCAATGCGCTCCAAGATTGGCTGACTTAACCGAGACAGAAACCGTCGGTAACCAACATCACTGGGGTCATTGTCATGCAAATCGTAGTGTGCTTTCTCTTGCGCCGCATCCAGACGCTGATCTGGATTGACGAACACCAACTCACACTGCCGGCACTGGAGATATTCGCGACGCTTGTCTGCAAAATAGTGCTCAGTGTCGATGCTTTGACATAATGGGCAATTGTGCATGATTACATCCTCAAACAGGGATGCGAAACATACCAGAAACTCAGCTCAGAGTGGAGTATTATTGTGCAAACAATCACCAATTATAGAAAATTAACCATAAAAAAAGCGATAGAGTAACTCTATCGCTTTCTAAATGCCGTTTGGCAAAACTGTGTTGTACACATAGGTGTACCCCAATAGTCCTTTTGTTTTTCGCGCTTTCCCTGCAAAAGGTGTTGTTTGTCACCGTCCTGGTGAATTTTGGCTTTCCCTTGACTTCCTGTGGTCTGGGCTAATCCTTAGCCTGATCCTTTGCACTGTCTTAAACCATTAGACAAGTTGACCATCCGTATCGAGTCAACGTCCTGCTGACCCTGCTCCATTTGTTCGACCGAGTATCCCTTACTCGCATCCTTGGTAGACGTCCTAGTCTGAAATCCTTGATCAGCGCCCTGCCGATGTGTTCACTTTAACTGGCTACAGATTGGATGCAATCCATTACAGACAAAAAGTAGAGAATTTTTTCAGTGCTATTTTGATATCTCAATCTTTCAATAGGTTAGGTTCAAGTATAAGGAAAAGCAGAGACAAAGTATGGACGATCTCTTACACCACTATGAGCAAGATTGCTCGGCTGGCCGCGCAGCCATTCGTGAGCAAGCGCACATGAAAAAGCCCAAACAATGGTTTGGGCTTTTTCATTACAACTTATGCTCGAACGGATAGGTAGGGCTTAGTGCAGGCCACCAACGTATTTAGAAAGAGTATCGATATCTTCATCAGTCAGCTTTTTAGCGATATCACGCATCATTGCATTCATATCATTTTCACGAGTACCTGAGCGGAACTTTTCTAGCTGAGCTTTGATGTAGTCGGCGTGCTGACCCGAGATTTTAGGGAATCCTGAAAGCTCAGTGCCGTTACCGCGCGGACCATGACAAGCGATACAAGCCGTTAAACCACGTTCTGCATCACCAGCGGTATAAAGAACCTTACCCTGCTCTACCACATTCTCAGGCGTTGAGTTGCTAGAGATAGGCAAAGAGGCATAGTAAGCAGCGAGATCTTTCATATCTTGCTCTGACAGTGGCATAGCCATACCACTCATTACTGGGTCGTAACGACCTTGCTTACCATTGCTAGTCATCCCTAGTTTGAAGTCGTTAAGCTGCTTTTCAATATACTTAGCATGCTGACCTGCAATTTTAGGGTACATAGCGAGTTGACTGTTGCCATCAGCACCGTGGCAGGCAACACAAGTTTGGGATTTTGCTTTACCAGCTTCAATGCTGCCTTGGGCCCACACAGAGCAGCTGGCTAAAAGACTCAAGATTAGCGCTAATTTCTTCATGACATTCCATTATAATTATCAAGCTTCCGGTACCACTCTGCGTTCACACTCATGGTACAATAGGCGACCTTATGCCGAGCACGGTTATTTTACACAATTTCACAAAAAAGTAATCAATCGACTACACAAAGTCGAGATGGAGTTAACA
>JBCAXU010000173.1:0-4299 GCA_038533895.1 Pseudomonadota bacterium | reverse complement strand
GGTCGCGGGTTCGAGTCCCGTCCGCTCCGCCACTTATTTAGAAACCCAGTCTTCGGACTGGGTTTTGTCGTTTCTGGTCAGGTCGTTTCCTTTCATCGAGGATATGGCATTTTTGATCCGCAACCCCGGCCGTCCGCCACTGATTTCAAACCTCAGCAGAAATGCTGAGGTCTTTTCGTCTCTATCAGATGATTTTGCTCTTCGACCAACGAGTCCCGCAAAAGGTTTGCCCGTTGACCGCAACCCCGAACTAAGCGTCCCCGGCCGTCCGTCATTTATTTAGAAACCCACTCTTCGGACTGGGTTTTGTCGTTTCTGGGCCAGGTAGTTTCTTTTTAACAAGCTGAGCGTACACGACTTCAAGCTTGTCTATTGTGTCATTATTCCAATCCTCTACAGAAATACATAGGTATCTCGATTAAAAAGGTCCCATACCTGTTGCGGGCTTCTGATTTGTACTATCAACTACGAGGCTACCCATTATCAAAAGAGAGTGTCTCTTTCCTTTGATAATACTTGGGTCTTTAAAAGTAATAAGTAGTCTGTGGATATAACAAGAGAATGGGAATTTTCGAGCCAATTATTACGATGGCAGCTAGTACGGCGAACAACATAGTAAGGTGCAAATACTACTCCTTACTGTAGCAAGTCATCTCATAAGTGAACTAGCTCTTTATCCACTACCAGCCAACACAACTTGGTTTCGACCGCTTTGTTTCGCTTGGTATAGTGCAATATCAGCATTGGCGAGTAGATCATCAAAGCTATCATTATCAGCTAACTGAGCTACGCCAAAGCTCATACTGCATGGATGTTCACTCAGACTGATTGAGACATTTTGTGAGATGTGTTCGCGCAGGTTTTCTGCATATTGATGAGCGTTAGCAGCATCACAATCGATCATTAGAATCATAAACTCATCACCACCAAAGCGCACTACAAACAGATCTTCAGAATCGGGTAGAAGATGGGTGAGGGTATCGGCGACTTTCTCGATTGTCTCGTCGCCAACAATATGGCCAAGTTCATCGTTGATCTTCTTAAAGTGATCAATGTCGGTCATGATTAAGCTAACGGGTTTGAGCTGGGTACTAGCATTGGCCACCCGTTTTGGCAGTAACTGATCCATTACACGTCGGTTGTATAGTCCAGTTAATGGATCTTTTAGCGATAACTGATGAATCGCATTGAGCAATCGGGCGTTGTTCAGCCACAACATGCTTAAACTGATAGTCACCAATAATATGAGGCAGAACAAGTAAGTTAATGCATGTACGACGCCTGAATGCATGAAACTGGAGATGGTAGGTCCAGATAAGCTGAAAACCGCTCTGAACAGCGTAAATAGACCGTAGACACAAAAAGGCAGCGCCATGAGTAGTAACGGTACCATAGCGTCATCTTTACTACCGCGTAGCAATGCCCAAGCACTGGTAAAACAACAGGCACTAATGTAAGCACTGATTACAACTACTCGAGCATTGATCGATGGTTGGGGATAGGTGAAGTAATAAAATAGAGCGCAGCAAGCGACGAGCGCTAAGCCAAGTAAGTGCAATAGTCGGCTCGAATAATCTCTTACATAACTGATGCCAAGTAATAGGTAGAAAAAGCCAAGCATGATAAACATGTTAGCGGCAATAATAGTAAGCCAATCAGGCGCTTGGCCTCTAAATCCGAGTAATGCCGGACCTAAGCCAATTAAGAACACGCCTAGCGCTAATGTTTTTAGTCCTTCTATCTTTTTCTGAGTCGTTTGGTATAGAAACAAACCTACTGAGTAAATGAAGGAAAAAATAATAACAGTGAAGTTGAGAGTTCTAATATCTAGGGTGAGTTCATCCATTGAGTTGCCTAGTCAGTACACAGCAGGATCATTCATTATTGAACATCTGATAATTGTGACTGACATAAGACAAATGGGGTATTGAAAATATCCGAAAATGCCAAAAGCGTCATAACAATCGTTAACGGTTTAGACTTTTGGCATTTAGAGTTCGGCTATTCGCGATGTGCCTCTTCAGTTTTGGCTTTCTCAATCATCGGAGTGATACTTGAACCTTGTACTAAGATCGAAAACACCACAACTGAATAGGTCATGACAAGCACGATTTCCTTAACGTCGATGAGTTTGTCTTGTATTACCCATACGCCAGATGGGATTGATAGCGCCATTGCTAAAGCTAGCCCACCGCGTAGTCCACCCCAAGTGAGGATATTGACTGAGTATGAGTTATAACGACGATAGCGCTTAAAACCTAAATAAGACAACCACACACTAAGGTAACGGGCAGACAGCACCAGTGGTATTGAGAAGGCCATTAAGATCCAGTCTTCCTTGTGGAACTCAAATAGCAGCATCGACAAGCCGATCAACAGAAACAGAACACCATTTAGAAACTCATCGACCAATTCCCAAAAGTGGTCTAAGTGATCTTCACTCTCCTTAGAGAAACCGATAAAACGTGTCCAATTGCCGATCATGATACCAGAGACCACCATAGCTAATGGCCCTGATACGTGGACCACATCTGCAAATGCATAACCTGCCGTAGGTATACCTATCGTCAGTAGCAGTTCCATAGAGTGGTCATCGGTTGAACTGATCAAAAAGTGGAACAGCAGCCCAAGAGCGAAGCCGTAAACAATGCCACCGATAGCCTCCTGAATAAAAAGTAGTGTTACGCTGCCGACGGTTGGCGCTTCGGTGCCAAACGCTATAGTGAATATGGTTACAAAGATCACTAGACCAAAGCCGTCATTGAACAAGGACTCTCCCTCAATTTGAGTCGAGATACGCTTTGGCGCATCAAGTTTTTTAACGATGGCTAAAACCGCAATGGGGTCAGTGGGAGAAATGAGCGCCCCGAATAGTAAGCAGTAAACCAAATCAAACTGGATGTGAATCAGTTGGCAGAATCCGTATAAGACAAAGCCAATAAAAAACGTAGAAAACAGCGTGGCTCCGAGTGCGAGGACGGTAATCTCCCATTTTTGGTCTTTGAGGTTAGGGAGCTTAATACCTAGCCCTCCAGCAAACAGCAGAAAGCCTAGGATTCCTTTGAGCAAAAAATCTTCAAAGTTGATGCTTGCCACAGTCTTTGACGCTATCTCTGTTAAATGAAACCAATCGTTTTGACCAGCAATAAGAATCAAGAGCGACAACATCATAGCGCCAGCGGTAATTGCAATAGTGGTTTGCATTTTGCCTATCTTGCTGTTTACAAATGCTATCAACATTGCCGCAGCAGATAAAAAACAGAGTGTATAGTAGACCGACATTGGAATCTCATAATGTAACAAATTGTGAATGAAGATTTTCGGATCACCATGTTCAAATAGCAAACACTTTTTTGTGATAAATAAGTCATTACTTAGATCGTTTAGACGTCTAGACTCCTCTTTAAACTGTGATAGGATGGAATGATAGTAAAAGGAATGAGGCTGTACCGTGGGAAGTAATGTAAGGCAACAGATTGAAGCTCAACTAAAACAACGTATCTTATTGATCGATGGTGGTATGGGGACCATGATCCAAGATTACAAATTGGAAGAGCAAGATTATCGAGGTGAACGCTTTGCTGATTGGCATTGTGATTTAAAGGGCAATAACGATCTATTAGTCTTATCTCAGCCCAAGCTGATTAAAGATATTCACACTGCCTACCTTGAAGCGGGTGCGGATATACTCGAAACCAATACCTTTAATGCGACAACTATCGCTATGGCTGACTATGAGATGGAAAGCCTTAGTGAAGAGATTAACTTTGCCGCGGCCAAACTGGCACGTGAAGCTGCAGATGAATGGACAGCTAAAACACCCAATAAGCCGCGCTATGTTGCTGGAGTATTAGGCCCTACTAACCGCACTTGCTCTATCTCTCCTGATGTTAATGATCCTGGCTACCGTAATGTGAGCTTTGATGAGTTGGTAACCGCTTACTCAGAATCGACTCGCGCCTTGATTAAAGGCGGTAGTGATTTGATCTTGATTGAAACCATTTTTGACACTCTGAATGCCAAAGCGTGTGCCTTTGCTGTCGACTCAGTTTTCGAAGAGTTGGGTTTGTCGCTGCCGGTGATGATCTCGGGCACTATCACTGATGCCTCTGGACGCACACTATCGGGGCAAACGACGGAAGCATTTTATAATTCCTTACGCCATGTTAAACCGATCTCGTTCGGCCTTAACTGTGCTCTCGGGCCTGACGAACTGCGTCCGTACGTGGAAGAGCTATCGCGTATCTCCGAAACCTATGTTTCAGCGCACCCCAATGCAGGACTGCCAAACGCTTTTGG
>JBCAXU010000172.1:0-4337 GCA_038533895.1 Pseudomonadota bacterium | reverse complement strand
CGCGAGTAGAAGAAGCAATCTGCATCAAGACGAGATTGTTGATAAAAAAGTACAGTTAGAACTCTATAGAGACAATGATAGTATCCGCGCTCGCTTATGGAGTTACTACCAATTTCTTCTAAGCGCTTGATATCCGCAAGGTCGCATTGTGGATGTATAAACTCAATTTCTTTTTAGAGAGTCATACTATGAAATTTGAAGCAGTAGTACGTACTGAACTAGGTAAAGGTGCGAGCCGCCGCCTACGTCACGCTGGTAAATTCCCTGCAGTTGTATACGGCGGTGAAGAAGCAGCAGTTGCAATCGTTCTTAACCACGATGAAGTTATGAACCAAATGGACAAGCCAGAATTCTACGAAGCAATCACTCTAGTGATTGACGGCGCTGAAGTTAAGGTTAAGCCACAAGACGTTCAACGTCACGCGTTCAAGCCAAAAGTTGAGCACATGGACTTCATCCGCATCTAATTCCCTACCAAGGAATTAGTTGGATTAAATCCAGCCTTTTGCATATAAGATAATCGGCCTTACCAACCGAGACATCTAAAAATTCGAACCCCCGATGCTACCAACATCGGGGTTTCACCGTTTTTGAGCCCTCAAAAACGCTCTCAGTTCTCTTCAACTTACTGAAACTTAGTCACTTTACCCAAGCCCACAATAACCACATCATTTTTGGGTGGATTAAGTGTGGACGAATAGTGGACTTATACAGTAGTTTCTCTCTCAACTATCTTAGACCCATTTTCACTACTACTCAAACCACTGCCACCTCCCCTACTTTATTCTTTAGCTCTAAGAACGTATCTGAAAATGCCTCAAAGAGCCTCTCATCGGCTTCCGAGTCAATCCCACATCAATGTTATACTTCTGTTAAATCGCTTACTAGTAAGACTACAGAAATGGATAACAAGACTTTTACCGAGCAAGAGTTACTCGAAGGATTAGATGCTTATACTGCGCATGCTGATGAGTTAGTGGAGTTGGTTGAAGTAGAGGTAGATTTGGATAAAGTGGAAGAAGATTGCAGCCACTAATAAAGTGACCATTCGGAGCTGCTTATCTATTAAATTGACCTGAGGGGCTCACTCATTTTTGGACAGAAGTTTGTTAGATCTTATGCTCTAAATCGGTCATTTCGGATAACTTAAGATTGGGGAAATTAAACTGGACTGCTTTGTTGTTTGAGAGCATTTTGGCTGCTTTCGCAGCCAAAAACACCCAACACCAGTGATTGACTTAAATTATTGTTTTTAAGTTTAATATTTCATGAAACGCTCTGCCAAATTAAGAGCAAGAAATATAGAAGATTGGAGTTGGCAACTTTATAGACCCAGCTCCTTAGTTTAGGTTCGGCGCTTCTTCAGAGCCTTGAAGTATTCGTCTAAAGCATTCACATCTTTCTCAAATTCACTCGCGCGAGGACAATCAACTGCCAAACCAGTTGCGTTGTCATGACCGCACATATAAGTACTGCATTTAGACATCGCTGCATTGATGATATCATTATCCCCAGAGGTCACGTCGTCGACGATCTCTTTCAAGCTTTGAGTTTTAACTGCGCGACCAAATCGCTCAACAACTTTTCCCAGTAGCCACTCTTCAACAAGACGCTCATAAGTTTCACGCATCAAACCGTAAGCATGCTTAACTCTCCATTCATACTCAAAATTACCTGATGCTTCCATCTTTTTGAGTTGAGGCGCCAAATTCTTCAGTTCACCAACTCGAGCTTTTGTATTCTTGACATCCCACGGCGGCTCTCGGAAAGGATAACCGGATACATTCCCTAATTTACGAATAGAAACCACTTCCAAAGGAGCCTGAGCTACCCCTGTTGATTCCTCTAACATCTTTAAGAAAGACATATCGTGAGTGAACACAATCACCTGACGCGTTAAAGCTTCTTGAGCGATGCGATCAGCGAACAAGCGACGCCATCTGTGATCGAGTGAGTTAATTGGGTCATCAAAGATAATGGCTGATTTTCTGTTATCTACAGTAAGCTCTGCCAAGAAACCAGCGAGGGCAATGCACTTTTGCTCCCCTTCACTTGCGACGTCAGTGATCCCGTTGGGCTTATCTGTAAGACGAATCTTGAGCATTTGTTTGCCACGATGTCCGCGAGTAACGGTACCTACATCAAAGTTGTCAAAGCCTAGCTTCTCTAGTTCCGCTCTGAATGCATCCTGCAGAGCACCTACGGCACCACTATTCGCGATAGCGTTGGCTTGAGTGGTGATGGACGTAGACTGACAAGAGTTACCAAGACTATTGTATAGAGCGAGAGTTTGCAGACGAGCAATTTCACTCATTACATTTTGTTTAGCTGTAGTGAAGGCTTTTCTGTCCTCAAGCTCTTGGATCTGAGCCGCCATGTCTGCAATCTTCTTAGCTAAACCTTCATTCGTTGCAACTTCAGATTCTTTCTTCTTCCAAGAGGCGATCTGAGCAGCAATCCAGTCAACAGCCTTGAAGTCAACCTTTATAGAAGTAAAGTCCGGTTCAATCTTAACTAGGTTGTCGCGAAGAAGTTCGAGGCTTGCATTCAGTTCGATGATGCTTTCCGCACACTCTGCACTGTGGTCGCGGATCTTGCTTAGTGCCAGTTCATATGGCTCTAGATCGAAGTTGAGGATCTTCAGGTTCGCAATGTAGGTGTCAAACGTTCTTTTCGCTTGTTTGGCTTCTACCTGAGTTTGATCTTTCAAATAGTCGTCAAATGATTTCAGCTTAGTTGCAGTTTTGCCTGAAATAGGTTGGAGGCATGTAGGACATGGTGACCCTTCAGGTGGTGGAAATGCTAACTTGCTGTTATGAGTTTGAACAAATCTCTTAACGTGGGACCACATTTGCGCCCATTCTTGTGAACAGATGCCGGCTAGGTCATGACCATCAACCGCCTGACTGCGAGCTAACTCCGCAGCGCCTTGCTTTGTTTTGTAATCATCATAGGAAGCCTTGATTAAGTCGAAGTGCTCTTGATCTAACTTCTCTTTCAGTTTCTCCAAATGAGTAAGCAATGGCTGTAGACCCTTGCACTTGTCACTGTAACCTTTGCGAAGCTGCTCAGGAGTGCTGGTTCTGAGTTTCGCTAGTTCTTCAATGAGAGCAGGGATCGATTCTTCTGCTTCTTTGTCGATGCAAAGTGCGTCAACATCTTCAGGCTTTGTGTTAGCTGATAATGCTGAAACAAAAGCAAGAACCTCACCACCAGGTTTAAAGGGCGGCAGTGGGGTTGATTGAACAAACGGTTTCTTCTCGTTATCGTTTTCAGCGCGCACAAACTCACAGGCGCGCATAAGCTGGGCCAAGAGCTTCATTCCAACAGGCTTGTACTCAATAGCATCTTCACCCGAAATATAGTGAGCAGCAGAGGTGTTGTCGAAGACACGAATAGACTTTAGGTCTTCACGTGGGGCGGCAGCTAGAGCCCACTCTACATCATGTTGTTCTTCGACTACGACAATCGAGAGTTCAGCTGAAGGGTCTCCAGAACTATCATTATAAATATTAGATAGGATTTGAGGTGTATCACCGCGAGTTAAGCAGGCGTTCTTGAGGATTTTTGCATAACTCGACTTACCAGAGCCGTTGTCACCATAGACCGCAGTCAGACCTTCGGTTTTGAATTCCAACAAGGCATCAGAAACCAATGCGGATACATGGTTCACTTTGCCAATATTCTTCAGATTTACAGCCTGTCCTTCCTCACCAAAGCCAGTAAGGTCTAGTGGCGCAATGCAGTCTGAGTATGATTCGTCCTGAGCCTCTAGACCATGTTCCATTTTGGCGATAGTGAAAAGGAGTTTTAAATCATTCCCCCCTAGTTCGCCTTTCTCAGCAGCTAATCTGATCGCATGACGCCACCAAAGGTTCTTTTTTAACTTGTTAGCCCAGCTAACAACGCTTTCAATCGACATATTTCTCTCTACATTGCCCAAAGTTTCTACGCTACCGCTCGGTGCCTAACAGCACATAAAGAGCTATCGCTGTCTAAATTATTAAACGTAACTGTACCATAAAGCACATAATTTAAGACTTGCTGTAGTCACATAGAAACGGCATTGTTTATTGATAAAACTCTCGGTAATTGACTGAATTTACAGGGGGAAATAATGGAGGAATAGATTAGTTCTAATATTGAAAGCCCCGTGTTCTGTAAGGTAGGCAAAGAATAGGAATAAATCGAAATGGGGCAAGAACAATTTAGAACAACACGGATAAACAGCTAAAAATGTTCAGGCTTTGAACATTTTCCTGGCTTTGTTGCGTTATTCGGACAGAAAACCAAACCGCCCGAAATTGAGTAATTATTAAACAACATACTGAGTTTCA
>JBCAXU010000171.1:0-4375 GCA_038533895.1 Pseudomonadota bacterium | reverse complement strand
ACACCACGAAGCACAAGAAGAAGGCACCGACTGCGAAGGTCTCTCCTTTCTACAAGAAAACCATCGGTTACGGACTGCCGGACTTCGCAGAGGAACTCAACTACGGAGTCGATCTATCAACCATCTGAGGGTGGTATCAGATTGATGGGGTGAAGGTGCCCCATCAACCATTAAATCCGTATACCCACAAAAAAAAAGCTGAGCAGCGAGCTCAGCTTAAAACATCATGGAATTAATATGAAAAAAATCACATTAGGTGTCTTCATATGCCCTTATTCTGCCAGTGTAAGCTATGAAAACCCTTACAGTATAAAGGTGGAGTCTGAACTTGACCTGACTAATATATGATATTTTTGTCATATACTTGTTCAGCCGTCAAAGTTTAGAAGGGGGTAAAGAAAACGTTTGTGTCGCGATGAGTTATTGGGTTAGTACGAGTCTAGTAGCGCCTTTGACCACATTGAGTTCAGTGTGTGTTTTAAGCGTTAACCCTAGTTAGAATTATCGTGTGATTGACCTTTCACTTTGTGAATCAGAACTGAATTCTTCTCGTCTCGGCCTTTTGGGAGAATGAGGTCGGCCAGTATAGATGAAGTAACAATGAGCCATTGTTTTCATGTGAAATACGTACGTAAACCGTTGCGGCCGTCTAACAACGGCAACCAGGGAACAGTTTTGTCACTGCGCTCGAACAGCACTTACACACACCTGAGAGTGCGAAACACTTCTTTGATTGGGGGAAGTCAGTCGATACTACGATGCTGCAATTAAAGCCTTTTTAGGATACTAAGATAAAAATCAATGGACTAGAATTGCCGGGCCAATAATTGAGGGCATATGGTTTTTGGCTGATATTAGCAAAAACCGCATTCTCTCTGTCGGGTTGAACACGATGAACTGAAAGTTGTTCAGATAAACGATAGGAATGGTGCTGTAAGTGTTGCATTGGACGATGAAGATTGGTTTATCTGAAATCAACAGGTTTAAGCGGCATTTGAGATATGTCCCAATGAAAATAGTACCGAATGTGTTCCTATTCTCTATCATGCAGCGTGTGTTTATCCAGCGCCCTTAAAAAGGTATGTCAAGTCTGCACCTCAGTTTTCGCATTCTGTGCGTAGTACAAAGGGAACCGCCATGATTGGGATGAATAGGATGATGGAAGCTTCCAAATGAGCTGGCTTGATACTAAAACGCGTTTTACATCCGAAGATAACACCACTGTGGCTTGAGGTGATCCTTACTTACTGACGCTCCCAGGCCACGTGTTTTGCATGCATGGCTTGGGAGCGCAACATTAATAAAACTGACTTATGGCATTCTTACCACCATACTTCAGCCTGCACACCTAGGTTAAACTCACTGTCTTTACCCGCACCCAGTTTATCTGTATCTTCAAAGTCATTGAAATAACTGCCATAAAAACGGATTTCAGGTCTCGCCCAGTAACTTTCACCAGCGGTCCAAGCCTGAGCAATCGTGACTTTGCTTCCTGCTTCCTTGGTTCCATCACCTGCGTTTTTGTTAAAATAGCCTAGTTCAAATAGCGTTTTCATGTTCTCATCCCATTTATACACAGGACGTATAACCGATGAGAAGTAAGAGATATCTTCTTTCTGTCCCGCCTCAATATCATCAGTGGAAGATGACCAGACGAGTTGGTGCCCCATTTCCCATTGTTCTGCTACTCTGATAACACCCCAGTTGATGATCCGATATGCTGCCGCCCCTTTTTCTGCTTCTGCACCATACCATGAGCCATCACCATATTCCGCTATGGTTTTACCATACCCTTCGGTACCAAACTGGAACACCGTCTTATTGTTACCAATACTTAAATTCTGAGTAAGCTCGAAGTTCAAGAGAACCCCGTTTTCAACACTACCTTCATAGCTACTACTTTCATTCGCTATTGCATAGTTGCCCCCCACCTCTAATGAAGCATTATCCCACAGAGGTATGTTTGCAAGACGCGCGTCAAGTACGTTGACGTTTAAGGCACCACTGTTATTGCCAGTATCTTCGACTTGATCGCGATCGGTTCTTATCCAGGCAACCGAAACAGTCCCAGAGTCTGTCTCAATCCCTTCTATGCCTCCGCCAGCACCTGATATGTTCCAGTAATAAAAGTCAGCCAGGTCAACATTATGCCTTTGGTAATAGCGCTTCCCACCCCACACAGTCGCTTCTGGCGCGGACTTCAATACCCCTTTCGCTTGCACGTTAATTTGAGGTAACACAACAGTGAAGTCATCGTCTTCACTGGTTTCCCAACCAGTGGAGCCATCGGTATAAATCGCTACCATTGACTCGACGTCAAAAGAAATCCCATTTTCATTGTAAACTTCATTTTTGACACCCCACTCACCGTAAGTGTCATTTTCATTTCCCAAGCGACCTAATTGGTTTTTATAAAACTGAACATCCTGGCCGTTGTTGGAGCTCATGCCAACACCGCTTCGAATATACCCAAAGTAGGATATATCGGAGCCAGTATCTGCGAACGTACTAAACGCACTGAAGATGGACACTGCTAATATGGTTTTGCTTATTTTCATTGTTAACACCTTATTGTTTGGATTTACCTGTTTGCTCGTAGGCTAAACGGTGGAAAATGACACAAAGCTGTCTTATGGATGACAAAAATGTAATGTTAGACACATGTAACCAAAAAAGAGAGGTATCTTGCAGAAAGACAAACATACAACCGTCGCGGTACAACCACTTGTACGTTTTGTTTCTAACTGAGCGGTTTTTCCTGTGTGTTTTGAATACTGAATGACGCCACAATGGCATGCTGTGATGAACTAAGCTGACAGAAAGGTGGGTGTCATTTTTGGCTCAGTTGACGATGTTTACTAAGAAAAGACAAAGCATTTCAATCAGAAAATGTCGGGGCAGTTAACGGGGCTGTTAAAGTAGTATGAGCCCCGGTCAAGATGATTCAATACAGCGTGCAGGCATAGCTACTGGCCTCTTCGCTCAATGATTAAAATCATTCACCCAATCACGATACTCTACCATTATGAGATGAATAAAGTGACGTTACGCACCTGCGGGACTAACTTAACAATAGAATATTCTGGGTTGGGGGTAGCTACATTGATTTAGGCAAGCTTTAGACTCGGCTGTCATTTAAGTGGTGTTCACAGGCTTTTATCGCGTAACTCATAACGCATCACTTTAACTCGCGACTAACTCTGTCTTTAACTCTCAAGAGCTTCGTTCTAACCTCACTTGCAACCGAGTGAATGTCTTTGTGCTCAACCAGATTCAATACCGCCGCTGGATCCATGAAAGAGACCGTGATGGAACGGTCCTCTTCCTCGCGAATCACGACATTGCAAGGTAGGAGTAGCCCGATATCTGGCTCAAGGGTTAAAGCTTGATTGGCAAAGGTGGGATTACATGCCCCTAATATAATGTAGGGTCGTTTATCTATGTCTAGTTTCTTTTTCAGAGTCGCCTTAACATCAATTTGCGTAAGAACCCCAAAACCTTCTTGAGAAAGCTCATCAGTCACCCTTTCAATGGCTTCATCGTTACTTCCTTTGTACTTTACTGAAAATCCATACATATGCTTTATCCTTACCTTTGTATTGACTATGTCACTAAAGCAATTGTAGACGGAATTTTAATGCTGTTCCTAAAATTCTCTTTTTACCGTTTTAGATGATAAAAATGTCATTTATACGGTGGGAATTCGTCATCTACCAGAGAGTAAAATAAGACTAACTGAAAATATAAAAGAACAAGGAAATATCAATGAAACTGCTCAAAAAGACTCTGGTAGCAACAACCCTTACGATTTTAAGTGCGTACACCTTAGCAGGCCAATACGTGCCTACGTCGGGTAGTCAGGTAGAACGATATGGCACAAGAACCTTTGAGACAAAAACCGTCCAAACAAAAAGTGAAGCCTTCCAGCTTGGGCTGACCCAGTTACGTCAATTGTCTATGGATTCACCTGTGATGCTCAGCAAGAAACTTAAGATCCAGGGATTGGATGTCGATAAGCGCAAAGTTCATCTGAACGATGATGGATACGTCACCGTGATCGAGTTGATGAACACACAAGGACAACTTTCTTATAAAGGAGTGGTTGAAGTCAGCTATCATTATGCTGAGAGGGAGAGAAATAACTAACGTCCCTGTTTTAGCTGAGGCTCTTGTTGAGCCATAGTGCTGATGGAGGTGTGGATATGATTTGTAAAATTTCAGCTTTATTTCAAGAGTCACAGTTGACCATTGTGGCTTTGTTGCGTAATTCGATGGAACTAAATCAGGAAGTTACGATTTGATCGGCTACACCCATCAATCGTCGTAGCCTTATGCCGGAACCTCGTTACAAAACAACTAACTGGAAGCAGTACAA
>JBCAXU010000170.1:0-4528 GCA_038533895.1 Pseudomonadota bacterium | reverse complement strand
CAGGACTCTTAATGGGTACTTTCGAGATGATATCGTTAAAGAAGATATCATTAATCAATCCAAACTTTGTCTTTGGACGGCTAATATACACTTCTGCAATGACATCCCCCTTTTTTACCCAGCTGTACTTGTTCGGCTTATAACTTACTGTGTCGGTACCACCAGCGTGGGTGAATACGCTACCTATCAGGCTTGGCATAACAAGCACTTCAGTGCCAAAAGTAACGCCATTAGGTATAACGCCGCTCTCTCGTTTATCTTGCATCACAGAAGGACTCTCCCTCTAATATGTTTTAGACCTGTACCAAGCGTTCAATTACGTAAATTGGCAAACAACGAATTGGCTAAGGAACGACTACTCACCAAATAACCATTAGGTTTCGGTGACTCCCATTTATTACATCTGTCACGTCTGCAGGTACTACGACTCACACGTTCATCCACGCAGTACTTCTGTGGCGCTCGCTTTTCAGGAAAGGAAGGTATTTTTTTATAGACAGGGTATTTCTTGTTACCGATGACAACGACGGTGGGCTCATAAGGGAAACCCCAGCTGAATTCTTCAAAAGCATTACAGTGAGGCAAATGGGGGCGGATTTGATAGTCTTCTGTATAGAATTGCTGTGTTGTCGTAGACCACCATCCTCTTGCTATCAAAAGCCCTTTGGTATAGTACCGAGGGGTACTATGTAGATATTAGTTCTGACTTTAAGTTTATCTGCCAGGTAGAGTTATTAGATGGGCTTGCAAAACTTAACAACGCTGCGGTTGTACTTAGTGTTGTGCTTGCACTTGGGCTTACAAATTTTCTTGTTTCTCAAGCTAAGAAATTGATGGAAAATCTACGTCAGATAGATGTTCTCTTGGAGTTCGGTCTCTGTGACCACCATGGAAAGGCTGCTCTAGAATGGATGTATAACAATTTAGACGCAGCCTACAAGATAATGGTTAATTGACGTAGCCGATTGGTAAAAAGCTTCAGTGACAGCACTAATATCGGGTCACCTAGCTGCGATAGTAAACACCCTGCTAATCGGTTTGATTTTTCTGAACAACATTTTATTGGGCAAACTCTTGACACTCCAACAGTATCAACTTGGGTTCGTTTTGATAGCAGTTTAGTGACATAGTTGTTAGCTGCTTTTTCCAGGATAGATCTTGGTAGACTCCTGCGCAATCCGTTTTTCGAAAAATAGCATTTTGGCTTTTTATAAACATACACAATGGCACTGATATTTGTGGCGTCACCGTCCGAGCGTGTGGGAAAATTTCAAACGATGCGAATGAAATAGTCCTAAGTGTGATTGGCCACAATGAGTCAATGATGACGACTATTATAGCAGCTGAAACAACACGACAGATGTGCGTTTTCCATCTGGCTCCAGGTGTTTTTCACTGTGAGCAGGTTATCATTCTTTATCCAATAATTGAGGAACTGAAAAATGAGTTTCCCAATTTGGTAGTGAGGCTCTAGGCTTGGTTTTTTCCGAAGGTATTAATCAACTTATTCCGAACTGTTAGATCAATCGTTGATACACACAAGTTAAGCCTATACCAGCAACTGTATTAAGATTAATGATGAAATGTCCAGTTTTATGAAGCAGGTGTTGGAAAGTGCAAACATGACAAATGAGGGGAAGTGGCCGATACATCAGCTTCAGAAAGTGACCACCTGTTTAGAGTCCAGGACGAAGTTTGATTGATTATTTGTGGAATGAAACAACAAATACGGTTAAGTTGTCATCTGAGCTAACCGTTAGTTTAGCTCCGTTCATGTGAAGCAATGAACGAGCGATAGTCAATCCTAAACCAACGCCTTGACCATGATTTTTTCGTGAAGGGTCTGCTCTAAAAAAGCGATCAAAAAGTCTCTGAAGATGGTCATCAGAGATTTTCGGGCCTGGATTTGAAACGGTAATTTTTGTATGTTCATCGTTGGTAGATACTGCTACCTTAACAATCGCGTTTTCGAAGGAATATCGAATTGCGTTTGATAATAGATTACTCATAGCTTGTCGAAACATGGACCTATCGCAATCAATTGTGGCATCGGCCCCTCGGATGCGAATTTGAATTTGTCTTTCTTCTGCCAGTAGTTCAAAATACTCAACTAATTCTTGAAGCTCTGCTCGGCAATTTAGTCGCTCTAACTGTGGCTTGACGAGTCCATGTTCCGTTTTGGCTAGAAGTAACATGTCACTGACCATCTTGGTCATACGTTCGTATTCTTCCAAATTAGAATATAAAATATCAACATATTCACTTTCAGTGCGCGGTTGATTCAGAATAACCTGCGTTTGAGTTGTCAGGTTTGTGACCGGTGTTCTCAATTCATGCGCAATGTCCGCAGAAAAATATGAAAGTTGCTCAAAGCCAGCTTCGAGTCGTTCAATCATAGCATTAAACGACCCCACTAATCCTGCGAGCTCGACCGGTACCTCTAAAGGATTTAGTCGGATATCGAGCTTGTCAGCAGTAATAGAACCTATTTTTCTACTCAGTTTTCGTAGCGGCGAGTGGCCTCGATACACAGCAAAACGTGCCACTATTATCGTGATCAAACCAGACACGAAAATAATGCCCCATAACGTCTTTTCAAAGTCTTCCATGTAATTCATGTGAAATTCCATGTTGGAGGCTACCACAACACGGTATGTAGACTTATTCTGACCAGTGCTGACGGTCACGAGAGCTTCAGTTGCTCGCAACATATGGGATCCATCAAAAAAAAGTGTCAACATATCAGGCGTTATGAGATCGTTGTCAAACAATTGACCGGGGTATTTGTGCAAGTCAACGCCTTTACTCGAAAATACGGATTCTCCATCTTCATTTTGCACAAGGTAATAGACTCCATGATGACCAGACACTGCTTCAACGAGGATACTCGAAGGTGCCACCTTTTCAGTGTATGCTTCGCTAAGCTTTCGTTTTACAGCATGGAATACCTCATTTAATTCATCAGCATCCTGTTCAGCAAAATGCGTTGCAATTGATTGTTGAACGATTAAGCTGATTATTGTAAGGCACAAAAATACGGTAATGCCAACAAGTATAGTGACTCTAAACGCAAGAGAGTTTGGCCGTTTTAGTTTATTCGTTACTATCATCTACACTCATTTTATAGCCCATCCCCCTGACAGTTTGAATTAGCTTTACAGGAAAGTCATCATCAATTTTTGCACGCAATCTTCGGATAGCGACATCAATGACATTCGTGTCACTGTCAAAATTCATGTCCCATACCTGAGAGGCGATCAAAGAACGGGGCAATACTTCACCTTGACGTCTGACCATTAGTTCAAGCAATGTAAACTCTTTAGTCGTCAGATTGATTACTTTGCCACCGCGCTTCGCAACGCGAGAAGGGATATCAAGCTCCAAATCTGCAATGTGTAACGTGTTGTTAGGGACAGAAGTCCCTCTCCTGATCAAGGTGCGCACTCTTGCGAGGAGTTCCGCGAAAGCAAACGGTTTAACCAAATAATCGTCTGCGCCTAACTCAAGTCCTTTGACTCTGTCATTAACGTGATCGCGAGCGGTTAAAAAAAGAACGGGTGTAAATTTACCAGACTCTCTCAATGAAGACAGGATTTTCCAACCTTCTATGTCGGGCAGCATTACATCGAGTACGATTAATTCATAATCACCAATCATCGATTTGTGGTGACCATCCAGGCCAGTCCTTACTAATTCTACAACAAAGCCGGATTCAATTAGCCCTTGTTTGATGTAATCGCCCGTTTTTACTTCGTCTTCGACTACAAGTATTTTCATGGTATGTGATTAACCTGCTGCATAGCTTTAATTCAATGGAGTAAGCCTGTTGAATACACCGCAATCGTAAAATGCTGTTAGTATACTAATAATAAAACGTATGCCAGCAACCAACAGAGTATTCAATATACTAATGAGCGCGCCACATCGTAGCTCGAAGTCGCAAATATTCAACTAAAAATACATTTTCGCTATCAATATCGCTCATGATTACAAAATTGTAATGTCAAGGTAATCTGTCTGTCAGGGCCATTTGATATTCTCATTGCCGTAGCTAATCCGTGAAAACGCGTTTCATTAAAGGAGTCAGGTTTAAGTGAAACTTTCATTCGTCAAATACCTCGTTGTTATCGCTTTGTTGAGCGTGCAAGTAAGCGGGTCTTTCGCGAGTGTAGCTGTGCCATGTGCAAGCGATATGGTGCATGAAATAGATAACAGAATCGGTCATCACATGGACCACTCAACACATGATGTATCAGAGAATTGTTGCAATCAAGATTGCTGTTGTCCCATGGCTGCCTTTCAGCTCGGCATGTTGGCTGGGGCGAATCTCGAAACATCAAAACTGTTGAACACCCCAGTCCTAACCAGACAAGCAAGGCTGCATAAAGTCTTTATCGCTATACATTTACGCCCCCCAAAATACTCTCTCGTGTAATCAGGTTAGTCGATGTAAAGACTAACAGTTACTGCACGTGATGTTTCCATCGTGAAGCGTGCGAAATTCAATATATGTGAGAGTTGTTTATGA
>JBCAXU010000169.1:0-4540 GCA_038533895.1 Pseudomonadota bacterium | reverse complement strand
GTTTAAACTTGCCGGTCGAGCCCCTAAATGAATGGCTACTTGGTCGATAAGTTCTTGGGCAGAATTCGCTTCAAACCTCTCATCATCATAAGTCTCTACGTAGGCGCCCGTGGCGTTTGCATTGAGATTGAGGGCGGTTTGGCCGAGGAAGGTGGTGAGTCTTAACTGAGTGTTGTCGGGTGCGTAAGACCATTGAAAATTGAGCGACTGGCGCTGCTGCTGCGAAATATACCCCAGTTTTCCCGCACTCTGATAATGATGAATATTGGCTAACCGCAATTGATGGGTTTGCCACTCCACATTAGTGGTGCTTTCCAGCGTCGTACAGCCTGGAAGCATGATGGCTACAGAAAGAAAAACCGATAGCACGCGTATAAGTCGAGTCATTGCTGATAAATTATCCAGTTTTGCCCTAAGTCGGTGCTCACTATATCATTGAAATCACGAACTCAAGAAATCATATCGGCTTTCCCCTTTCATTAAACCGGGCCATCAAGTAAAATTCCGACCTTATTTGTCCATCGCTTGAATCAGAGAAAACATCATTCATGTCTTTGCTTGCTATAGGTATCAACCATAATACGGCCACCGTTGAGCTGCGTGAGAAGGTCGCTTTTGGTCCCGAAAAACTGCCGCAAGCACTAGAGCAATTGAACCAAAACCCAACCGTTAACGGCAGTGTGATCATTTCGACATGCAATCGCACTGAGATCTACTGTGACGTTAAAAGCGGCGGCAAAAGTAAAATCGTCGAGTGGTTATCCCAATTTCATCAAGTGACCCCAGACGAACTGAAACCAAGCCTATATGTTCATGAAGAACAAGCGGCAATTCGCCATCTGATGCGAGTCGCTTGTGGGCTTGACTCATTAGTGTTGGGCGAACCGCAGATTCTCGGTCAAGTCAAACAAGCCTATGCCGACTCAAGGCAGTGTAAATCGGTAGACTCTGCGATAGAAAAACTGTTCCAAAAGGTGTTTTCAGTGGCGAAGCGCGTTCGCACAGAGACGGATATCGGTGGTAATGCCGTCTCTGTAGCCTATGCGGCGTGTACTTTGGCTAAACATATCTTTGAGTCGCTTCAAGACTCAACAGTATTGTTGGTCGGTGCAGGTGAAACCATTGAACTGGTTGCCAAGCACCTCGCTGGTAATGGCTGCACTAAGATGATCGTAGCCAACCGAACTAAGGAGCGTGCGCTGCCATTGGCTGAGCAATTTGGCGCCCACATCATTGGTTTGCCAGAGATACCTGACCATTTGGCTAAAGCGGATATTGTGATCAGCTCTACCGCTAGCCCTTTGCCTATCATAGGTAAAGGCATGGTAGAAACGGCACTTAAAGAGCGTCGATTCCAGCCTATGCTGTTAGTGGATATTGCCGTTCCGCGAGATATCGAGTCGCAGGTTGGCGATCTGAACGATGCCTATCTGTACACAGTGGACGATCTACAATCGATTGTTGACAGCAACATTGAGCAGCGCAAAATCGAAGCGATTCAAGCAGAAGCGATCGTCAGTGAAGAGAGCGCGGCGTTTATGTCCTGGATGCGCTCATTGCAAGCGGTTGACAGTATTCGCGAATATCGCCAATCGGCCAATGAAGTTCGCGAAGAGCTTCTTAATAAAAGTTTACAAGCTCTGGCAGCAGGCGCTGATGCCGAACAAGTGCTGTTAGAGTTGAGCAACAAGCTGACCAACAAGCTTATTCATGCCCCTACTCGTGCACTGCAAAGTGCTGCCGAGAAAGGAGAGCCCGCAAAGCTTGCCATTATTCGTCAAAGTTTAGGTCTAGAAAACGCCTAGCGTTGTCTTCGGCCGACTTTATTAACCCCCTGAGTTAAAGAAAACTATGAAAGCCTCTATTTTAACCAAGCTAGAAACACTGGTTGAACGCTACGAAGAAGTTCAACACCTACTTGGCGATCCTGATGTGATCGGTGACCAAGATAAATTCCGTGCTTTATCGAAAGAGTACTCTCAGCTCGAGGAAGTCACTAAGTGTTTCCAAGCCTACCAGCAAGCGCAAGAAGATCTGCTGGCCGCTGAAGATATGGCTAACGAAGACGACGAAGAAATGCGTGAGATGGCTCAGGAAGAGATCAAAGAAGCGAAAGAGACCATCGAGCGACTAACCGATGAGTTGCAAATTTTGTTGCTACCTAAAGATCCAAACGATGACCGCAACTGTTTCCTCGAAATTCGCGCAGGAGCAGGTGGCGACGAAGCGGGTATTTTTGCCGGAGACTTATTCCGCATGTACAGCAAGTTTGCGGAGAAAAAAGGCTGGCGCGTTGAAGTGATGTCGTCAAACGAGTCGGAGCATGGCGGCTATAAAGAAATGATCGCAAAAGTATCGGGTGACGGAGCTTATGGTGTTCTTAAGTTTGAATCTGGTGGTCATCGCGTGCAACGCGTACCAGCGACGGAGTCTCAAGGTCGCGTGCACACCTCTGCTTGTACGGTGGCGGTGATGGCGGAAATTCCGGAAGCAGAAATCCCGGAAATCAAAGCGGCAGACCTTAAGATTGATACCTTCCGCGCATCAGGTGCGGGTGGTCAGCACGTGAACACCACGGACTCTGCAATCCGTATTACCCACTTGCCAACTGGCACAGTGGTTGAATGTCAGGACGAACGTTCACAGCATAAGAACAAAGCTAAAGCGATGGCGGTACTTGCGGCGCGTATTATCCAGGCAGAAGAGGCGAAACGTGCGGCAGAAGAATCTGACACCCGTCGCAACCTGTTGGGTTCTGGGGATCGTAGTGACCGTATTCGCACCTATAACTACCCACAAGGTCGCGTGTCTGATCACCGCATTAACCTGACGATCTACCGCTTGAACGAAGTTATGGAAGGGGACTTGGCAAGCCTGATTGACCCTGTTATCCAAGAGCATCAAGCCGATCAGCTAGCGGCACTGGCAGAGAGCCACTAATTCAATGTCGACTGAATACAGCGTTGAGCAGGTGCTTAACAAGGCCGCTCAGCAGCTGATAGAGAGCGGCAGTGATTCGCCTTCTCTTGACGCTGCGGTATTGCTTTGCCACGCGCTAGACAAGCCGCGCTCGTTTCTGCTCACTTGGCCGGAGAAAGTTCTGTCCGATGAGCAGCGTGAGCATTTTCAAAGCTTGCTCGAACGTCGCTTGAAAGGGGAACCAGTCGCCTACATTATTGGTGAGCGTGAGTTCTGGTCACTGCCACTGAAAGTATCGCCGAGCACTTTGATTCCAAGACCTGACACAGAACGTTTGGTGGAACTGGTCCTTGAAAAGGCCGCGTTGCATGAGGGCGATATTCTTGACTTAGGCACCGGGACTGGCGCGATTGCACTTGCACTGGCCTCTGAGCTGCCACATAGGCAGGTATGGGGCGTTGATCTGCAGCCTGAAGCACAGCAACTGGCGCAGTCCAACGCAGAATCGCTAAAGATTGAGAACGCTCAGTTCTTATGTGGTAGCTGGTTTGAGCCATTGGTCACTGGTACAAAGTTTGCACTCATTGTTTCCAATCCGCCTTATATCGAAAAAGATGATCCGCACTTGGAGCAAGGTGATGTGCGTTTTGAACCTCTAACGGCATTAGTCGCCGATGAAAAGGGGCTTGCAGACATTAAACACATTGCCACCCAAGCGCGCGACTACCTTGCTGAGCAGGGGTGGTTGATGTTTGAGCATGGCTTTGAACAAGGTGCAGCAGTGCGACAGTTGCTCGTTTCACTTGGCTACAAAGAGGTAGCCACCTACAAGGATTATGGGGATAACGACCGTGTCACTATCGGTCAATATTCACCACAAATGTAAGAGAGAAAATACCCATGTATGAAGGTTTAAAGCACTTCCACCTGTTAACGATTGTGATTAGTGCCACCCTGTTATCTGTGCGTTTTGCACTTATGATGGCCAATTCAAAACTATTGGATAAAAAGTTTTTCAAAGTGGCGCCGCATATTAACGACACTTTTCTACTTATCTCGGGTATCTACCTGATCGTCGTGACCGGTTTTATTCCTTTCACCGCTGCCGCGCCGTGGCTAACGGAAAAAATCACTTGTGTCCTGACCTACATCGCACTGGGCTTTTTCGCGCTTAAGTTGGGCAAAAACAAATTGCTCAGAACCTTCTCTTTCTTCGGCGCTTTAGGCTGGTTGGCGATGGCAGGTAAAGTCGCGGTAACCAAAACGCCAATGTTCTTTGGTTAAACCGGTTTAAGAGGTAACGATAACCGTATGTTTGAGTTATTTGATGAAGACTTTGATGCCATGGAGCTCGCCGAAGGGGCGTTAGCTCTCAATAAAGCGATCAATCCTCAAACCCAAGTCCACTGGGCGCAAGCTGAGCTGAATCGACTGGTGCAAGAGGCGGAACTCGCCTTGGTCAATGAGGCCGATGAACAACAGCGTTTTGATGCATTGATACGCCTCTTCTACCATCAATGGGGCTTTTATGGGGATCGCGAAAGCTATTTTCACTCTGAGAATGGCTTCGTCGATAAAGTACTCGAGAACCGTAAAGGGATTCCTGTCAGCTTAGGGGCCG
>JBCAXU010000168.1:0-4812 GCA_038533895.1 Pseudomonadota bacterium | reverse complement strand
CGAGAAGCGAGAAGCGAGAAGCGAGAAGCGAGAAGCGAGAAGCGAGAAGCGAGAAGCGAGAAAATCTTGGAAGGGTTGACCATGTATGTCAACCCTTTTCCTTTAAATTCAGACGATTAAGCTTAAAATCCATCCAGCTTTGCCTGCAACTTTCGACTCGCTCATCAAAAGCTCCTCTCGAAGGGCGCAGCCCGTTCTAAATTCTCGTAGGACGAAGTCCGTTCTCGCAGCGAAGCGCTCTCGCATCTAGGATGGGCGTAGCCCATTCTCTAGTTCAGTTCACCATGTGAACTTCGAGCTTTAACGTCATGGCTAAGTTCTTTGTCTAGCTCTGCCGCAACATGGCCCGGTGACTGAGTATGTCCCGAGATTAAGCGGTACATCGCAGGAATCACGAACAGTGTCACTATGGTCGCAAAGCCCATACCAAAGAAGATGACCGTACCCACCGAGACACGACTCTCATATCCTGCTCCGGTAGACAAAATCAATGGGATTGCGCCCGCCAGCGTAGTAAATGCCGTCATCATAATCGGCCTTAGGCGACGTGCCGATGCATCAATGATCGCCTTCTCAAACTCAATACCACGATCACGTAACTGGTTGGCAAACTCGACAATCAAGATGCCGTTCTTGGTGACCATACCAATCAACATAATCATACCGATTTGGCTGTAAATATTGAGCCCTTGCTGCATAACAACCAGGCCCAGAAAGCCCCCAAATACCCCCATGGGTACAGTAAACATTACCACTAAGGGGTTGATAAAGCTTTCAAACTGCGCCGCGAGTACTAGGTATGCCACTAACAGTGCCAGTGCAAACACCACCAATACACTCGATTGGTTCTCTTTGTAATCTTTTGATTCCCCAGAGTAGCTGACAGAGATATCGCCAGGAAGCAGCTCTATTGCTTGCTGGTCCAAGTAATCGAGCGCCTCACCCAAGGTGTAGCCATCCGACAGATTAGCGGTAATCGTGACTGATTTTTGCTTGTTGTAGTGAGACAAACGAATTGAAGACGCGACCTCCTCAATCTTGGTCACAGCATCGAGCGTCACTAGCTCTCCCGACGCCGTTCTCATGTAAATTTGGCTCAAGTCCGACGCATTGTTAAAGCTGTTCTCATCACCACGCAAGTAAACATCATACTCCTCGCCACGCTCGACATAAGTGGTTTCACTCTTACCACCAAGCATGATTTCTAAGGTATCGGAAATGTCTTTGACACTGATGCCAAGCTCTGCCGCGCGCTGCTTGTCAATCGTGACCACAAGCTCTGGTGTTTTCTCTGAGTAGTTGATATCCGCCCCTTCCATATAAGGCGACTCTTCGGCCAACTGCTCAAGCTTTTCTGCCCAAGATTTAAGCTCAGAGTAATCAGAACCACCAAGCACAAACTGAACTGGCTCACTAGAGCCCCCTCTAAAGCCAGGCATAAACGGGAAGATGCGCACATCCGCGATGCCCGACAAGGCTTTCCTTACCTGTCCCAACGCTTGTTGAGCAGTGACATCTCGATCATTCCAGTCTTCTAAGATCATGATCACGAAGCCAGTTTGGTCTCCGGCATTTCCGCCAAACGCAGGTGATTGGATACTGAAAGACTTCAAGAATCCTTGACCAAGAAGCGGCAGTAAGCGCTGCTCAATCTCATCCATATTTGCGGCCATGCGATTGTAACTGGTCGCATCCGCTCCACGTGCAAAGGCAAAAATAACCCCTCGGTCTTCTGACGGAGTTAACTGGGATGGCACTTGCTGCATCAATCCCCAACTGCCTCCGACACACGCCAAGATAATGATTGGCGCCAGCCACTTACCGCGCAGAGCTATCGTCAATGCGCGGCGATACCCTGACTCTAAGCGGCCAAACATACGTTCAATAAACAAGTTGAAGCTGCTAGGTTTGACATTCGCCTTAAGCAGCTTACTGCCTAGTACTGGGGTTAGAGTCAGAGCGATAAGCGACGAAAAGATAACAGCCATGGCAAGCAATACCGAAAACTCGGTAAATAGTAGGCCGACCATGCCATCCATAAAGGAGATAGGTAAAAACACCATCACCAATACCAAGGTAGTCGCCACAACCGCAAACCCTACCTCACGTGCGCCTTTGTACGCGGCAAGCAGCGGTTTTTCGCCTCTTTCGATATGATGGAAAATATTCTCGACGACCACAATCGCATCATCGACCACCAATCCGATTGATAGAATCAGCGCCATTAGGGTGATCAAGTTAATCGAAAAACCAAAATAATAGGCCGCGATAAACGAAGAGATCAGCGACACTGGCACCGTTACCGCAGGGATCAAGGTCGCTCTTGCTTGACCAATGAAGATGTACAGCACCAAAATCACTAGGCCACCGGTGATAAACAGGGTGTTATACACTTCAGAAATAGAACGATCGATAAACACAGTTGAGTCATAATCGATGGCTAAACGGGTCCCTTCAGGCAAGAACTGCTGAATGTCGTCAACCTGTTTATGCACACGCTCAGCCACTTCGAGTGGGTTAGCATCGGATTGCGGCACGATGCCCATACTGACGTTGACCACACCATCACTCTTAAACGTTGAGTTCTCGTTCTCAGCACCGATAAAGACGTCTGCCACATCTCGTAGATAGATAGGCGTGTTGTCACTCGCGCGCTTGACCACAAGATACTCAAAGTCTTCGGCTTGGTTATAACTACGTGCAGTTCGGACCGACATCACGATTTGGTCGTTGCGCACTTCACCGCCAGGACTCTCAATATTCTCATTACGCAGCGCTGTGGTGATGTCTGTCGTTGTAACGCCACGTCCCGCCATTTGCTCAGGCTTAAGCTTGACGTACATCACCTTATACAGACCACCGGAGACATCGACCGAACTCACACCGGAAATCAAGCTAAAACGGTCAAGCAACACTCTTTCAACGTAATCCGTGAGCTGAGTGCGGTCCATCTCCGATGAGCTCAAATTAATGTACAGTGAGGCTTGCCCAGATCCGTTATTTTTAAAAACCACAGGATCGTCGGCTTCATCTGGCAACGCTCGTTGAGCACGCGCCACCGCATCACGAACGTCGCTTACCCCTGTATTGAGGTCATAACCGAGCTCAAAGGTGATGGTAATGCGCGACATACTGTTGCGCGTGGTCGACTCTATCTCATCAATACCACTGATCCCCGACAACTGATCTTCGAGGACCGAGGTAATCTGGCTTTCGATAATGGTCGCTGACGCCCCTTCATAGCGCGTGCTGATCGACACTACTGGGCTTTCAATATCCGGCATCTCTCGCACCGCGAGTTTACTAAACGAGACAATGCCAAACACACACAGTAGTAAACTCAATACCACCGCCGCCACCGGGCGTTTAACCGAAACATCTGACAACAGCATTAATTGCCCCCTTGCGTCGGCTCAGATTTAGCGGTTTGGGTTAGCTCAGTCACGGCAACGCCATCACGCATATTGACAATACCTTGCACAACGATCTTATCGCCAATCGATAGGCCTTCTTCAATGACCACTTGGTTTTCGACTCGGGCACCGAGCTTAACTTCAGTACGGGTAGCTTTATTGTTGTCGCCGACCACATAGACATAGCGCTTAGTGCCTGAATACTCGAGCGCTTGTACGGGAATGATTGGCGCTTCCATCGGTGGGAAGTCCATATCAGCAGACACCAGCATGCCGGGCTTAAGTGCTAAATCAGAGTTAGAAAAGTGGATACGCACTCTCAGGTTTAGTGTCTGCTGGTTGATGCGCGAATCAATGGCCACCAGTTCACCAATAAACGTTTTACCAGGCCAAGCAGCGGTCGTCGCGGTGACCGTCATGCCTTTTTCCAACTGAGCTAGATAGCGCTCTGGCACTTGCAAATCGAGCTGCATCACCGACAAGTTATCTAAGGACAACAACTCACTACCAGATGTAACCAGCTTACCACGGCTAAAATCGATAAAGCCCACTGTGCCGGCAAACGGTGCGCTAATATGTAAATCATTGAGATTCGCGTTGGCGGCATCAAGTCTAGCTTGAGCGATATCCACCGCGGCCTTTTGCGCATTGATCGCCGTTTGGGTGATGGCATTGCTTTTCACTAAGCGTTCATACTCTTGCAATACGCGCTGTTGATCTCTTAGATAGGCTTTGGCCTCAGCCACTGCAGCGAGCGCTTTATCATCATCAAGCTTGACTAATATCTGACCTTTGCTCACTTGCTGGTTGGCTTGCACCGCAATCTCGTCGATTTTCCCCGTGACTTCCGACGAGATCATCACCGATTGTTCGGCCTCTAACTTGCCAACCAATACCAAAGACTGTGACACTTTGTGAGTTTGTACTTGCTCTGTCACTACCGTTACTGCTGACGCACCAGGTCGGTTGGCATACGCATTCGGCATCGAGATGAACATAGACACCGAGAGAAGGCTCAGAATAATTTTACTTTTCATGTTTTTTTGATTCTGCATTAATAAACTCTAAGTATTGTAGCCAGTTATACGCTTTAAAAACGTCAAGGAATGTAAAGAGTGAGAAATAATATGTAAGGAAAACCGTTGATTGTTTGGCCTTTTAGCTTAATTTCCAGCAACCTTGCCCAAAAAGGCACCATTCAACGCAAAATTCTACGAAAAACTCTTTACAGCTTTTCCGAGTTTGCTATGATGCGCTCCGCACTTGAGCAATGCGTTGGGAAAACATTGTGTCAAGCTTGTTCCTATTGGGAGCAAGAAAACACCCTGGAGGGGTTCCCGAGTGGCCAAAGGGATCAGACTGTAAATCTGCTGGCACTGCCTTCGATGGTTCGAATCCG
>JBCAXU010000167.1:0-4827 GCA_038533895.1 Pseudomonadota bacterium | reverse complement strand
TGCTGTTGCTGTTGCTGTTGCTGTTGCTGTTGCTGTTGCTGTTGCTGTTGCTGTTGCTGTTGCTGTTGCTGTTGCAGGGCCTGATTAACCACTTCCAAGTTGTGTTGTGCGTCTTGGTGATCAGGCTGCTGTTGCAATATGTCTTGATAGAGCTGCTGCGCAGTTTCAAGCTGACCGTCTTGCGCGTACGCATTGGCGAGGTTGTAACGGCTGTCGATATCATCGGCATGCTCCAAGGCCTCAATCGCGGCTTTGAAATCGCCAGCTTGGTAGTGCGCTGCGGCGCGCCACCTTTTATCGGTAAACTGCTCGACAGCAGCACTGTATTGTCCAGCTTGATAGTGTTGCCAAGCTTGTTGGTCGTTGGTTTTCCAAGGTGAGGCCATAGCAGGTTGAGTGGACACCAATGGCATCATGGCAATCAATAGACCAAACAGCACCCCACGGCGAAACAGCCCTAGGGCAGCGATAACCAGTATTGGCAACAGCCAGTAGCCCTGATTGATGCGCTCTGTTAACACCGGATTTTTATCGTTAGATTGCGCATACTCAATGGCAGTGGTGGCCGATAAAATCTGCTGGATATCACGATTGGTCAACTGAATTGGGATAAACCGCCCACCAAGCTGGTTGGCGAGCGCACGCATATTGTCAAAGTTTGATTTGGCGACCACTGGCTGGCCATTGTCCATGGTCATCAAACTGCCGTCGTTGAGTTGAATCGGCGCACCACTGCGGCTGCCAATACCTAGGATGGTCAAACGCCAAGGCGTGCCTTCAAGTCTATCTGTTATTCGCTCTCGCTCATCATCATCGAGGTCGTCAGCTAGCAAAATGATGTCACCAGAGTTCATCGCGGCGTTTTTCATCATCTCAATCGCTAGTGCCACGCCTCGATCGGCATCGGCTCCCGGGTAGGGCATCAGCTCTGGCGTCAGGTTTGGCAGTAAGTTAATGATGGTTTGCGTGTCGCTGGTTAAAGGCGTTACTCGGTATGCGTCGCCGGCGTAGGCGACTAGCCCCGTCGTCCCTTCTTGCCATCCGTTGAGCAGATCGGTGAGCTTAAAGCGCGCTTGGGTCAGTCGGTTAGGCTTGATGTCGTTGGCATACATCGACATAGACATATCCAGTACCACCACTCGGGCACTACTATTACTGAAACTAGGCCGTTGCTGATGACTGAAGCTCGGGCCACTTAACGCGATGATGGCCACTACACCAAAAACGGCCACCACCTTGAGCAACTTGTGAGATGAAGGCGTGTGTGCTTGTTTCATCGCTTGTGCCAAATGTGGCGCGATCAAACTGGCCTTGCCGCGCGACTGCGTTAGCCAGACCATCAAGCCTAGCCAAGGGATAAGTGCCCATAACCATTGCGGGTAGAGTAAGGTAAAATCAGACACGGTTCCTCCTTAGCACTAGGATTATCGTAAACAGAACCAACGCCAAACAGAGCGGCGCCATAAACCACTCTTGCTGAGGTCGCCACGTTTGGGTTGCTGTACTAATCGGTTCTAGACTATTTAGGGTGTCGTAAATGGTCGCCAGTTCTTCGGCGTTGCGGGCGCGAAAATACTGTCCACCAGTGGCTTTAGCGACAGCGATCAGGGTTTTCTCGTCGAGGTCTTGAGCGGTGTTGACTTTGCGGGTCATAAAAAACTCTTTGACCATCATTTCTCCCGCGCCCACGCCTATGGTGTAGATGGTCGCGTTGTACTTCTTAGCAATGTTTGCCGCTTCAATGGGGTCGAGCACGCCAGCGGTGTTGCTGCCATCACTGAGTAGCACCATGACACGCTGCGGCGCATCACTATCAATGAAGGTCTTGGTTGCGAGGCCGATACCGTCACCCATGGCAGTTTTATCGCCAATCAAGCGCAGTACCAAGTTGTCTACTTGTTCAGCAATGGCATTTCTATCTAAGGTTAATGGGCTTTGCAGATAGGCATGGTCAGCAAACAGGACTAAACCCAATCGGTCGCCTTGGCGCTGTTTGGCAAAGTCACTCACCACTTTTTTCATCGCGCTAAGCCGATCAACATAGTCGTCACCAAGACGCATATCTTGTTGGCTCATCGAGTAAGACAGATCTAGCACCAGCATTAAGTCGCGGTGTTTGGGCTGAGTGGTGACAGGGTCGCCATACCAGACAGGCCGAGCCAAGGCGGTGATGAGTGCAAGCCAAAAAAAGCCAGCGAGTAGGGTTATCCGCCAGTGATTGGCAGACTTGTGAGACACCTGATTTGGCAGGTACGCCAAGTGAATGGTTGCCTGCTTTTTGACCGCAGGCGAGAGCCGATAAACAATAACAGGTAGGGGCAATAGCACCCATGCCCACCACCAAACGAAGCTAAGGTTAGCCACGTTTTAGTCTCCTTCTCTTTGGCGGAAGTGCTTGCGCTACCCAGTCGCTACATTGCTGAATGAGTAGCGGCGCATTGTGATTTGGCTGTTTGCTGTATAACGCTTGCTGCCACTCATCGTAATGGTCGACAAAGCATGGCTGCGCCATTTGGCTATCGAGAAAGTCATACCACTCTTTGCCGGTTAGCTGCGCTATTTCTTCTCTTGGGTAATAGCACAAAGCGGCTTGGCGCACCAGTTCAATCGCCTCGGAGGGTTTCTGCCCATTGGCAAGCAGGCGCAGCGCGGTTTTCTTGGGTGCCAAACGTTTTTTATTCCAGCGGACCAGCAGTAAAATAATGAGTAGCGAAACGACCACAGCCGCCAACGCAGCCCACCATCCCCAGGCCAAAGGAAACCAGCTTGGAGCCGGCGGTAAATGCAGCGCGTTAAGGGGCAGAAGTGAAGATTGAGTCTCTGTGCTCATAGTTAAAATCCATCTAATTGTTGTAATAGGGTGCGATCACTGCTGAGCGCTGAAAAAGAGATACCCATGGTTAAGGCCAACTGGGTTAAGTAGTGTCGTTTTTGTTCGAAAGCGGCGGCGATGCCTGCTCGTGTCGGTTTGGAAGCAAAGTCCAGCCAATGGCTGCCTTTGGTACTGCTAACCAGTTCCGTGCCACGAAAGTGCGTCTGCCCATGTTCGAGCGGATCGCTAATATGCACCATGCGCACTCGATTGTGTTGCGTGAGGCGACTCAGAGCCGATTCGTCGTCAGGTGTCATGCGAGTAAAGTCGCTCAGTAAGATGATCTCGCTGCCTTTCGGGCACAGTCGGTTTAGCGCCTGCAGAGGTTGAGTGAGTGACCAAGACTCATGTTTCTCTTCATTAAGGCCTTTGGCATGCTGAGTGACCAGCGCTTGTATTAAACCTAAGGCGCCCTTGGTGCGCGCGGTGGGCTTGAGCTCGACCAGATCGCGACCAGTATCAATCACCGCTCCAACCCTGTCTTGCTGCGCAACGCTAAGCCACGCAATCAAACTCGCCATATGTGCGACTTGCACCGATTTGAACAGCAGCTGTGAGCCCAAAAACAGACTGGGCGAGAGATCCACCAACAGCACGATCGGTTTCTCCCGCTCTTCGCTAAACAGCTTGGTGTGGGGTTTACCTGTTCGAGCGGTGACTCGCCAGTCGATAGCGCGGATGTCATCGCCTGCTTGATATTGACGCACCTCACTAAAGTCCATGCCACGACCAAGTTGACGACTGTGGTGCTGTCCAAGTCTTTGCGACCACAAGCTCTTGCCAGGTGGCATCCAGCGGATTGCCTGCTGCTTGTAGTAGATGAGCTCATCAAGGGTTAAGTTGACGCCATCGCTATAAGGAGGAAGCTGGGTGTGCATTGATGTCACCTCAAGCACTGCCAACTAAAGAGAGCAATAAGTCGATGACCTGATTCGGCTGCACGCCTTGCGCCTGCGCTTGATAGCTGAGTAACAATCGATGTCGCAGCACAGGATAAGCCATGGCTTGAACATCCTGCGGGTCGACATAATCACGTCCACACAACCAAGCATGAGCGCGGGCGCAGCGATCTAAGGCAATCGTCGCGCGAGGACTCACCCCCATTTCGAGCCACTGGGCCAATTGACTGTCGTATTTATCCGGTTGGCGCGTCGCCATCACCAAACGAATGATGTATTGCTCGATGCTCTCTGCCATATGGATATTGAGCACCGCTTGTCTGGCTGCAAAAATATCTTTTTGAGTGAGCATAGGAGGAGTGGGGTGGCTATCACCTTTGGCCTCACCACGATTTAAGCGCAGGATTTCTAGCTCACTGTCCGCATCTGGGTAATCGACATCAAGATGGAGTAAAAAACGATCCAGCTGCGCTTCGGGCAGAGGATAGGTGCCTTCTTGCTCAATCGGGTTTTGTGTCGCCATCACCAAAAATAGCTCAGGTAACGGGTAGGTTTTACGCCCTGCGGTGATCTGTTTTTCCGCCATGGCTTCTAGCATCGCTGCTTGAACCTTCGCTGGCGCACGGTTGATCTCATCGGCCAAAATCAGTGAGTTAAAAATCGGTCCGGATTGAAAGATAAACTCGCCACTTTCGGGGCGAAATACATCGGTACCAGTGAGATCCGCTGGGAGTAGGTCCGGGGTAAATTGAATACGATGGAAGTCGCCTTCAATACAATCTGCGAGAGATTTGACCGCGCGAGTCTTGGCAAGTCCTGGAGGGCCTTCAACTAAGATATGTCCGTCGGCAAGCAGGGCCACTAACAGTTGATTCACCAGCTCGCTCTGACCAATGATTTGGCTGTTTAAGTAATTACGTAGCTGTTGTAGAGCCTGTGAAGTCATGATTGTCTCTCTCCCTATTTTTTCACTTAGTAGCGGCTTTGTTGCGTTATTCGGACAGAAAACCAAACCGCCCGAAATTGAGTAATTATTAAACAACATACTGAGTTTCA
>JBCAXU010000166.1:0-4871 GCA_038533895.1 Pseudomonadota bacterium | reverse complement strand
CAAGATCAAAGGCGTTAGCACAGGTTCAATGGGCATGCACCAAGATGTACCACTAGAAGACGTTGTGATCACCGGCACAACTATCGAAGAATAACATAACATCTGAGGGCGCATTCTGCGCTCTCTTTTAATGACCCTATGACGACACTATTTATCTCAGACCTCCACCTGTCTCCCACTACACCCGAAACCACTGAGTGCTTTATCCGGTTTATGCGCCAAGAAGCAATACAAGCCGAAGCGCTCTACGTATTAGGTGACTTGTTTGAGTTTTGGGTTGGCGATGACGACCGCTCTGAATTTGCCAATCAAATTCGCTCTGAATTTAAAACGCTCACCGAGCGTGGCATCCCTTGCTACTTCACTCAAGGCAACCGTGATTTTCTTATCGGTCAACGGTTTGCGCGCCAGACAGGGGTCAAGCTTCTCGGCGATGAAACCGTCATCGACCTTTATGGCCGAAAAGCGGTAGTACTCCATGGCGATACACTGTGTACGCAAGATGTGAAGTATCTCGAATATCGTAAAAAAGTTCATCAGCCTTGGCTGCAATGGGTGTTTAATCGCATCCCGATGTCGATAAAAAAGAGAATTGTTAATAAGGTTCAATCTGATATCAGAACCGATAAACAGACCAAATCTCTGGACATCATGGATGTAACCCAAAGTGAAGTTGAGTACGTGATGCAATCTCATCAAGTAGACCTGATGATCCACGGTCATACTCACCGACCTAAGGTTCACACTTTTGAACTAAACCAAACGCCCTGTACTAGAATTGTATTAGGAGATTGGTACACTCAAGGCTCTGTGTTGGTGTTCGATAAAAATAATTTCGAGTTACAACAAAGACCTTTTTCTGGTTAAGCGCGTTCATTTCTGCACAATATCGCCCTCATATTTAGCCGCAAGCGCGCATAGATTTTTACTCGGAGCAGGTTACGACCTTGAAATACTCTTATATAGCTAGACAACCCATATTAGACATAAACAAGCAAACGGTTGGCTATGAGCTTCTTTTTAGGGACGGACCTAACAACACTTTCCCGGAAGTTGACCCTGAGCAGGCCACTAGTCGCTTACTGTCGGATCATTTTCTCTCAACCCATTACGAGACGCTGGGCGACAAGCTAGGCTTTGTTAACTTTCCTTATCAAAGCCTGATAAATCGTGTGCCGACGCTTTTTCCAGCTGAAAACTTAATGGTTGAAATCCTCGAAGACTGTCCGCCGACTGACGAACTGCTCCAAGCTGTGAAAGAGATGGCGCAACTCGGCTACAAAATAGCCCTTGATGATTTCGTGCCGCGCAAAGAGTGGAAAGCCTTCCTACCGTACATTTCCATAATTAAGTTCGACATTCGCCAAATACCGATTGAAAAAGCGCGCCACTTCATTCTTCGTCTCAATAACACTAAAATTGAGTTTCTTGCAGAGAAAGTTGAAACATATCAAGAATTTGAACTAGCCAAACAAGCTGGTTTTGACTACTTCCAAGGTTATTTCTTTAGCAAACCAGAGATGATTTCTCGTAAATCGCTTGAGCCTTCATTTACTACTGTGGTTCAGTTACTTTCTGAAGTCGCCAAAGAAGATATGGACTTTGCAGCGATTGAATCACTGATCAGCCAAGATCTTACGCTATCCTACAAACTACTGACATTCGTCAACTCGTCGTCGATTGTCCTGACGCAAATTCAATCCTTTAAACAAGCATTGGTTTACCTAGGCGAAGATAAGCTGAGAAAGTTTATCTCTTTAGTTGCGCTTGCCTCGACCCAAGACAGCAAACCTGACTACCTTTATGGGCTCTCTATCCAACGAGCTCGTTACTGCGAATTGTTAGCATCACGCCTTGACACCAAACTTGAGTCAGGCCAAGCCTTCCTCACCGGTATGTTTTCACTACTCGATAGCTTACTCGACCGACCAATCGAGCAAATTATCGACGAAATCTCGGTGGAGAAATCAATTAAACTCGCAATTCTAAACAACCAAGGCATACTGGGCAGCATTCTTACGCTGACCAAGGCATACGAGCAAGCAGAGTGGGACGCAATTGGCCAATACTGTGAGCAACTAGGGATCGAACAAGAGACCTTGAGTGAATGCTATGACGCATCGGTCAAATGGACAGCGGATCTACTTTCTGTCAAAACCAATTAGTCGGAGACGTTATGAGTTCCTGCCCATGCGGCAACCCAAGCCCTTACAAGACGTGTTGTGCCTTAGTTCACCATGACCACAGCCAAGCCAAAACACCAGAGCAGTTAATGCGCTCACGATACAGCGCTCATGTTATGGGCTTAGTGGATTTTGTCGTGGCGACCTACCACCCAAGCTGTGAAGCAGAAAAGCAGCGCCTTGAAATTTCTGAGTCGGTTGATAGTGATTGGAATGGGCTTGAAGTGATCCGTTGTGAACAGGGTCGCCATACTGAAGAAGGCTTTGTAACGTTCAAAGCGTACTTCCACCAAGAGGGCCAGCAGTATTGCCTTGAAGAGCGTTCACGCTTTATCAAGCAGGACGGACTTTGGTACTACATAGACGGCACTTTCCCGTCACAAGAGCCCCACGTTGACCCGCGACTTGAGCAGACCGTTTCAACCGTTAAAATCGGCCGAAACGATCCTTGCCTTTGCGGTAGCGGTAAAAAATTCAAAAAGTGCTGCGGTTAATACCCAATGGATTCATAGATGATCAAATAATTGGTCTAACACCGTTTCTGCATGGAAAACAACAAAAGGTAGGATTGCTCCTACCTTTTGTGTATCTACCGACCGAAAATCTTTGTTATACCAAACGGGATAAACAGGTGATCAGATTATTATGCTGTTTGGTATTATTCGTTGTTCGGATTCACTCGAACAATATCGGTTTGCTCAGGCTGAAACTGTTTTTTCAACTCGGCTTTTGACTTAAAACTGATTTCCCCACCTTTGGCGACTGTCATATGTTGAGCTTGTACATTATGCTTAGATTGATACAACATCACAGCTTGCATACAAGAGTCTCGCTGCTGCTTTGAAAGTGGAGTACCCTCAGGCCACTTACCAGTTTCTACCGCGAATAGTAGACGCTCATAAGCCTCAGGTGTGATGGCATTAATTAACTGCTCTGCGTCCATGTTATGTCCTATAAGTCTAACGAAGTAAGCAAACAGTACCGAGCCAGCAGAGTGAGTCAAGACACCTGATATGAATAAGTGTAACGGATCACAAGCAACGACAGCATGAAGACAATTAGTACTCTTACCCTCTTATCGACCAGCCTACTGCTTAGTGGCTGTTTTGAGGGCAACAAAAACACCGAGCAGCTCTGTAATGACAACCCTCGCCTCCAGTGTGAGCGCTTAAACATCAACGACGGTCAATGTCGGGTGCCTCGCACCGACCTTATTTGGCATCGATTTGAAGTACTAAAAAACCCCTCCGATCAAAATAAGATAAAAGAGTATCACTTGGCTGCGGAGTACAAGAAATGCTTAGAGCTTGCAGCGCAAATACAGCCACTGGAGCAAACTGACCTTAAACAACGTCGATTCAACGCGCTCGTCAATGCGGGTGAAGACCTTGAAGCGATTGTCGCCACGCTCGGCAAGTCGACCTCTCCGCAAGCCTTGTACTTTTTGTGGAGCCAAGTAGGCGATGACCAAGCACGGCGAAGATTCTTGCAACTCGAAGGCTCACCTGCCCTCGAAACCGCCGAAATGCAGTATGCTCTCGCCACCTTCTACACCAGTAGAGATAATGGTAAAACCCGCCAGCTGCTGCTCAACGCGTTAAAGCTCAGCAGCGGAAAAGACATCAACACTGAGATCTTTAAATCTTTAGCCAGCACCACTTACCAAATTGGCCTCAAGCAGGAAGCTTACATTTGGACTCGTGTCGCAGAAGCGTTCAATGTGCCAATTGCTTCACACAATGAACTGCAGCTTTTATATGGGTTTGAACAGAGTATTTATGATCAACTTGATGACATTGCTGAGCAGATAGAGGACTCGATTCGGGCAGGCACTTTCAACGCAGAGCAAATCCCTAGGTTTGAAAGTGCCAAATAGTGAAGTGAAAGGATAAAACACTCAGTCGTGGTTAAATCGTCGCTTTGTTAGGAATTGTTGAAAATTAACGACACTGAGTTAACACAAAATCTGTCACCGGTTGTGGCTGGGCCATCAGGAAAAACGTGACCTAGATGGCTATCACACGCCGCACAGCGTATCTCTGTTCTCACCATTCCGTGACTCAGATCTTCTAAATAGCGAATAGCCTCGCTGTTTATCGGGGCATCGAAACTTGGCCAACCACATCCCGAATCGTACTTGTTCTCAGAGGTAAAAAGGGGCGCTTCACAACAGGTACATGCATATATTCCCGTCTCTTTGTTGTGAAGTAACTTACCTGAGAACGGCGCTTCTGTTCCCTGCTCGCGACACACTCGGTACGCTTCGTCAGATAGCTTCTCACGCCAGTATTCATCAGGTTTCGTGATATTTTCTACCTTATGTTTCACGACTTTATCTCTCCGTATTCTCATTTTTAGTTATGACTTTTTTTGCGAAAAACTTGCGGATATCGACCTTTGTAGCACATACTTTGAAACCATAAATGGATGATTAAACTTTCAGCAACTTGCTGTCGACATCTAAACTATTTTACGTCAACTGGTGTAGGAAGAAACCAGTAATCCGTTCAAAAGTTAACCGTTTGCGACTAATTGTGAAAAAAAGCGACGCTTTTTTTTGACTTTAAACAAGTTAAGTCCGATTATCAGTTGCAGATTTTGACTGGATTCTGTAATTTTACTACCAGTTATCTTTAATCAGAAATTAAGTTGTGGAGCAACTATAATGACTATCAAAGTAGGTATTAA
>JBCAXU010000165.1:0-4889 GCA_038533895.1 Pseudomonadota bacterium | reverse complement strand
CTAGGTTCTCGTCTAGACAGCCCACGTCTACGCATCACTGAAGCAGTATGTAAAGGCGCAGTAGACACAGCTGAAAAACTAGCAGCTCCACTTATCGTTGTTGCAACTGAGGGCGGTAAATCAGCTCGCTCAGTACGTAAGTACTTCCCAACGGCAAACATCCTAGCACTGACAACTAACACTAAGACTGCTGCTCAGCTAGTTCTTACTAAAGGTGTGACTCCAGTAGTTGTTGATTCTATCGACAGCACTGACGCATTCTACGTAGCGGGTAAAGAACTTGCTTTAGAATCAGGTCTAGGTAACAAAGGTGATATCGTTGTGATGGTTTCTGGTGCTCTAGTCGCTTCAGGCACAACTAACACTGCTTCTGTACACGTTCTATAATAGCAACGCGACAGATACTAAAAAGAGGGCCTCGGCCCTCTTTTTGTTTTTCTGCTATCAATCAAGTTGATAAATCACATCGACACGGTCTCGTATCACTATGGTCGAATCTTGATAAGTATTGGACTCTGCATTCCCGTCCATCGCCATTGCACGCATTAATACCGGTTGATGGCTCGACATATTGTAGTCAATGCGCCAAACATCTTGGATCTCTTTACCAAACCCTTCGGCCAGCGACTCAGCCTTATCATTGGCGTCTTTGACCGCGGCCAATCTCGCTTGTTGTTGATACAAGGCTTGATCACGCACTTTCAGTTCAATGTTGTCGACTTGATTGATCCCCGAGTTCAAGGCTAAATCCAGGTACTGGTTTAGATTTGCCAACTGCTGGACAGTCACGGTAATACTTCGGGTCGCACGGTAGCCCACCAGTTCAGGTTTGCCCTTTTTCGGGTAGTGATACTGAGGAGTGATATACAGATTGGAGCTAGCAATGTCTTTGCTCTCAACCCCTTGCTGATTCAGGGCATCCAGAAAACTCATCACCACTTGGTCCACCGCCTGCTTGGCTTGCTCCGCGGTCATGGTGGACTCCACAACCTTAACCGAAAACTGCGCCATATCTGGCTTAGCTACAACCTCACCATATCCAGTGGTGACTAAGTGCGGAAAATCTGGTGTGTTAGCCACAACATTAGCACTTAAAGTGGATAAAGTGATCGCTGCAACCCATGCTGGAATAAACTTCATACTGATATACCCTATCGCTTCAAACCTGTACATCATAGATAGTGGATTAGTTCAGACCAAGCAAGCACGGGCAGTTCTGACAGAGAATTAACTCACCAAAATAGGATTACTGTGGCAGCAAATCTTGGGTATGGGCGATAATCGCCTCGCTAATCGATCTAAGCAAACCAGTTTCGAGTTGCCAGTGATGCCAATAAATCTCAAAGCTCATGAAGAATCCCGGCATCAAATCCACTAACTGACCAGACTTAAGCTCAGCCTCGATCTGCAATTTGGGGATCAAACAATAAGCGCAGCCCATTAGTGCAAGATTGACAAACGCTTCAGAGCTCGCCACATGATGATGGGCGATCGACTCTGGCTCGATATTAAAGTGCTGAGTTAAAAAATCACGATGCAGCGGATCGTAGTGATCGAAAGAGACCGCTGGTGCGTTTTGCAATGCTTGCCGGTCGACACCATTCGCGAAGTAACGCTTGGCAAACTCTGGGCTCGCCACACACACGTAATCCATCCGCCCTAAATATCGCGCCTCGCACCCCGCCATGGCTTTAGGCTCCACACTAAGCGCACCCACCACTTCTCCATTTTTGAGCTTATGTAAGGTACGCGCTTCTGGAAACACCGCAAAGTTAAACTCAACCCGATGCGATTTCATGATCGGAGCCAAAGCAGGCAGTAGCCAAGTCGCTAAACTATCGGCATTGGTGGCGATCGAAACGCGTTGTATTTTATCTTGATTGTGGCTGCCGAGCTCAGGAATCAACTCCGTCTCTAACAACTGCACTCGCTGATAAAAGCCCAACAATTTTTGGCCAATCAATGTGGGTTTCGGTGGTTGTTCGCGAATTAAAACCGGTTGAGCAAGAAACTTCTCTAGTTGCTTGATCCGTTGTGATATTGCCGATTGCGAAACATGCAGCGTTTGCGCTGCCCGTTCAAAACTGCCCGCTTTTACTACCGCCTCCAACGCCTCAATCCAGCGGTAATCTAACCCTCGCATCCTCTCCCTCCAACATTAGAGTTACTAATCAACCATAAATATCATTAAATTTACTTATAAAGTCTATTTGCTTATCTTTAACTCATCAACAATCGACGGGAGAGAATAAAGTGAATTTTTGGCTGATGTTACAAGGTTTTGGTCTGGGTGCGAGTATGATTATTCCGATCGGTGCGCAAAACGCGTACGTGTTAAACCAGGGCATCAAACGTCACCACCACCTGACAACCGCTACCATTTGCAGCGTATTAGACACCTTGTTTATCTCATTGGGTATCTTTGGCGGGGGTGCGCTACTGGCAAAAAATGAAACCTTGCTACTGTTGGTCACTCTCGGTGGCATTGCTTTTCTCACTTTCTATGGCGGATTGTCACTAAAAAGCGCGTTGGCTCCAAAACAAAGCAGTCACGCCCAGTCCCCATCATTGTCAGGACGTAAAGCGGTGATCATTGGCGCACTTGCGGTTACCGTGCTAAACCCGCATCTTTATCTCGATACTGTGGTGATATTAGGCTCGATTGGCGGCCAGTTTAGTGGCAGCGATCGCCTCGCTTTCGCTGTGGGGACGATTACTGCCTCTTTTACTTGGTTTTTCGCGCTTTCTATTGCCGCCGCTAAACTGGCACCCACGTTATCAAAGCCAAGGGTGAAACAAGGGATTGACCTTGCAGTCGCAATCATGATGTTTGTGATTGCCTTAATGTTGGCCAAGGAATTACTAAAATAGGTAGGGAGAAGTATGGATAAGCTAGAGCGCATCTATCGCTTTAACATCGAGTTGCTAACGCGGCTCAACATAGAGTTCAGAGAATGGCAACATGAGCCTATTTTGGACTTTGCCACCGATATCATGGTTGCACAGCGATTGGGTTGGACAGGGACTCACAGCAAGAGCCTATTTCTTCGCCTCAAAGGCTCGGGCTATGCACTGCTTTTGACCGATAAGGATTCTCGACTTGATAGCAAAGCGATTAAAGCATTGACCGGGAAACGCCCATCGATTGTCGATGATCAGCAGATGACTGAACTGACCGACTGCGTGGCCGGAGCGGTATGCCCGTTCGGCTTACCCAGTGAGATTACCATCATTGTCGATACCCGGCTCTATCAACAGCAAGAGATTCTTTATACTCCGGGCAAACCCGAGACCACTCTTGGCTTTGCGGGCCAAGATCTCGCAACAGTGCTTAAGCATTTAGATAACCCGATACTTGAGATGTAAAAAAGCGAGGCCCAGCCTCGCTTTTCTCGTTATCCTCGATAGGGTTAATCCACCTTGTTGAGGTGCACATCCATCTGTGGGAAAGGAATTTCGATGCCAGCAGCATCTAAAGCCTCTTTAATGCCTTGCATAGAATCGAAGTACACACCCCAGTAATCTTCAGTTTTCACCCAAGGACGAACCACAAAGTTGACTGATGAGTCGGCAAGTGCAAGCACCCCTATGGTCATGTCTGGATCTTTGAGAATTCGAGGATCTTTCTCTAGCGTTTCACGGATCACTTGCTTGGTTTGTTTAAGATCTGCTTTGTATGAGACACCGATCACCAGATCCACCCGGCGAGTAGCATGACGAGAGTAGTTAGTTATTGGACCACCGATTACGCCCGAGTTAGGTACCACAACCATCTTGTTGTCTGGCGTTTTGAGGACGGTTTGGAAAATTTGGATCGCTTCTACACTACCCGCAACCCCTCCAACTTCCACATAGTCGCCTGACTTGAACGGACGAAATGCGACAATCAGTACGCCTGCAGCAAAGTTTGACAGTGAGCCTTGCAGCGCTAAACCAATGGCTAAGCCTGCAGCACCAATCACAGCGACAACGGAGGCGGTTTGCACCCCCAAACGACCTAGTGCAGCGATCAGTACAATCACAAATAACAGATAACGAACTAAACCATGAACAAACTCGACCACTGCCTTGTCCATGTTTTTCTTTTCTAGCACTTTAGAAACGCTGTTGGCGACCGCTTTGACGATTATGTTACCGATAAATAGGATCAGTACCGCTGAAATGATGTTTACACCGTACTGAACCAGCAAATCTGAATTATTGGTCAACCATTTTTCCGCTTGACTTAAACCATCAACGAGAGGGGCTTCAATCCCAACTGACTCACCTGACATACTTTTATCCTCTTATTAAACAAGACTGCATGAATCCAATCGCTTGGCACTGCCAACAGAGTACTTGTGATACATTGACCGTGGCAATGTCATTTTTTTGGCACGATAACGCACTTTCGACCAATCGCAAAGTTAACTTTTTGCAAATCGCGCTCAAAAATCTATTGTGCAACAAGGTACTCACTACTTGAGTCGTAACTGCAACCCACTGATTCTTGCCACTTCGCACCGATATAAAAAAACCCGCTCATTCGAGCGGGTTTTGAAAAAGTAGTGTGTGACGAATTATAGTACGTCTACTGCATTTAGGTCAGCGAATGCTTGCTCTAGACGTGCAACCATTGACTCTTGACCTTTACGTAGCCAAACGCGTGGATCGTAGTACTTCTTGTTCGGTGCATCTTCACCCGTTGGGTTACCGATTTGGCCTTGTAGGTATTCACGGTTTTCCGCTTCGTACTTACGGATACCATCCCAAGTTGCCCACTGTGTATCAGTATCGATGTTCATCTTGATCACGCCGTAACCGATAGACTCTTGGATCTCTTCTTGAGTAGAGCCAGAACCACCGTGGAATACGAAGTTTAGAGCGTTTGGTGCAATACCGAACTTCTC
>JBCAXU010000164.1:0-4905 GCA_038533895.1 Pseudomonadota bacterium | reverse complement strand
AGCGAGAAGCGAGAAGCGAGAAGCGAGAAGCGAGAAGCGAGAAGCGAGAAGCGAGAAGCGAGAAGCGAGAAAATTTTGGAAGGCTGACATTAAGGCGTCAACCTTTTTTCTGTCTTTTAGACGTAAGTCCCTAACAAAAAATTCAGTGTTGAAGACTTACTCATCAGCTATAACGCGCCCGCTCGAAGGACGAAGTCCGGTCTCGATTCTCGGAGCGCAGCGTTCTCGATTTTTGTAGGACGAAAAAAAGAGAGCCCTAAGGCTCTCTTCTCAATAACTTAATATCGTCGCTTAAAGGGTACCGAAGATCTTATCACCCGCATCCCCAAGACCAGGCACGATGTAGCCCTTATCATTGAGTTTTTCATCGATAGCTGCAGTGTAAAGCTCGACATCTGGGTGCGCTTTTTCTAGCGCTTCAATGCCTTCAGGCGCTGAAACCAGTACAAGCACCTTGATTGATTGACAACCCTTCTCTTTCAATAGATCAATGGTGGCAATCATTGAGCCGCCAGTCGCTAGCATAGGGTCAACCACGAGTGCGATACGTTCGTCGATGTTTGATGCCAGTTTGTTGAAGTAAGGTACCGGCTCAAGCGTTTCTTCGTCACGGTAGATACCCACCACACTGATACGTGCACTAGGCATGTGCTCAAGTACGCCATCCATCATACCTAGGCCAGCACGCAAAATAGGCACAACGGTGACTTTTTTACCTTTAATCTGGTCAACTTCGACAGGACCGTTCCAACCTTCAATGGTCACTTTTTCCGTTTCAAAGTCTGCTGTTGCTTCATAAGTTAACAAGCTGCCTACTTCTGTCGCTAGCTCACGAAAGCGCTTGGTGCTGATGTCACCTTCTCTCATTAGACCCAGTTTGTGCTTAACAAGAGGATGCTTTACTTCAACAACTTTCATTTCCATCTCCGGATATCAGGTAAAATTTAAACAAACTTGCAGATTATAAACGATTTCGTCAGCAAATTCCGCTTCTATCAGCAACAAAAAAAGTTGCGCAAACGTTTGCTCTTTATATTTAACCACTGGTAGAATAGCGCCGTTTTCATATCCAACTTCAAACAGAGGACTTCCCTGTGAGTGCTGATAACACTTCTCTTAGCTATAAAGACGCTGGCGTTGATATCGATGCAGGCAACGCGCTTGTTGACCGTATCAAAGGTGCTGTAAAACGTACACGTCGCCCAGAGGTAATGGGTGGTATTGGTGGTTTCGGCGCATTGTGTGAACTACCAACTAAATATAAGCAACCTGTATTGGTATCAGGCACTGACGGTGTCGGTACTAAGTTGCGTCTTGCTTTGGATATGAAAAAGCATGACACCATCGGCGTCGACCTTGTTGCTATGTGTGTGAATGACCTCATCGTTCAAGGCGCAGAGCCGCTATTCTTCCTCGACTACTACGCAACAGGCAAACTGGATGTGGATACTGCAGCAGATGTCGTATCAGGTATCGCTGACGGCTGTATTCAAGCTGGTTGTGCCCTAATCGGCGGCGAAACAGCGGAAATGCCAGGCATGTACGAAGGCGAAGACTACGACGTTGCTGGCTTTTGTGTCGGTGTGGTTGAAAAAGAAGATGTGATTGACGGCACTAAAGTGGCAGCAGGCGACGCACTTATCGCTGTTGGCTCTAGTGGCCCGCACTCAAACGGCTACTCACTTATCCGTAAGATCTTAGAGGTTTCTGGTGCAGACAAAAACGAAGAACTTGCGGGTCGCACTATCGGTGAACACCTTTTAGAACCGACCAAAATTTACATCAAATCAGCACTCAAAATGATTGAGAAACACGATATCCACGCGATTTCTCACATCACAGGTGGTGGTTTCTGGGAGAACATTCCTCGCGTTCTTCCACAAGGCACCAAAGCCGTTGTCGATGGAAACAGCTGGGAATGGCCAATCATTTTCAAATGGCTACAAGAAAAAGGCAACGTAACGACTCACGAAATGTATCGTACCTTCAACTGTGGTGTTGGCCTTGTCATTGCGCTACCGAAAGATCAGGCACAGGCCGCTGTCGAGCTATTAACAGCTGAAGGCGAAAAAGCTTGGGTCATTGGTGAAATCGCGAACGCTGCAGCTGGCGAAGAACAGGTAGAGATCAAATAAATATGAAAAGTATCGTTGTTCTAGTATCAGGCAATGGCTCTAACTTGCAGGCGATCATCGATGCTTGTGAGACCAGCATTACTGGCGGCCGCGTGACAGCCGTTTTTTCAAACAAAGCTGAAGCGTACGCATTAGAGCGCGCCAAAAAGGCTGGAGCTGGGGCGCACTTCCTTGATCCTAAAAGCTTCGATACCCGTGATGCTTTTGACCATGAGTTAATGAAGCAGATCGATGAATACCGACCTGATGTCATCGTACTTGCCGGTTATATGCGTATCCTAAGTGGCGAGTTTGTGCGCCACTACATGGGCCGTATGATCAATATCCACCCTTCTTTGCTACCCAAGTACCCGGGACTTAACACCTATCAGCGAGCGATCCATGCTGGTGATGAAGAGCACGGTACCAGCGTACACTTTGTCACCGAGCAACTGGATGGTGGCCCGGTTATTCTTCAAGCTAAGGTGCCTATTTTTGATGAAGATACGGTAGAAACGCTGACTGAGCGAGTGCAAAACCAAGAACATCGCATCTATCCTATGGTCGTAAAATGGCTAGTGGAAGAGCGCTTGGAAATGAAGGACGGTAAAGAGGCCTATCTTGATGGCCAGCGCCTCAGCATTCATGGTTATGCGCAAGAGTAACCGGTGGATTCAAATTCACTGAAAGGCGAGCTTAGCTCGCCTTTATTGTTTCTATTGGTAACCATTAATCCTTGGTTCATGTTTATCTGACTATGCTTGAGAAAAGTGAGGAGGTAAGTCATGGATCTTAAAAGTTTACTCAATCAAGCATTAAACTCTGACCTTGTGCGTCAAGGACAGCAGCAAATCAAGCAGTCATCCCAATCAGACACCCTCAAATCGCTCGGTGCCGGCGCTGTGGGTGGAGGTTTAATCAGTTTATTGATGGGGTCAAAAAAGAGAAAAAAATTTGCGAAAAAAACGGGTAAAAACGCGTTAAAGATTGGCGGTGTTGCGGCACTTGGCGCGCTAGCATACAAGATCTATAACGACACTCAGAAGCAACCTACTCAACACAATGACGCGGCCTTCAATGCCAATGACCCAGTTCATTACCACATCACCTTAAAAGCCATGATAGCGGCCGCCAAAGCAGACGGTCATGTTGATCAACAGGAAATGGCACGGATTGAGTCCGCGATTGAACAAAGCGGGGCCGACCAAGAAGTGCGTTCTCTTGTGCACCTAGAACTGAATAAACCTCTCGACCCCATTGAGATAGCGCAACTGGCGATCACACCACAGCAAGCCGCAGAGATCTATCTCGCTTCACTCATCGTGATTGATGAGCAAAACACCATGGAAAGAGTCTATTTGAATGAACTGGCAAAGCAGCTCAAATTGCAGCCAGAGGTTATTGAGCAACTTCACTTACAACTCAATCAGTTTGATTAGAAAACCAGCAGCATGAGCCTAGGCTTGCGCTAGGACAAGTCGATGCTTTGAGTTTCCTGACTGGTATGTGTATATTTGAGAGCAGTTATCATTTATTGGAGTAGAACCCATGCAAGTCTACGGCTGTTGTGAGTTGGTGCGCGAACTGTATGCGCAAATTGGAAGTGGCGATCAAGCCTATGTACCTCAGGCGATTTCGTGCGCAGTGAGAGCGTTAAATGATATTGCTGCTGACGAATCTTTACCTAAAGAAGCGCGCGAAAAAGCAGCATTTGCAGCAGCCAACCTGTTGATTTCAGATTTCGAGGATAAGTAATGAACCTAGCTAACTTCGAGTCAATGGATCCTGTGATGCTTATGAGTATCGTCAATATGAAATTGCGTGATGATTTTGCTGGCGATCTCGATAAGTTAGCGGCATATTTTGATATCGACAAAACGGCTCTCGAAGCCAAGCTTGCTAACGCTGGATTCGACTTCTTACCTGAAGCCGGTCAATTCCGCTAACTAGGTAACCAGCCAAGAAACAAAAAAACCGCCTAGCTGGCGGTTTTTTTTTAATTAGGTAACGCATGATTACTCTTCGTCGAAGAAGTCGTCTTCGTCGTCAATTTCAGCTTGGGCTGCTGCTAACTTAGCTTGTTCAATACGACGTGCCTTCTTTTCTGCGGCTTCTTGAGCAAGACGCTCCTCACGTTCGATACGAACCTTACGTGCTTCACCTTTACGCTCATTACGTTCAGCTTGGTTCTTGATGAAACCGGCGAGTTCTTTTTCTGCCCACTCTTGCGCTTGAGCTTCAGTCTCAAAGCCAGTTTCACGCTTAGATACCGAGGTTTTACGTGATGTCACTTGGCGAGTGATCTCAGCACACCAGCCGTTGCGTTTTTCACTAACGCGGATGGCAAATTTCTTATTGTTCGACATATTCATTTCCTAAGGGATTGTTGAGGGATTTAGCCATCCCTTGGCAAGCGCGATATTAGAGCATAGAAAGTTTCAAGTTCCTAGAAAATAGTCCCTAGACGAATAAAAAGCGCAGACCTTTCGATCTGCGCTTTCACTATGCTGCTAGGCAAAAACTAACGTCTTCTCAATTAACCAACGTTCTTACGTGCGTTTTGGAACATACGCATCCACGCGCCGTTCTCACCCCAACCTTCTGGCGCCCATGAGTTAGCCACAGTGCGGAATACACGCTCAGGGTGCGGCATCATGATAGTGACACGGCCATCTTGAGTCGTTAGACCCGTGATAGCGTTTGGCGAACCGTTCGGGTTGTTCGGGTATTGCTGCGTTGGGTTACCGTGGTTGTCTACGTAGCGAACTGCAACCGTACCTGATGCTTCAAT
>JBCAXU010000163.1:0-4912 GCA_038533895.1 Pseudomonadota bacterium | reverse complement strand
AGAAGCGAGAAGCGAGAAGCGAGAAGCGAGAAGCGAGAAGCGAGAAGCGAGAAGCGAGAAGCGAGAAGCGAGAAAATTTTCAAGGGTTGACAGTGTATGTCAACACTTTTCTTTTAAATTCAGATAATTAAGCTTAAATATCAGCAAGCGCTGCCTGAAGATTTCGACTCGCTCATCAAAAGCTCCTATCGCAGGACGAAGTCCGCTCTCGATTCTCGGAGCAAAGCGCTCTAGCATCTCGAGGACGAAGTCCGTTCTAAAATATCGATCGCCCAATTCGCTCAGACAGCAGCTCTAGCGCTTTTGTGCCCGCCAAAGAGTTACCTGAAGGGTCGAGCTCCGGAGACCATACTGCAATCGTCATCTCACCCGGCACCACCGCCATAATGCCGCCCCCTACTCCAGATTTACCCGGCATACCAACTCGATAAGCAAACTCGCCCGCACCATCATACAAACCACAAGTGGCTAACAAGGCATTAAGCTGCTTGGTTTGCGTGGCGGTGATCACTGTCTTACCGGTTTGAACTGAAGTGCCTTTATTCGCTAAATAACTGAACGTTTTCGCTAGGTCGACGCAGCTCATCTTAAGCGCACAGGCATGGAAATAATTATTGAGCACTGGAATGACTTCGTTCTCGAAATTACCAAATGAGCGCATCAAGTAGGCAATCGCAGCATTGCGGTCGCTGTGCATCATTTCTGATGCGGCCACGACTTTGTCATAACAGATATGCGTATCACCCGACAGTTGGCGAACAAACTCCAGCAATCGCTGACGCGGAGCAGATAAGCGACTATTAAGTAAATCAGCCACCACAATCGCCCCAGCGTTAATGAAAGGGTTACGGGGAATGCCCTGCTCCATTTCCAACTGTATCAATGAGTTAAACGCCTGCCCTGATGGTTCTTTACCCACTCGCGACCAAATTTCGTCGGGTTTATACAGGCCCATCGCCAGCGTTAGGCTAAGGGCTTTAGAGATGGACTGAATCGAGAAGGCTTCATCGGCATCACCCGCTTTAATCACCTCCCCTTGATTGGTAAATACCGCAATACCTAGCTTATTGGCCGGCACTTTAGCGAGTGCCGGAATATAGTCAGCTACTTTTCCATGACCAATCAACGGGCGAACTTCATTGAGGATGTCAGCAAGTATTTCAGGGGTCGGCTTCATGAGTTACCTCTATCTATCAAAGGCTTATAGAGTCAAAAAAGCCAACATCCTTAATGGTGTTGGCTTTGGCAAAGTGTGCTGGTTACAACTCACTCAGTCAATCACTATTTTGTGCGTTTGAACTTAATATCCCACACGCCATGACCTAAACGGTGTCCGCGCGCTTCAAACTTAGTCAACGGGCGATCTTCTGGGCGAGGCACAAAATCACCGTCAGTGGCGATGTTGGCAAAACCTGGCGCCTGATTCATCACTTCAATCATATGTTCAGCGTAGTTTTCCCAGTCTGTTGCCATATGGAAAATACCTTCACCCACGATCAGTTTTTGACGCACCATCTCAGCAAAGTCTAGTTGTACAATGCGACGTTTGTGGTGACGCTTTTTGTGCCACGGGTCAGGGAAAAACAGTTGCAGTGTTGCCAAGCTGTTATCGGGAATCATATTGGCGAACACTTCTACTGCATCGTGACACATCACACGCAGGTTAGTCACACCCGCTTCACGCGCATCAGACAGACAAGCACCCACGCCTGGGCTGTGCACTTCGATACCGATAAAGTTCTTTTCTGGCGCGTTTTTCGCCATTTCAACTAAAGATGCACCCATACCGAAACCAATTTCTAGCACCACTGGATTATCATTACCAAACACTTGCTTCCAGTCGAGAAGCTGCGACTGATAATCAATCCCCATGGTCGGCCAACATTCTTTCATCGCGCTCTCTTGGCCCTTGGTCAAACGACCTTCGCGTCGAACAAAGCTGCGAACTTTGCGTATCAGTTTACCGTCTTCGTTATACTCGTTAGTGGTCACTTCACTCATGATATTGCCTGTTTAAAAATTGGTCTCGACTCAAAGGGATTGTGATTATCCAAAGAATCGCCATTGGTGCAAGTTTTTTAGCGTAATTCGTCCATTGCGGCAGAATTGGCTGGCTTCGCACCTTATACCCTCACAGTTTGTCGGTTGTACTTTCGCTGACAATTGTGGTTAATTTGGCCTGATTAAAACTAAACCATAGAGCATGTCGTGACTCCTTTCGCTAAAGCCATCTTAGAATGGTACGAAAACTATGGGCGTAAAAGCCTACCTTGGCAGCAAAATAAAACCGCGTATAGCGTGTGGCTGTCAGAAATTATGTTACAGCAAACCCAAGTTGCTACCGTCATTCCCTATTATGAGCGATTCCTGGAGCGCTTTCCTACGGTGGTTGATTTGGCCAACGCCGAGCAAGACCAAGTCTTACACTTGTGGACTGGTCTTGGGTATTACGCACGCGCGCGCAACTTACACAAAGCAGCGAAAATTGTTGCCGAGCAATATAACGGCGAATTTCCACGCGATATCGAACAAATGAACGCGCTGCCGGGCATCGGTCGATCAACCGCAGCCGCTGTGCTCTCTTCTGTCTATAAGCAGCCTCACGCGATTTTAGATGGTAACGTCAAACGCACGTTAGCTCGCTGTTTTGCGGTGCAAGGATGGCCTGGACAGAAAAAAGTTGAGAATCAGCTTTGGCACTACGCTGAGCAACATACTCCAACTCGGGATGTGGACAAGTACAATCAAGCGATGATGGATATGGGGGCTATGGTGTGTACCCGCAGCAAGCCCAAGTGCGGCTTATGCCCTGTGGCATCACTATGCCAAGCCAACAAGCAGGGTAACCCACTCGACTACCCAGGTAAAAAGCCGAAAAAAGAAAAGCCAGTTAAGGAAACCTGGTTTGCTATGTTGCACTACCAAGGACAAGTTTGGCTGGAGCAGCGACCGCAAACCGGGATTTGGGGCGGACTGTTTTGTTTTCCAGAGCACCCAGAGGCCAAGCTCAACGATCTATTGCAGCATCGTGGCATAACCGATGCGCACATCAAGCAGCAGAGTCACCTGATCGCTTTTCGCCATACCTTTAGTCACTACCATTTAGATATCACCCCAATTTTGGTAGACCTATCAAAGCAACCAGATGTGGTAATGGAAGCGAGCAAAGGTCTTTGGTATAACTTATCTCAACCAGAAGCGATCGGTTTAGCTGCGCCAGTCAAACAACTGCTGCAAAGCTTACCGTCAGAACTTCATATTTAATTAGTCTAAGGAGTCGTTATGAGCCGCACTGTATTTTGTGCTCGACTACAAAAAGAAGCCGAAGGTCTCGACTTTCAACTGTACCCAGGCGAACTTGGCAAGCGTATTTTTGATAATATCTCAAAGCAAGCGTGGGCTGAATGGCAGCACAAACAGACCATGCTGATCAATGAAAAGAAGCTCAACATGATGGATCCTGAGCACCGCAAGTTAATCGAAACAGAAATGGTGAACTTCTTATTCGAAGGCAAAGAGGTTCATATTGAAGGCTACACCCCGCCGAGCGAGTAATGGCGGCTTAGTAGATTGAAGTGAGATGACATCATTGCCTGCAGTGATGTCATTTTTTTAGGAAGACTATGAGAAAGTTAGCGTTATTATTACTGGTATTAGTTTTATCCGGCTGTAGTCGAGAGTTTATCGAAGGTATTTATGAGGTTAACTACGAACCAACCAATCGATTTGCTAAAAACTTAGCTCAATTACCTGGTCAGTTTGAGAAAGATACCGTAGCGCTAGATGCATTAATCGACAGCTTTTCTGGCAACATTGAAAAACGCTGGGGACGCAGCGAAGTCAAATTTGCCGGAAAAAGTAACTACGTAAAGTACATTGATAACTACCTGAGCCGCTCTGAAGTCAACTTTGACAAAGGATTGATCACGGTAGAAACCGTTTCCCCCACAGATCCCAAAGGTCACCTAAAAAACGCCATTGTTACTACCCTGTTGACTCCCGATGATCCGGCCAATGTCGATCTTTTTTCATCCAAAGAGATCAAACTCGAAGGGCAACCCTTCCTCTATCGCCAAGTCGTCGATCAAGATAACAAAGCAATACAATGGTCATGGCGCGCCAACCGCTTCGCGGACTACCTTATCGCCAATAAACTCAAAGTTAAGGATGTCGACTTTAAGAAAGCCTACTACGTCGAAATCCCAATGGTTGAAGAACAATTTGAGATCCGCAGCTACAAATACGCCGATATTGTCCAGCGCGCTTCGCGCAAATACGACATCCCAGAAGATTTAATCTACGCGATCATCAAAACCGAGAGCAGTTTTAACCCTTATGCCGTCAGTTGGGCCAACGCGTATGGCTTGATGCAAGTCGTCCCCAAAACCGCCGGCAAAGATGTGTTTAAACTGGTGAAGAAAAAGTCCGGCCAACCGAGTCCAGAATACTTGTTCAATCCAGAGAACAATATAGACACTGGTACCGCTTATTTTTACATCCTCAAAAACCGTTATTTGAAAGACGTCAGCCACCCGTTGTCTCTCGAGTACAGTATGATCTCTGCATACAATGGTGGTACCGGTGGAGTATTAAACACCTTTAATCGAAATGACCGCAAACGAGCGATGCGCGACCTAAACTCGCTGCAACCGAATCAGGTTTATTGGGCATTAACCAAAAAACACCCTAACTCAGAAGCGCGTCGCTACCTTGAGAAAGTGACTAAATTCAAAAAAGATTTTAATTCTGGCAAGACATAATCAGCAAATTCGCTTAAATTATCAGCACTCAGCCACTTTTTTGATTTTTTTTCTAAAAACAAGTTGACGGCAAAGCGGAAAATCCGTTTAATAGCGCTCCGTCGCCCGGATAGCTCAGTCGGTAGAGCAGAGGATTGAAAATCCTCGTGTCG
>JBCAXU010000162.1:0-4930 GCA_038533895.1 Pseudomonadota bacterium | reverse complement strand
CTACCGATGTTGGGTTTCGTGTCTGCGATCAGGCGCTGCAGTTGTTCGGCGGGTACGGTTACATCAAAGAGTACCCGATGGAGCGCTATTTCAGAGATGTTCGCGTTCATCAAATCCTTGAAGGGACCAATGAAATCATGCGCTTGATTATTGCGAGACGCCTGCTTGAAGAAGGCGGAAAACAGTTATAAAGGGGCAGACAATGACACAATCTAGCGACCAACGAATAGCGTGCACCATCGACAATCACGTGGCTCGACTGACCATGTGCAACCCGCCCGCCAATACATGGACACGAGAGAGTCTGATCCAGTTCAAGCAGCTCATTGAGCAACTCAATGCCAACCGAGAGGTGTACGCGTTGGTGCTGACTGGGCAGGGCGACAAGTTTTTTTCGGCTGGGGCGGATTTGAATCTGTTTGCCTCTGGAGATAAAGCGCTCGCCGCTGACATGGCACGAGTGTTTGGTGAGGCGTTTGAGACCCTCTCAGCGTTTCGTGGTGTCTCCATTGCTGCGATCAATGGCTTTGCGATGGGCGGCGGTTTGGAAGTGGCATTAGCCTGCGATATTCGTATCGCTGAGCAGCAAGCGAAGTTGGCCCTACCTGAAGCGAAAGTTGGTCTGCTGCCTTGTGCCGGTGGCACCCAAAATTTAACCGCATTGGTCGGCGAGGGCTGGGCTAAACGCATCATTTTGTGTGGCGAACAACTTACCGCCGAGCAAGCACTGCGGATTGGCTTAGTCGAGGAAGTGGTGGCAAGCGGTGAGGCACAAGCGAGCGCCATCGCACTTGCGGAAAAAGTTGCCCATCAGTCACCGTCATCAGTCAGTGTTTGTAAGACTCTGATTCAAAATAACCGCTCAGCGCCCATTGCACATGGGTTGGTGAAAGAGCGTGAGTTGTTTATCCAGCTTTTTGATACCGAAGATCAACAAGAGGGCGTCAACGCCTTTCTTGAAAAACGTCCACCGCAGTGGAAAAACCGCTAAGGTGAAGGAGGTGTATTATGAGTGACCATGTTCACTTTACTGAGCTCCCTTGTAGTGATGGAGTACACAAAATCGCCGTGGCGACACTCGATAATCCGTCGTCACTTAATGCGTTGACGCTCGATATGCTTATTAAGCTAAAACAGCAACTGACGTTGTGGCATGACGACGACAACATTGTTTGTGTTGTACTGGAAGGGGCGGGTGACAAAGCGTTTTGCGCTGGAGGCGATGTTCGTACCATGCACCAATGGATGCGCGACCGATCTGCGCAGCAAACCCAAGAGTATTGCACACAGTTCTTTACCATTGAGTATCAATGTGACTACCTGATACACACCTACTGTAAGCCAATTATTGGTTGGGGACAGGGCATAGTGATGGGAGGCGGAATGGGCCTCTATATGGGAGCCAGTCACAAAGTCGTGACGCCCGACTCACGCCTTGCCATGCCAGAAGTGAGCATTGGTCTCTATCCGGATGTGGGCGGAACCTGGTTTCTTAATCGACTCGAAAGTGGCGTGGGAATGTTCTTAGGTTTAACCGGAACTATGGTCAATGCAAGTGATGCGCTGGCGATACATCTCGCTAACCACTTGGTGATGCCACACCATAAGCAACAATTGATAGAGCAGTTACAAATAGCGGATTGGCAGTGTGATGATGATGTCTATGAAGTAGTGACCGAGCTACTAGAGGGTTTTGCTTTACAAGTGAGTAGTGCGCCAGCGGCGCAAATTACCCCTTACTTAGGCCAGGTTCGTTTAGCGTGTAGCGCGGATAATGTCATCCAGGTACTAGACAATATTCAAGCCATCCAAGGTGAAGACAAATGGCTGGAAACGGCTAAAGCCAATTCAAAAATGGGAAGCCCAATTACCGCGCACTTGTGCTTTCGTCAGATGACCCAATACAGCGACTTATCACTGGCCGATTGCTTTCGTTTGGAGTTGAACATCTCAGTGCGCAGTACGTTGCTGGGTGAGTTTCAAGAGGGGGTTCGAGCGCGGTTAGTCGACAAAGATGGCGAGCCGAAATGGCTCTACCCCAATGTGGCCGCGGTAGACACCGAAGTGATTGACGAGCTATGCCGCTCATTGTGGCCGTCGGATGCCCACCCTTTGGCAGAGTTGGGGCACTATTAAGGAGAGCGAGTCATGGAAACCATTGCATTTATCGGATTGGGCAATATGGGGGCTCCAATGGCGAGTAACTTACTTGCCGCCGGTCTAAACGTACAAGTCTTCGATTTATTGGACTCGCTAACCAAACCACTGGGCGAAGCAGGCGCCAAGGTGTGTCACTCCATAGAGGATGTGGTTGCGGGAGCTGACAGCGTGGTCACTATGCTTCCTGCTGGTGAACATGTGAAGCGGGTTTATTTGGGCGAGAGTGGCTCGAAAGGCGTGCTCCACTCTGTGGGCGACTCGACCCTATTGATTGACTCATCCACCATTGACCCTGAGTCTGCACGTCTGGTTGCTAATGAGGCGGCGCAGCGTGGACTCGACTTTGCTGATGCGCCGGTATCCGGTGGCGTTGCGGGCGCGGCGGCAGGGACGCTGACGTTTATCGTCGGCGGCAGTGAGCGTGCGTTTCAGCGCGCAGAGCAGGTTTTGAGCCACATGGGCAAAAATATCTTTCATGCTGGCGACAGTGGTTGTGGCCAAATGGGCAAGATCTGCAACAATCTCATGTTGGGTATTCTGATGTCTGGGACATGTGAAGCGCTCAATTTGGGTATCGCGAATGGCCTCGATCCCAACGTTCTGTCCAACATTATGTTGCAAAGCTCAGGACGCAATTGGGCGTTGGAGCTCTATAATCCATGTCCAGGAGTGATGCCTAATGCGCCGGCATCGAATCAATATCAACCGGGATTTATGACCAAGTTGATGCTTAAAGATTTGGGTTTGGGCCTTGAAGCCGCAGCGCAAAGCCAGTCGCCAGTGCCTATGGGGGCGTTAGCGCGAAACCTGTATGCGTTTCATGCGATGAATAGCAATCAAGAGATTGATTTTTCGAGCCTATTTGAATTTTATCGTACTCAACAAGGGTAAAGGAGAGCGAAATGGATTTAAAACAGAGTGTCATCGCCATCACCGGTGCGGGGCAAGGATTGGGACAAATGATGGCCGTGACTCTGGCGCATGCAGGGGCGGAGTTGGCGCTACTAGATGTCAACCAACAAGCGTTAGATGAGACCAAACAACAATGCTTAATGCTGGGAACGAAAACCTTAACCTATCAGGTCGATGTCACCAATGAGGCCGAAGTTGAGCAGACTTTTAGTGACATTGTCACAGATTTTGGTCGACTCAACGGCTTAGTCAATAATGCCGGTATATTGCGCGATGGTTTGTTGGTAAAAGTTAAAGATGGCAAAGTGAGCAAGCTCTCTCTAGAACAGTTTAACTCTGTAATACAGGTGAATCTGACCGGTACCTTCTTGTGTGGTCGGGAGGCGGCGGTCAAAATGATCGAAACGGACTCGAAGGGAGTCATCATCAATATCTCTAGCGTCGCTCGAGCTGGCAATATCGGCCAAAGCAATTATGCTGCATCAAAAGCCGCGGTTGCCACGCTGGCCACGACCTGGGCTAAAGAGTTAGCGCGCTATGGTATTCGCGTCGCTGCGATTGCCCCGGGTGTGATTAAAACGCCAATGGCGGCGCAGATGAAACCAGAAGCGATAGAGCGGTTAGAATCCATGATTCCAGTAGGACGCATGGGAGATACCAGTGAAATCGCCCAAACCGTGGAGTTTATCTTCGAAAATGACTACATCACTGGGCGCGTGCTCGAAATCGATGGTGGCATAAGAATGTGATACCAGTTGGAATGTGTTTGCAGTGAGAAAATTGCGGCGTAAAAACGGTTTGTAACGTTGGCTTCTTGTGGACTCTACTATACAGTGTTAGCAGCAAATAAGGAGCAAGGATGAACATGGAACTCACGTCTTTTTTTGACCAACTGTCGCACTCGCCACAAAGTATCGAATTTAGCCAAACTATGGCTGCGATTGATGCCAACTATGAGTTTACTCCCACAGAATTTCATAACGGCAATGTGATTAACCAAGCGGGCCAAAACAATGGCTCGTGTAAGATTTTCGCATTTGCCAAACACCACCAGCTAACACCTGAAGCGACCTTGGCCTGTTTTGGTCAGTACTATCGTCAAGATGTTCTAGGTAACCCTGATGGCGACGATCATGCCAACATTCGCAATTTCATGCAGTTTGGTTGGGATGGCATCAGTTTCGAAACATCACCACTCGCGGAAAAAGCAAAATAACGCTTACAAGGAGCCTCGCGCTCCTTTTTTGATGATCACTGCGGAGAATAAGCGATGAACAATAAACAGTTGGCAGACTTTCTCGATGGCTTTACTTGCGCAGAAGCTGACTATCCATTTGGTCCCCAAGCGTTGGTGTACAAGGTGAAAGGAAAAATGTTCGCCATCTTAGCTGAACGTGAAGGGCGGGAATATGTTACGGTAAAAGTGGTGCCCGAAGACGGAGAGATACTCACTGCTCAGTTTTCTGATATTTCCCCTGGCTACCACACCAATAAGCGCCACTGGGTGACGGTTTACTATCCAGGCGATGTAGAAGATGGCTTAGTCGAAGACTTATGTGAACGATCATACCAGTTAGTCGTTAGCAAATTACCCAAAGCACAGCGCGCACTGTTGGCCTAATCACCTTACAAAGTAGCCGGATTAGATCAAACAATCAGCATATTGGTTCAAAACTCAGCAAACAAAATAAAAACCGCTATTTTTATTTGACTCTGTTCGCTCAATGGGTAAAGTATGCAGCGAACGCAGCGGTGGGTAACCTAAAGCGTTGAAAGAAAAGGGCGCGTTGGCAGAGTGGCTATGCAGCGGATTGCAAATCCGTGGACCTCGGTTCGACTCCGGGACGCGCCTCCATTT
>JBCAXU010000161.1:0-5360 GCA_038533895.1 Pseudomonadota bacterium | reverse complement strand
TCAATGGCGTGTTGCATACGCACTCAGGTCTCATTGAGCAAGTACTGGTGAATCTGATTAAAAACGCTGTGCAGGCAATGGAAAAGGCGGATACGGCTGAGCCGGTTATTCAAATAAGCGCTGCAGAGATAGATAATATGCTGCACATTCGAATTAGGGATAACGGCCCCGGCATGGCGGCCGACATCCAGCAGAAAATATTTGAGCCCTTCTTTACCACCAAACCCATCGGCGAGGGAACCGGGCTTGGCTTATCGGTGGTGTATAACATTATGCAGCGACTGGATGGTTCGATTCACTGCGAGAGCGAACCCGGTGTGTTTACCGAGTTTACTTTGTTGTTGCCATTAAAGCAGGAAAACGCGCAGGCTGATTGAGTTTTAAGGCGATTTCGGAGCATGCTTCAATTGGGTTTTACCGATAATTTTCCCATTGCATTTAACCGGCTGCCGTGTAGTATTTTATTTATACCATATACAGAGCAGGCGCGTGGCAACCACTTCGTTTTTTCAATCAATGAGTATGACATCACACCGCTTTACATGCGGTGTTTTAGGATTGCTGATCGATTTAATGTCGTTGCTCACGGTACTGGCTCACGGTTGTGTCAAACAGCCGGCGAGCATTCCTCACTTTAGTAAGCTTAATTTACTGCCATGCAGTTACGGCTTCTTCCACTGGTGCCTGGCCTGGTGGGCTGGTAACACAAAATCTCTTTAACTTAACTCATGCGTCTGCGCCTCGATTGAGCGGACGCGGCATTGTCACCCATTTTTTAAAGAGAGCAAAAATGACCTTACCTGTCATCCCCTTTTATCCACATCCTGCCCCGGCGCAGGCAATCCACAAGAGCTTAAGCCAGTCTGGGTTTATGCAAATCAGCGACATTGGTATAGAGCCGACATTATTAGCGGAAGTTTATGCGGTCAGCCGTGTATTTTTTACCGGCGATCAGCAAACCAAATCCCGCTGCGGTTATCGCTCTGCTCAGGAAAACTTTGGTTATCAGGGATTGCTGGAGGAAAACCTGGATCCCACCGCTCCGGCAGATATCAAAGAAACCTTCACTATGCGTAGCTTCGTCCTGGGAATTTGAAAGGGAACAGCCACTCCTGGATTCTCACGTTTCGCTAGGAGACTTGCTAGCGCCCTCTGAGTGGGCAATCATCTAGTTCATAAGCATTTTTGTTAAATAGATTTTATTCTTCGAATTTTTTGTTGATAAAAAAACAATTATATATATCATATACGAACCATTATCATTTGTATTTAGAGTATTAAAGGGTAAATTTATGAGAAATGTAAGTAGAGTATCTAAATTGGGTAAAGCGATAGCATTTGCACTAGCGGGACTGTCGAGCGCGTCCGCAATGGCGGCTATAGCGCCAGACGATATTGAGCGTATCACCATTAGTGGAAATAGCGATTCAACATTTCCACGCACCATGGCTGCCGTTGATTCTGGCAAAATCTTTGAGGGCAAAAAGACCTCAGTGGTAGAGCTTGATGAAATGCCTAACTTCATTGAGCCAAACTTAAGACAGATGTTTTCTACGCTGCCGGGGCTCTTCGTTTCAGATCAAGCCATCCCCAGTTTTTACAATGTGAACTACCGCGGCTTAGGAAACCCTCATGAGTCTGAGTTCGTGGGCTTTTTTCAAAACAATATTCCCCTAGCCGCAGACCTTTTCGGATACCCTACCATCTACTACATGCCGCCAGCACAGCGTATTGAGCGCATAGAATTCGTTCGCGGCGGGTCGGGTTTAATTTACGGTCCACAAATAGGGCCGACGGTAAACTTTATTACCAAGCGCGCAGAAGTAGGCCGCGATACGGGCTTTCGAACCGATCAAGCACTCGGGAGCAATGGGCTATATAGCACTTATAATGAGTTTGCCACTTCAACTGGAGACTTCGGTTTCTTTGCATCGGTAGACCACCGTTCGGCCGACGGCCCTCGAGATAATGAAGATTTCGATGTAACATCAGGCCACGTTAGTGTGGCTTATGAAGGGTTTGACGACATTCGCCTTGGTTTCGAACTTGATGTATACAACTCAGACTCTGGTGAAGCAGGTCGTTTGAGTACGACGGAATTTGAACAAGACCGCAATCAAACATTAACCCCATTCAATCGTGTTGAGATAGAACAAGTACTGGCTAATTTTACTTTTGCGCAGAAGATTAGCGATAGTGCGACGCTTGACGCGAATGTCTGGTATTCATACATGGACCGCTTTAGTCGCCGTTCTGGGCAATTTTCTGAGCCTGAGAATGAGCCTGCTACCACAAATATTGATCAACAAGAATTCGATAATTGGGGCTTCGACGCCCGTTATGCGCAAGCCTGGGGCGACAACAATGTGCTGACTGTGGGGACAACCTCTTACTGGGGAGATAGCCCAAGAACTCGTCACGTCAGTAGCGATATTCGCTCTAACCAACAGAACGCCGCTGACTTGCTATTCGATCAAGACCGTAAAATGACGTATAACGCCGTATTTATCGAAAATTTATTCAAATTCGATAAATTGAGTGTGGTACCTACCCTACGTTATGAGCGCGTTAATTACGACTTAGAAGAGTTGACTAAAAATCCAAGTCTAAACCGAGATCCTATCGACGTAGACGAGACTGAAAATGAACTGCTACTCGGTCTTGGCATGATGTATCAGCTCAACGAAATCAGTGAGCTTTATGCAAACGTTTCTGAATCTTATCGCCCTCAACGATTTGATGATTTGGCCAACCCCAATTCAGAACTCGCCAGCTCAAATGGCCCCGATGTTTCTAGTGCAATGAACTATGAATTTGGTTACCGCGCCATGCCTGTTGATGGTCTTGTACTTGACGTGAGCGCGTTTAGAATCGACTTTGACGACAAAATTGAAACTATTCAGGTAAATATCGCTGACATAGAGCGAGTGAACTCTGGCGACTCTCGCCATCAAGGCGTAGAGTTTAGCGTCGACTACGACCTTTTTGCGGGTCGTGCTGACGAAAGTTTTAGAATTTTTGCCAATGGCTCGTTGCTTGATGCCGAAATCGTCTCTTCCCTTAACGAGAGCCTGGTTGGAAATACCACCGCTTTTGCACCGGAGTATCTTTTACGCGCCGGGTTTATATACAACACGGAAAAGCTTGATGTCGCGCTTACTGCGACAATGGTAGACGAGCAATTTTGGCAAGACTCGAATGCGTCTAGAGGAACAGGCATCGATGAAATAGCCGCGCTAATTCCTTCCTATGAAGTTGTTGACCTGACCGCTGAATATCGTATCGATTCGCAATGGGCAGTATATGGAGGCATTAATAACCTTTTAGACGAGAACTATTATTCTCGCGTGAGAAATGATGGTATCGAACCTGCCCTCGAAAGAACCGTATTTGCAGGCGTACGCTTTCAAATGTAAATAGCAAAATTGTAAGCAAGCAGGGGCGATAACTTGGCCCTGCGGTGCGCGCTTATAACCAGCGTCTTTTCAGACCACCTCCACACTTCAACATGTAATAAAATCGCTCTTTACGACCATTTCTTTTTGTTTTACCTCGCCGTTAAATTCCCTCATATTCCCGCAAATAATTAATAGCCATTAGAACGCAGTTGCGGATTGCAGGGGCTTTAACGTTGGAAAACACATTGTCTACAGAGCCTAAAGTACGCATTTCAGCGCCGGTGATTGCCCTGGCAATGTATGCGATAGCGTCAGGCTATTTAATGAGCCTCATTCCACTTATGCTAACGCACTATGGCCTTGATACGTCGCTGGCCAGTTGGTTAGCAAGTAGCTTTTATGCAGGCCTTCTTCTCGGTGCGTTGGCCATTGAGCCTTTGGTTACCCGCTTGGGACACCGAAACGGATTTGTTTGGTGTTTAGGTACGCTCATCACTACTATTGCCATAATGCCTGCAATCCCTGACGCCAGCGTTTGGTTGCTTGCCCGGTTCGTTGCTGGCGTTGCCGTTGCAGGTGTATTCGTTGTTGTTGAGTCTTGGTTATTACATGGTAATGAAGCCGACCGCGCCAAGCGCGTGGGCCTTTATATGGGAGCGTTCTATGGTGGCAGCTCGTTAGGACAGCTTTGCCTTGGCTTTGTTGGCGTTCACGGTGTGATGCCTTTTGTCGCCATTTTTACTGCGCTACTTTTTGCTGTTGGTGTATTACTGCTTATAAAAAGCGATCAGCCCAGTAGCGCGGAAATCACACCACTATGGGGTTCTAGGGATTTTCCCCTCTAAAAAGACATAATCCTCTGTAGACCACACCAATAAATGGCTGCGGAGGTGGGTTACTACTTATAAGTGTGGCAAATTAGGTAAATATCGTACATTTAATACGGAACAGCCCTGATATGGCCATCAAAAACGAAATTACTATTCTCACGAGAGCAGAACAGGCAAATCTTTATTCCCCACCCATTTTTTCAATCGAAGAACAACGTCTGTACTTTTCTCTGAACGATGCGGAATTGGCAGTTTTTCGGTCAATTCGTCTCAGAGCTCATAGATGTTACTTTGTCGCGATTTTGGGATACTTCAAATCAAAGCCCGTCATCCTAGATATCGCTTACTCGCAGGTTTCTAAGGATTTAATGTTCATCAGTAAAGAGCTGCTTGGCGGCAAGGGGCTCAGACCATTCACTCCCTCACAAAAACAAAAAGATCGACTCTACGCAAAAGTATTAGACCTTGCTGGTTATCACAAATGGGACGAAAGTCAGCACTTCAATTCTCTTTTCGACCACCTTGTTCAGGTGGGCAATGCCTGGCTGGAGCCGCGTTACCTCTTTGATACTGCTATTGAATTCCTAACCAGTCACAGCATTGCTATCCCTAGGTACACCGTACTCCAGAGACTGATAAGCAGAGCGATGCAGCAGGTCAGAAAAGACCTGGCGCACCAACTTAATCAACTCACCAGTCCTGAACTTCACGTCTTTCTGGACAGCATAACAGCCATTGATGACGGACTAAGCCTGAACCAGCTCAGAGGCGGTGCAAAAAGTCTGACCGTACCTGAACTTAAAAAAGAGCTTGCCCTTTATCATCAGTTAGCGCCATGGCGCACGCAAATCAATGGCGTTATCGATGGGCTTAATCTGTCTCTTAAAAATCGACAACACTTCGGTGAGCTCATCAACTATTACGGTAGTAAACTCAAACGATTCAAACGCGCACAGCAGCATCTATGGTTGCTATGTCACCTGACAGAGCGGATACAACTGGCACTGGAACGGTTAACTGATGGGTTCATTTACCATATCCGCAAGCAACAAGAAGCTGCCAACACCTTTGCACAACAAGCAGTGTTCCTGTCCTGGCAGTCAGCCGCGGACAATGTCACGAAAGCGGCAGA
>JBCAXU010000160.1:0-5537 GCA_038533895.1 Pseudomonadota bacterium | reverse complement strand
TGTAGCTGAATAGACGGTGACCAGGGTATCAGCAGTGCAGTAACGCTTTGGCTATGGAATTTCTAATGCAAATGCCATAGGCAGAATCGAGTTTAATCCAGTCGGGATGTTTAAAACCCGTGAAGGGCATGTGTCATATGAAAAACTTACTTGCATCAGTATTCGGTGAACGAGGTCGCTCGTCACTGCTTATTCTTTTGGTCACCCTGCTGTCCGCTTGCTTAGTCAATGCACAACCAGCTGGCGAGAAGCAAAGAAGTCCCGTGCCTGAGAGTACTCAAGCGGTAGAGAACAACTCGACAAGTGATTTCTCCAAGATACAGCGTGCGCTGGATCAAATGAACAGTAATTTAAAACAGACTGCGTCATCTACTCCCGCAAATCCCCCAAAAACAACATCCAGCGATAGACAAGTAGCAGGGGAAAGTTCAACGACTCTGCAAAATAATTCCAGCATGCAATCCTCCAACAAGATGGATATGGATAAAGGCATGGGCATGGATAAAGGCATGGGCATGGGCATGGGTAAAGGCATGAAAATGGATATGTCTGCGCCTATGTCTATGCAAGGCATGCAGAAAGATAAAATGATGATGGGTAAGTGCAAAGGCATGATGTGCAAAATGGGCATGAAAAACATGTCCATGATGGGACAACCACCTAAAGATCAGGCGCCTGGAACCACCAACACTGAAACTAGCCTTCCCGGCTACGTTAATGTGCCTCATCTCTACCACATTGGTGAAAGCGAGTTTTTTTTAGACCACTCTGCGCATCTTGGCTTAACCAAAAATCAAATTGATCAACTTAAAGCCATTCAATCGCAATGGCAAAGCCAGCAAAACACCATAATTTCAGAGCGGGATTCCCACGAACAACGCCTGTGGGAATTTACCGCGATGGGGCAACCTGATTATAAGGCGATTCAAGAAACTGTCATGGCAATTGAATCGATAAATTCAAAGCTCCGCTTGATTTTCATAAAGCAGGTCGGGCAGGCGGTAACGGTTTTAACCGCTCAACAAGTATCCAAGCTCACCGACACAAAGCTTTGATCAACCTTAAGAGAACACAGTGATGCCCCAAAAAAATAAAGTAAGAAAGTATTGGCCAACTGCACACTATTCGAGATTCCTGACGGTCGCGATGGTAGCCGTAACAGGATTGTTAGTAACCCTCTCAGCTCATGCACAAGAATCTGATGCAGAGCATCGCAGTCATCATCCGGATGTCTATGGTGAGCAGAGTCAGTCTGAACCGGGTAACACAAAAGGTGGAATACCAGGTAAACAAGCTAATTCCGGTAATGGAATGGGGGCCAGCATGGGAGCTGGCATGGGCAAAATGATGGATGGCATGATGGAGAAGATGGGAGCGCCAAAACCCAAGGATCTTTACCCATCATTGATGCGGCTCCCTGAATTACCTGAGGAAAAGCGCGAAGAAGTCCTGACGAAAGCTGTTAGTCGGATGCAGGCAGGTACTGCCATCATGATCCAGGGATTCGATGCTTTGTCGCGAGCAGATGCACGGCAGGATTTTATGCGGATGCAATCGGCAGTCCTTGAAATAGAACAAGGATTAAGTCAGTACAACAGCGGCTTGGCGGCAAAGCGTGCTTTGACCGAGGGGCAAGCACCTCGCCGGGTTGCCTTGGAATGGTTTAAGCGTGAAATGAACCTCCTGCCTACAGTCAGTTCGCATGAACCCCCTCGATTTCTCGGGATGACGCCATTGCATACGGGCATCATGTTGGTTCTCATCGCATTTGCCGTCACCATGATTTGGATGTACGTCTTCAAAATGCGTCGAGCGGGTGCATTGATGGAAAAACTCAGGCAGCAATCGTTTGTCGATGAAGATGCTTCGCCAAAGACACATGAGGATAGTCAAAAGGAGTCCCCTTCTGCCAAGACCGCTGATGTCTCTAACACTGTTGTTCCAAGTGGTGATGCCCCGGTCACTGCTGCCCCCGATAAAGCAGGTCGTTATACCGGTCCTCTGCGAGTAATCGGTATCTTCACTGAAACCCACGATGTCAAAACATTTCGCCTGGCGCAGCCGGACGGAGAACAGCTGCCCTTTAATTACGAGCCGGGGCAATTTGTCACCTTCAGCTTATCGATTCCTGGCCAGGAAAAAATCGTCAAACGTTCCTACACCATCGCCTCATCTCCAAGTCAACGTGACTATATGGAAGTCACCATTAAGAGAGAAGAGCACGGGCTTGTTTCACGCCATATGCACGATACTGTCAAGCTCAATGATCTGCTGGAAATTAAAGCACCCAATGGCAAATTCTATTTTAACGGCCAGGGGGTAAACAGTGTCATGCTTATCTCCGGCGGGGTAGGGATTACACCCATGATGAGTGCTGTTCGTTATCTCACGGCACAGTGTTGGGAAGGGGATATCTACTTCATCTTTAGCGCGCGAACAACCCACGACTTTATTTTTGAGCAAGAGCTTCTCTATTTACAGCGACGTCACAGCAACCTGCATGTATTGATCAGTATGACGCGGGCGGAAGGCACGACCTGGATGGGCCCACAAGGGCGACTAACCCCAGAGTTAATAAACGGGTTCGTACCTGAATTGACATCGAAAGTTGCCCACATCTGTGGCCCCCCGGCGATGATGGATGCCATTTCCGATATGTTGCTTGAACTCGGTATGCCAAAGAACAGTATCAAGACTGAAGCATTCGGTGGTGAACCCCCCAAGAAAAAGGCCGCCCCTTCGACGGCATCGGGTACTGCCCCTTCAGCTGAAGCCTCGACTCATGAGGTGAAGTTTGTTGCGTCTGGAAAGCAAGGAAAATCAGGCCCTGAAGAAACCATTCTGGAGGTGGCCGAAGAATTGGACGTTGACATCGAAAGCTCCTGTCGAGCCGGGAGCTGTGGCAGTTGCAAAGTGAAGCTGCTTAGCGGGAGCGTCGAGATGGATGTGGACGACGGCCTGGAAGACGAGGATAAAGCCGGCGGTTACATACTGGCATGCCAAGCGATTCCCTCCACACCGGTTGAAGTAGAGGCCTGACACGATGAATAACCAAGAACGTCAGATTGTCGGTGGACTACTCCTGCTCATGTTGCTGCTCTGGCTGGGCTTTGTTTGGCATCGAGACCCTCGTTTCCCTGGCAGCTTTGAAGGCAGTCTTTTAGGGATCATTGCCGCGCTGTTCATGTTTGTTCCTTTGTTTTACCTGGTTATCAAACGGGTGAAACCTTTGAAGAAATGGATCACCCGAAGAGTTCCTATGCCAAAGCTTCTCCTTTGGCATGTCTATGCCGGTGTACTCGGCCCTATATTGGGACTGCTTCACAGTGCCCACCGGTTTGACAGTTATGTGGGTTATTCGTTGATCATTCTTATGTTTGTCGTAGTCATTAGTGGCTTTATTGGTCGCTACCTGCTCTCCCTGATTTCCTCCAGTTTGCGCGATAAAAAAGCGTTAAGGAGTGACCTTTACTCGAAATTTCAACAGGTCAGAGTGGAGTTGGAAAACCAGGGGAAAGAGGGTCTTCTCAGCCCTGTACATTCATTTCACCGATCGCTTTTACCAGCACTCGTAGACGCCAGTTTTTGGTCTCAGCATCCAGCCAAGACATCAACTGCACAGGCTCTCAAACTGGTAGATGCCATATCCGATGTCGACTACAGCATCAAAATCCATGATACCGCTAAAGGGTGGTTTCAACGATGGTTGAAATTCCATATCGCCATTTCGTTATTGCTTTATGCATTGTTAATTTTTCATATTGGTTCTGAAATTTATTTCGGGTTGAGGTGGCTTTGAAAACGCGTATTTTGACTTTTATTGGCATTGCTTTGTCGGTGCTTTTGATCAGCCATCTGTGGCATCAATCGGATAATCCAGCGGATATAAACTGGGAACAAACGGTGAGCCCGGGAGAGCTGAGCACGGCTCATGCTTTTCTTGAAAACAACTGTGAGGGGTGCCATACACCCGTACAAGGTGTGACACGCGAAAATTGCGTGATGTGTCACGCCAATGAGTTAGAAATTCTTCAACGACAGCCCACAGCATTCCACGCCGATGTGACTGAATGTGCTTCGTGTCACCAGGAGCACCATGGACGAAACGCCAAGATTTCCCTTATGGATCATAAGTTCCTTACGACGGTGGGAATGGCAATGTTACCAAACCCGACCATTCAATTCGATGAAGGGACGGCTACACGCGATCTTTTGCAAAGCATCGTATCCAGTGATCGACCAACTGATCCATTGTTCGTACACCCGAGCATTTCAGTAGAAGAATCCGTTTTACAGTGTGCGAGTTGTCACGGCAATGATGACCGTCATTTTGGCCTCTTTGGTAACGACTGTGCTTCGTGTCATAGAACAGATCAGTGGTCTTTACCGGAGTTCATACACCCGTCAAATCAATCCTACGATTGTAACCAATGTCACGAAGCGCCACCCAGCCATTACATGCAACACTTCAAAATGATTTCTGCAAAAGTTGCGGGTCAACATAAGGCCAAGGTGGAAGAGTGCTTTGCTTGCCATCAATCGACCTCCTGGAATGATATTAAACGTGCTGGCTGGTACAAGCACCATTGAGCCGGGAGGAATATATATGTTTTTAAATAGCGTTGCGGTCAGTGTCACATTGTTAGTCGGTATCATGCTGTTTCACCGACGGCTTCGTCACTCAGAACAATGGCGCGCCACGGTAACCCCACTTGCATCCATTATTGGTAGCGGTTTTTTAATCGTTGCTCCCTTGTTGCATTCAGTAATGGGTAAATGGGCCTTACTCGGTATGGTAGGGCTATCGGTATTCGCCTACGCACTGGGTTGGGTCATACGCTTTAATATTACAAATGCAGAGCCCTACCTGGAGAAACACCCCACAGGCATTGTCTATCGATTTGAACAAGCGGCTCAATGGAGTCTGGGAATCGCTTACGCAATTTCTGTAGCCTTCTATATCAGTCTGTTTACTGCATTTATTTTCGACAGATTCAGTCTTTCTGATCCCATGACAGGGAAGTGGGTCACCACAGGTTTATTACTATCAATCATGGCGATCGCCTGGTTGCGCGGGGCAAAGGGACTGGAATGGATAGAACTTATCGCAGTGACCATTAAACTGGCCATTATACTGGGTGTGCTTGCTGCACTCTTGTCCTTTGACATTGTCGAGGGTGCCGCCTGGTTTCAGCATGAAGCCATTACGGAGCTCAGCTTGATTCAGACCACGGCAATGCTGGCCGGTATGCTGATGGTCACTCAGGGGTTTGAAACTGCGAGGTTTATGGGAGGGCAGTACAATCCCGAGCAGCGCATCAATGCGGTCAAATACTCTCAAGGAATCGCTATCACGCTTTATGTGATATTTATTGGCCTGACCTGTCCCATCTTTCTCACGTTTCCTATCACTGAACTCAACGAAACCACGATCAGCCATACACTGGGTAAAGCCGTTTGGGTGTTACCGTTTTTGTTATTGATAGCCGCAACGGCGAGCCAGTTGAGTGCAGCATTAGCCGATACGATCGGCGGTG
>JBCAXU010000159.1:0-5948 GCA_038533895.1 Pseudomonadota bacterium | reverse complement strand
TCTCGCTTCTCGCTTCTCGCTTCTCGCTTCTCGCTTCTCGCTTCTCGCTTCTCGCTTCTCGCTTCTCGCTTCTCGCTCCTAGACATCCTTAAGCAATAGGTTTTCGCCTTTACGCTTGGTTGGTTTGCGTCTAAAAATCAGGGCAATCAACAGGCCCGCCACAAAGCTTAGTCCAACCATGGTGTACATATAACGGTCGCTTTTGCGGTAGTAATGGTCAGAAAATGCCGTCAACTTACCGGTTTCAAAGGTAATGCGTACAAAACCAATCACGTTATTGTCTCGAATAACGGGCTCAACGAGCTGCTGTTTTCCGATACGAGCGGTTTGCAGTGGTGTATCTAAGCCAAGCATCTCACGTACAGTTTTTCCGTTGTCACTGGCTGCGAGCTTAACGCCTTCGGCGTCATAGATAGTGGCATCAACCACGAGATTATCTTGTGCTAACTGATTAGTGAGTTTTAACAACTGCTCCTGATCTTGAGCGACGATAAGATCGCTGGCAGAGAGTGATGCTTGTGAGATCAGAATATCGGTGAGGGTCTCTAACTGGTTGGCTTGAATCTGTTCGTTACCCTTGGTGATCTTGACACTATTGATGGCAATCGTGGCCACCATAGCAATTAAGCACAGTGTCCCCAATACCTTGATGGCGATACGAAACGAAAACAGCGATGAGTCCATTTTCCCACCTAATAGAGAGTTTAATTATACCTAAGTGCATATTGAGACTTGCGTTGATAAATTGCAATAGGTTAACGTGTTGAGAGATTTTTTAGGAATTGCTCAACATGGATACGTTAAAGACCCTTTCAATACGCAAACACATTCCCCTTACTAACCGTTTACCAGAAACGCGCTTGGCTACTCAGTTCGACAAGGCAGCGGCTGGATGGGTGGTTTACGGTCACTATCTCTGCCCAAGCCAGTTTGAAGACATCGATTTCTATGTGGGTGAGTACAACGCCATCGTTGATGTGTGGAAAGTCGGTGACTATGAAGTGGCACTGATGGCTGGCGAGCTTACCGAGCAACATGAAGAAATTTTACAAGCACTTGAGCTCGATTATTCCTCTCTTAATGATGTGCCTGAGCTTTCAAAACCAGGTTTAATTGTGCTCGATATGGACTCCACCGCTATTCAAATTGAATGCATTGATGAGATTGCAAAACTGGCAGGCGTTGGAGAAGAGGTGGCGGAAGTCACCGAACGGGCGATGCAGGGTGAGCTCGACTTCGAACAAAGCTTGCGTCAACGTGTGGGTAAGTTAGCCGGTGCGGATGAGTCGATTTTGCAGCAAGTACGTAACGTGCTACCTCTGATGCCTGACTTGCCGGAGTTAATTGCCACGCTGCAGCGATTTGGTTGGAAAACCGCAATCGCCTCAGGCGGCTTTACCTACTTTTCTGATCACCTGCAACAGTTACTCGGCTTGGACCATGCTCAGTCAAATCAGTTGGAAATTGTTGAGGGTAAATTGACCGGAAAAGTATTGGGTGATGTGGTGTGTGCGCAGACCAAAGCCGATATTTTGGTCCAATTGGCAGAGCAATTTGACATTGAGCCTCACAACACCATTGCCGTGGGTGATGGCGCCAATGACTTGGTGATGATGAAAGCAGCCGGTCTTGGGATAGCGTATCATGCGAAACCGAAAGTCGAGCAAGCGGCACAAAGTGCGGTCCGATACGCCGGGCTGGGCGGGATCATCTGTATTCTCTCTGCGCTACTGGTCAAGCAGAAGCGAGTTAGTCTAAAACCTTTAGTATGATAGCAAAAGCGAGGCTCAGGCCTCGCTTCTCTTTTCGGTTAACGGGTCAGTTCTAAGCGGATAAGCACCTCTTCTGTAATGTCGGTCAACTCCCCGTAGCCGACAATGCTCATCATCTCTTTCTCTAAGCTTCGCGCCTGATGCATACTGATTTGCGTCAACTCGTTCAGATCTTTTCGCACCAGGGCAGTGATAGGGTCAAAAACCGGCGAACTACAGATGCGAATCGCATAAAACTCGCCCATCGCTTGCGCTTTCTTAACAAACAGCAGCCGCTCTTTCAGGCTTTCAAAATCGGTACTGAGTTTGGTTTCAACCGATTGAATGCGGGTGCCAAACTTGACCGCTGTTAAATACAGTTCATGGTATTGAGGCACCGCCCCTTGAATGCGCTTCATTGGCTGGGCTAACAGCGTATTGGTTCGCCCTTTATAAATAGGTGCTAACGAGAAATTTTTCTCATCGCCCAGTTTGGCCAAAATCGCCAAGTACGGTTTGAGCGGGTAGTTAACCCCAATCGCTTTAGGCTTCAGACCGCCGGCTTTTTTCTCGACGTAGAGTGGCGAGCTGACCATTTTATCCAGCAAGATGTCATGCAACCCTTCCAACAGTTCGTTACTCGGAAGCAGCTCTTTTTTGGCGATCAGTTTGTCTTGATTGTGGTCGATAAGCTTACCGAAGAAAGCAACAGTGCGCATATTTTGGCTCTCTTCGACAATCGCTAATTGCAGCTGTTTACCGCTAGGACTGATCCGAACCACGGTATAAGGCACTTCATTCAGCGGCAGTTTCTTATCATACAGCTGCAATTCTTTGAAATTTAGGGTGCAGTGATCGCCGGCTTTTAATGAGCACGGGGTTGTGAGCGCGAGGCTGATGCCGTGCTTGGATATGTCTAAGCTAAAACCTTCAAATACCCCGCCGTTATTTTGCGACAGTTCAACTGGAGACTTAAATTGATAACGTGGCTCTTTGCGTCGAGACTGGGCATCGAAATAGATACAGGCGGGGTTACTCTCCGGGTTACGTGCATGTCGAAAGCGATTGAGCTCGCTACTCGCCAAACGAGGCTTATCAGTCAATAAGTAATCTTGGCGACTGGATACATCGGCAATTTCTTGCAATATACCGCAATGAGTGAGGCTATCGGTTTCGAGATTGAGCTCATTGGCATGCTCGGCTAATGCCTTACGCTCTTCGGTCGATAGCTCAAATACCGATAGACGAAACGCTTTCCAACTCTCTTTTTTGGCACCAATGTGCCAGAACAGTTGACGCTGCTCTCGAGTTGCTTCAGGCATCATCATTGAGAAAAACAGCGTTTTATCTTTGTGCTCGTGGGTAAACGAGTAGATCACGTTGTTACTGCCACGCATACCTGGAGCGGTAAGCTGCGCCATGCGTTGGGCGTGAAATAAGCTACTCAGCCCTTGTTGATTGCGCTCATCATGCCAATACTGCCAAATCGGCAAGTTGTTTTCTGTCATCAGGGCGAGCTTGAGCTCGTCTCCACTAAAAAACACCGGCAGATTACAGGTGTGTTTGAGATAGGTATGTTCAAACCCTCGAGAGCGGGCACGAATGATCTTATCCTGATTGTCGTGTCGTGCTTTTTGATTATCGCTGCTCAATACATGCGCGATAACCAACTCAATCAGATTACTTGAGTCGAGCTTTAACAAGCGCAGAAACTTAACCGCATCGTTTTCATACGACTCATCGATTCCGACAATACGGTAAGGAATCGCTTCGTGAATGCCTTCAAGCTCGACCGTTTTACTGAGCTCAACCAGTTTGACCTCAATCACTTCCCCGAGCTTGTAATTAAAGGAAGAGGGGACCTTGAACTTGGCGCCGCTTGGTGAAAGATCAACCGTAACGCCATGAATAACTTGGCCATTGGCGAGTTGCAGTTCTATTTGTGAGCTGAGTTTGAGGCGGTTTTCTCGCCTTTTGAGGTCGTAGCCGAGATTAATCGGTTCGACATCGAGTCCACCTGTACTGTTGGGATTAACTTCAGAGCCGAATGGTTTACCACGCTTTTGCATAACACGAAAGTTATTGTGGGTGTTGCACAGGGCTTCCCATACCCCTTCGGTATAACCGCCGAACTTGCGCGTGTTCTTATGGTAGGCATTGAAGGCGACGTCATCTAACCAATGTTTGATGCCGTCGAGCTCATATTCGCGACACTCTCCTTTAACGCGGCCACGTAAGTCAATCGGCTTTGTACATGGCGCCATAATACGATTGAGCTCCATCTTGACCAGTATTTTGACCGATGGTGGCTCGCCCTCTGTCATTTGACCGAGGAGATAATCAAAATCTTGCGCGTGGTAAGCGGGTATTAGCCGCTCCGCCAGTGAGAGTATTTCTGCTTGCTGCATATTTTTTGTTAGAGTGTCCATTACTCAACATATCGACCTTGATATAAAGATCTTTAATGATATGTTACAGCGAATCAAGTCTCTACAGTGGTACAAACACATTAAGGTGTAGTTTGGCTCACAATTAAACAATTTATTAGTCTGAGGTGACATGGCAAAAGCGAAACGAGCGTACGTGTGTAATGATTGCGGCGCAGATTTTCCCCGCTGGCAAGGGCAGTGCAACGCCTGTGGGGCGTGGAATACCATCAGTGAAGTGCGTCTCGCAGCGTCGCCGACAGTGGCCCGCAATGAGCGACTCTCTGGGTATGCGGGGGCGACCAATGAAGCACAGGTGCAAGTACTGTCTGAGATAGACCTGCAAGAGGTGCCGCGTTTTACCAGTGGTTTTAAAGAGCTAGACCGCGTGCTCGGTGGCGGGGTGGTGCCGGGCGCAGCCATTCTAATCGGCGGTAACCCTGGTGCCGGTAAATCGACATTGCTGCTGCAGACTATGTGTTACTTGGCCTCTCAAATGCCGACCCTTTACGTCACCGGTGAAGAGTCACTGCAACAGGTGGCGATGCGCGCATCGAGACTTGGACTGCCGAAAGATAACCTCAAGATGCTATCAGAAACCAATGTCGACCGCATTTGCCAAATTGCTGAGAAAGAGCAGCCCCGCATTATGGTGATTGACTCGATTCAGGTTATGCATGTGGCTGATGTTCAGTCCTCCCCAGGCAGTGTCGCGCAAGTGCGTGAGTCGGCCACCGCGTTAACTCGTTATGCGAAGCAGAACAATGTGGCGGTGTTTATCGTTGGTCACGTAACCAAAGATGGCACCTTGGCCGGGCCTAAAGTTTTAGAGCACATCATTGACTGTTCGGTGCTGCTCGACGGTGGAACCGACAGCCGATTTAGAACCTTACGCAGTCATAAGAACCGCTTTGGCGCGGTAAACGAGTTGGGTGTGTTTGCCATGACCGGGCAGGGACTAAAAGAAGTGAGCAATCCTTCCGCGATTTTCTTATCGCGCGGCGAAGAAGAAACCTCTGGCAGCTCGGTGATGGTGGTATGGGAAGGGACAAGGCCATTGCTGGTTGAGATTCAAGCTTTGGTCGATTACTCACAATTGGCCAACCCACGCAGAGTTGCGGTCGGCTTGGAGCAAAACCGATTGTCGTTACTATTGGCGGTGTTGCACAAACACGGCGGTTTGCAGATGGCAGACCAAGATGTGTTCGTCAATGTAGTGGGTGGCGTCAAAGTAACGGAGACCAGCGCAGACTTAGCCTTAGTGATGGCCCTATTGTCGAGCTTTCGCGATAGGCCTTTGCCCAAAGATGTGGTGGTGTTTGGTGAAGTGGGCCTTGCGGGAGAAATTCGCCCGGTCCCCAGTGGCCAAGAGCGCCTAAATGAAGCGTTTAAACACGGCTTTAAAAAGGCAATCGTCCCTGCCGCCAATATGCCCAAAGGTGGCATCCCAGGCATGCAGATACATGGAGTTAAGAAGCTAAGCGAGGCGATTGAGGCGTTTGATGAGCTTTAATAGAAGTTAGAGAGCGGGCTTCGCCCTGCGAGAATCTAGAACGCTTCGCTCCGAGATCGGACTTCGTCCTTAGAGAGGAGCTTTTGATGAGCGAGTCGAAGGTTGCAGGCAAAGTTGGATGATGTTTAGGCTTAATTTCTGAATTTAAAAGGAAAGGGTTGACACAGTGTGTCAACCCTTTAAATTTTCTCGCTTCTCGCTTCTCGCTTCTCGCTTCTCGCTTCTCGCTTCTCGCTTCTCGCTTCTCGCTTCTCGCTT
>JBCAXU010000158.1:0-6047 GCA_038533895.1 Pseudomonadota bacterium | reverse complement strand
TAGCGCAATTCAAAGCGGTGACTTGACCCCTATCTTCACCAGTTCATCAGTCGTCAGCAAGCTGCCCTTGCTCCAAATGTTATCTGACAACCAAGTGAAGATAGGGGTCAAGTCACCGCTTTGAATTGCGCTATCTACATCAACCGATTGTTTCATTGAAGCTATAAACTGCGCCGCATACATTGCGCCGAGTGTGTAGCTTGGGAAGTAGCCAAAGGCGCCATCTGTCCAATGAATGTCTTGCATACAGCCATTTTTATAATTGCCCTGAGTCGATAGACCAAGGTATTGCTGCATTTTTAGATCCCACAGCTCAGGTACATCGGTGTGTTTAATCTGGCCGTTAATTAGGTCTCGCTCTATCTCATAGCGCAGAATCACGTGGGCAGGGTAGGTCAGTTCGTCGGCGTCAACGCGAATAAAGTCTTTCTTAACCCGCGTATAAAGCTTTTGGAAGTTGTGTTGAGAAAACAGTTCTGGATTATGTTCAGTAAAATGTTTGTTCGCCAAGCGCGAAAGGTGCCCAATAAAGGCGTCACTGCGGCCAACCTGCATCTCAAAGAACAGCGATTGTGATTCATGAATCCCCATCGAGCGAGCCTCACCTGAAGGCAGGCCTGCCAACGCTTTTGGCAGCCCTTGTTCATAACGAGCATGACCGGTTTCATGTACGATGCCCATTAGCGACTGAACGAACTCACTTTCATCATAACGCGTGGTGATACGCACATCGGTAGGCACGCCGCCACAAAATGGATGAACGCTTTCATCTAAACGGCCGTGCTCAAAGTCAAACTGCAGCAGTTGCATCACCTCTAGGCCGAGGGCTTTTTGTTTACTAGTGGCAAACTGGCCTTGTGGAGTCACGTACTGTTCGCTAGCTTGCTTGTCGATAACTTGATCAATCAAGTCAGGTAACCAGGTTTTGACTTCACCAAACGTCTCATCAAGAGAGGCAGAGCTTGTTCCGGGCTCGTAAATGTCTAACATCGCGTCGTAAGCCGTTAAACCATTCGCTTCGGCGCGAATCTGCGCTTCTTCCTGAGAGAGCTTAACCACTTCAGCCCAGTTTTTTTCAAACCCTTGCCAGTCGTTGTTGCCGCGTTGAGTGCGCCAAGCGTGTTCGCATTTCGAACCGGCAAGAGACTTGGCTTGTACCAAGGATTCAGGCAGCACATTGGCTTGTTGCCACTGACGTTTTAGCTCACGCAGGGTGGCGAGATCGGTGGCGTCGAGTGATTCATTTTCTGCGTCAGCAAACCACTCTTCGAGTTGTGGTTGGGTTTGCAGGCTATGAATGTGAACCGAAAGCTCTGCCATTGCTTCGCTGCGAGCTTGATTACCGCCAGCGGGCATGACTGCTGCTTGGTCCCAGCCACAAATGGCTGCTAAATGATTAAAATGAGAGACTTTTTGTGCGTGTGCTTTTAGTTTGTTGAATGCGCTCATAAGCCGCCTTCCGTGACTGTATAAAACGCTGAGTCTATCAATCAAAGCGGCTTAGACCAAGTTGTTAGCTCGCGTTATTGGGTCGAGTTATTAATGGCTTACGCGCTAGTGACATGGCAGAAGGTTTGACGCAGCTTCAGAAGTATGACAATAAAGAGGAAAACAGATAAATGGCAGTGGACAGTTATGATAGAGAACTTTGAAGCATTTTTGATAGCGATAACCATTTTAACCTTAACGCCTGGACTGGATACCGCTTTGGTGCTGCGCAACTCCTCCCGAGGTGGGTTCAGTGACGGTGCGACCACCAGTTTAGGGATATGTCTTGGCCTATTTGTCCATGCAAGCTTTTCGGCCATCGGTATATCTGCGATTCTTGCGCAGTCTGCTGAGCTGTTTAACGCAGTAAAAATGGTCGGTGCGGCCTACTTGATTTGGCTAGGAGTGACGACGCTGCGCAGTGTGTGGCAAGGCCAGCTTGGAAGTGTCAATGTTGAAGCGCAACATCGCCAGTTAAAGCTCTCTCGCTCTTTGCGAGAAGGGTTCTTATCTAATGTGTTAAATCCAAAAACAGCGTTGTTTTATTTGGCGTTTCTGCCCCAGTTCATTAACCCAGAAGGCTCCGCGGTGTTGCAGTCGATGCTCATGGCTTCGATTCATTTTGTTATCGCCATGATGTGGCAATGTGGATTAGCCGGGGTGTTGAATTCAGCGAAAAACCTTCTCAAGAGCGCTAAATTTATGCGCCGGATGGAAGCCACCACTGGCGCGGTTTTAGTTGGCCTAGGCGTTAAGTTAATGGTTGAAGAGTAGGTGTGGCATCTATTCTGATGGTTAAAAAAACAGCGACTTAAGTCGCTGTTTTTTTTGTATATTAGTTTTGCCACTGTGGCTGCTTGAAGCCATTCGCCGTCGCAGCAAAATATTGCTTGGTTTCTTCAATCACCACACTTCTGAGTGCGATAAGGCCGATCAGGTTCGGAATCGCCATCAAGCCATTGACGATATCGGCAATCACCCAAATCATATCTAAGTGCAGGAAGGCGCCTGATGCCACTAGGCAAACGAAAATCAGCTTGTAAGGCAATACCGCTTTGGTACCCAATAGGTACACCACGCAGCGCTCACCGTAATAGTTCCAACCTAAGATGGTGGTGAATGCAAAGAACATCAGACCAATCGACACCAGCATAGGACCAAAGCTATCTGAGCTTAGGCCGACGGCGAAGGCATGAGTGGTCATGGCTGCACCCGCAAAATCACTCTGCCATGCCCCAGTTAGAATTAGTGCCAAGCCAGTCATGGTACAGATGATGATGGTGTCAAAGAAGGTGCCTGTCATTGAAATCAGACCTTGTTTGACGCACGAATCGGTTTTAGCCGCTGCTGCTGCCATTGGCGCACTGCCTAATCCCGATTCGTTCGAGAACACGCCGCGTGCAATGCCGGATTGAATCGCCAACATGATACTCGCGCCAAGGAAACCACCTGTCGCGGCGGTAGAGGTAAAGGCGGAAACAATCACTAACTCGACCGCTGCAAGTAGCTGGTCGGCATTCATGATGATCACGCTTAAACACGCCATGACATAGAACAGCGCCATGGTCGGAACAACTTTACCCGCCACTTTGGCGATCGACTGGATGCCGCCTAAGGTAACAAAGGCGACTAAAAGAGTGAGCACAGTAGCGGAGATTTCGCGTGAAACACCAAAAGAGATCTCGCTGGCATCAAGGATGGCATTCACTTGCGGGAAGGTACCGATACCAAAACAAGCGACACCAAGCGCGAAAATAGCAAACATCACCGCGAGCGCTTTTGAACCGACACCGTATTGCAGGTAGTACATTGGGCCGCCAATCATTTGGCCTTTGTCGTCCATTTTACGGTATTTCACCGCCAGCAAACACTCGGCGTATTTAGTGGCCATGCCGAATAGGGCTGCAAGCCACATCCAAAATAGAGCACCTGGTCCGCCTAGTTTGATGGCCGTTGCCACCCCGACGATGTTACCCGTACCTATGGTCGCTGACAGTGCGGTACATAAAGCAGCAAAGCTTGATATGTCACCTTGCTTATTAGAATCGCTCTTACTGAACACCATTTTTAGTGCTGTGGGAAGGTGTCGAAACTGAAGTAAGCCTAAGCGAAAAGTGAAGTAGACACCGGTCCCGACCAACAGTATTAACAGTGGTGGTCCCCAGACAAAGTTGTCGATAGTAACGAGTAGAGCGTGTAGGTTATCCATGATTTCCCCTTAATTAATAAAACTATAAGGAGAAGAGGGAAAGGGCAGAGATCAAGGATCTCCTATGGCTATAGGCAGAAAAGCAATACAGCTGATTAAGTCTTTCCACTCCTCTGTCCTTTTGCCTGAGAGTTTCACCTAACATTAGGTTTGCTCCTTCGGCGACCGATTAAACGGTTCTCTCCAGAGGTTCCTCCAACAACAGTCCCCGCTACCTAGGTAGCACCTGAAAGATTTACTTCTTCGGTAGGTTATTTGTCCAAAATGTTAAATTTTGGTTAATAACCGCTCTCCTGCTGTCTTCATTGGAACAATTGCTCAGTAATCTGAGCAAAAGCTAGTCAATAGCACTGGTAGCTAATGATGTGTGAACTCTATCATTATATTGGTGTAATTCAATAGAAATTTTGCATGCTAGCGCAAAAAAATAGCGCCGTTTGGCGCTATGAGTTTTTGTAAGCATGGATTAGAAGTAGTTGGCGTCAACCAGCTCGCTAGTTTGTACAGATTTCACTTCATCTCGAGCTTTAAGCCAAGCGGTGACTTGTGCTTTTTGCTCTTCCGTTACATCAACGTAGCGCTCGGTTGCGCACAAAAAGCCTTCAAACAGCTCTAGGCCACCGCCACCAAAGCAAAGACCGAGTGTGTCGATGTAATCAATGAAATCATCGACAAAGGCATCATAGCGATCAAAGTCGTCGATGTTGGTTTCACAGCTGAGTTCAAAACCCAGCATGGCAAACTCGCCTAAAAAGAGTTTCTTTTGAATACGACGTTTTTTGTTGTCAACTTTGAATGGTTTCATTTGCTTGTCTCTCTGTTATTTCGCGGCTATTTAACCATGATGTGAATCTATTCGCCAAACAAAATGCGGCATGCTGATGGCATTTTGCTTATGACTGGTAAGAGTGGAGTAATTAGTAACCGTTTGATCCAATTAATTTAATAATCATGCGGAGTAAAACTACGCGCCTCTGACTATTCCTGCGTAAAATGGTATAAAGTAAGTCTTCATCATTGCTAAGGAGAGATTATGACTAGGTTGCTGGCCATCGTGTTTTTAGCGGCTATTGCGTTCGTCTTGATCCGTTATCGCACGAGTGAAAAACTACAAAAGTATGTGGTCATTACCCTCATCTCTGGCTTTTTAATTTATACCGCAACATTAATGATTACCGAGTTGATGCGTTAGTATCAGGAGTGTTTAAGTGAACCAACAGACAGACAACCAAGACAACGAAGATGTGGTGGTGATTGAGGAGCGAGACAACAAGACGCTTCTTTATATAGTGATTGCCGGCGTTCTCGGTGTTGCGTTGGGTGGCTTACTGGGCTCGACGCTAACAGCGCAGAAATGGCAATCGACCTATTTGGAGCTTGAGCAACAGTATCAGACACTGACCAAAGATAAGCAGCAATTGGTGGTCAAGGTCGAACAAAAGGTTGCTGAGGTAGACAATGAGATAGAACAAAAGCTACAACAGGCGATCGTCGATCAGCAAGCGGCACATAAAAGCGAGATTGAAGCGTTGCAGCAGCAGTTGCAAGAGTTAGAAAAGGTCAACTTGTCACTCGAACAACAGCTAGGCGAGCAAAAACAGCAGCTTGAATCGGCCACTGCACAGAATAGTCGTTTGAACCGACAAGCAGACATGCAAGCAACCATGTTTGAACGTTCACGAGAGCTGTTTCAGCAAGAACTTAAGGTCAAGCAGCAGCTCGAAGCTTTAGAGCAAGAGCGTGAAGAGCTCGGGCCTCGTATTGAAGAGTTGAAGAAGGCCTGTGACCTCTACCTAGAAGGCACTTCATGGGAGGCGAAGTCGGACTCTTGTGATAAGCAAGATGAAGCCTCATCGCGCTTAAGCCAAGTTGAGCAGATGATACGCGTACATCAACTCGATTTGAAACAGATAGATGCGCTCTCTGAAGAACTCGGTCTGTAACTGACACGCTGAAAAACATCAAACGTCTCACTTGTGAGGCGTTTTTTGTAGGTAAAACACAGTCAAATCGCTGCTGGAGCAGGACAAAGCGAAATTTTGCGCTACTGTTTATAGTAATATGCGGGGAAGCAAGGTTAGTGATGCAACTGTTTAAAGTATCGCAAGGAGTGCAAGTGATTGCCTATATCGCCTATCTACTGGCGGTTGGGGTAATGACACACACTTTAATGGGTCAGACTCACCCTTGGCAGTTGAGTTTTTACCTGTTTCCGCTACTGTTGCTACTTGCCCTCTACGTCACCAATCGCTCCCTCAAGCATGTTTTTGCCTTTGCTGCCCTGTCACTGTTTATGCTCGGAGGGCTGATCCAGCCGTTTCAGCTTGACGCAGTTCGAGTGTGCTTATTC
>JBCAXU010000157.1:0-6489 GCA_038533895.1 Pseudomonadota bacterium | reverse complement strand
TTCTTACCGTTTACCAGTAGCTCCCGCGTCGTCATGCCACCACTGTCTACACGCTCCATTTCATGGTGAGAAACGTGTGACTCTTCCGTTACCTGTTTGTAATCACGGAAAATATAGGCATCGTTAGCAATGATAGGCTCTAATATCCCTGCTCCATTACGTGAACCAATAACATTGTCCTTTACACGAGCCTTGATCTTCACGGTTCGCGTTTCTCCAGCACCAAGAGAAAATGATTCGTTAACACCGCCAGGTGGGTAAACCAAATCGTCATTGGTCTGCGCCTGCCAACCCGCGCCGTCACCATAGTCGAACTGCCAGTATTCAAACGGGGACTGGTCCTCGTAATCCTCAAACTGATTGTTCTTCTGGTTAGCAAGGACCGACTTGATCTCTTTTAGCGGGTCAATCAGCTTTAAGTTATCAGCATTATTTTCACTGTTGTTTTGCAGATAGATGAAATAGGTAACATCTTCGCCAGGAGTAAAGCGAGTCACATCCGCCGTTTTGAGGATAGAAACGTTCAGCTTGGCGTCACCGCTATCGCCGATTTCAGCTGTCGCCGATTGGTCAAGGTTATTGACCGGATCGTGAATCTCTACCGTGTTGGAGATTTCTTCCCTTTTATAATCATTCTTTACCAAACCGCGAATGGTATAGGTGACATAGCCTATACCTTGCGTAGTTTGAGGATCGATATCAATTCGTGTGTCTATATTGCCATTGTCTGGGTAGTTTGACTTAACATCTGGATAGCTACCCGTTTTGAAAGGCGCGTTGTTATTGTCGGTACTGGCTTGAATGGTCCATTCAGAGAAAGCATTCATGCCTACTATATCGTCGCTGACTTTCACTTCGTTCGCGTAGCCCGCACCACGGTTGTATACCGTGACATCGAACTCGACCCACTGGCCGGGCACGAACTCATTCTCTTTGGTTGTCTTCACCACCACCACATTGGGTGCTTTTGGATAAACCACCGCCGCGTCCTGCATACCAGACTGCGAATCGGAATCCGGGGTTTCAATCACCGCGCTATTATCAATTCGCTTATAGATGATTTCATCACCATTGCTGCGGTCAATCTGCGCAGTAATGGTGTAAACCACTTCAACGTTAGGTGCGATCTGAGCAACCGTATCAAGATCTTTGTTATCTTCAAATGTCCCGACATCGGTATAAGCGCTGTTACCGTTCAGTAGCGGGTTGTCCGAGATGATGTCGGCGCGAATCGTCCAAGAAGAGAACACTTTCTTGGAGACATTATCGGGCTCAAGAATCCCAGCCTCAATTGACGAGATAGCGTCTTTGACTTTTACATTGGTCGCGTAGCCATTTCCCTTTGCGTTTATCAGACGTAAACGGTAAGTAATCTCGTTATCGGTTTTAGAATAACTGGTTCGCTCTGAATGGAAGTTAGCGTCATTGTTGGTTTTAACTTCTTTGATCAAATTGATACTGAAATCACGCGGATCTGATCCTCGGTCAGCATAGACAGAGTCATCAACCGTTACGCTATTTTGGATATGACCATTCGCCAACGGATTTGTCTTAGCTTCAATGGTATAGATGATGTAACCATGTGGTTCGATAGTCGCGTCTACATCCAGAATATCAGGGCTATTGATGCTACCACTGATACCTGTGTTTGATGCGGTTGACGGCGAGCCATTTTGTTTGAAGGCTTGCGCCGTAATGGTCCAACTATCAAAGGCTTTGATTGTTTTACCGTAGATATCAACCGTCTCAAGCGCATCGATAGCGTCTTCAACATGGACTTGGTCGGCAAAACCATCACCATCGTTATCGACACGAATAGTGTAAGTGAGCACATCACCGGAAGAGTAGTAACGTGAGTCAACATCTTTACTCGCGCGCAGGTTATCTTCAGGCATCTGAACACCAGAGCCCTCTTCAGTGACGTTATCGCTACACGCTGGATTGTCATCAACAATTAACCCGACACTCGACTCGTTTACTTCCGCGGTGAGTTTGTAGCTAACAAACTTACCTGGCGCAACGTCTGGTGACACTGTCACTGGAGAGGTAGTCCAAGTGCCATAGCTGTACTGGCCGTGATCGGTGCCCAAATCATCTTCAGCACTAACCGGCTCCAGCTTCCAGCGCTTAAATGCTTGCCCCTGCCCCGCGCCTGCCGCCATATCAGTTTGGACACAGGTTAAGTCATCGACAACTTGTAAGTCATTGGCAAAATATTGAGTTGAGGAGTTAGACACCTTAATCTCGTACTCAACTGTATTGCCCGGAATGTACTCAGACTCTTTGGTGGTTTTTACAATTTTGATTTCAGAGTCGTTTACGTTAAGCGTACGCTCTGCACCAAAGATGTTGCTGATTTGAGCATCTTGTTCTAAACCGCCGCCTGAATTAAAAATGGCGGCATTGGCGCCTTTAACTTCACCAATCGCGACAGGCGAAATGTTGGCTTTGATCTGGTAGGTAATCGTTTCATTGGGGAAAATTGAAACCTGATCATCAAAATCCACATCTGTTTGCGGACCCAAGTCTTTGTAGCTCGATTGAGAGTTAGCGCCGATATCAGTAACCTCAACACTCCAGTGAGCAAATGGATTACCCGAAAGGTCGCTACTGTTATGTTCTGGCTTAAGGTTATTACCTAAGCCCAAGTCTGAAATCAGTTCATTGATATTGTGCTTAACATGGTAACCATAAGCGATGCCCTGGCCCGTATTACTGACTTCAACAGTAAAGACACGGTCAGAACCGACTAGATATGGCGAAGTTTTGTTGATCGTGTGCTCAATACTCACAATGGGCTGTGCCGGAGGCGTCGTTCTCTGAGGAGTTTCAATCTCCCCGTCTTTAGTATGAGCAGTCGCTGAAGTGACAATATCACCGACCAGGTTGTCAGCCACCGTCGTTGAGATGGTATAGGTAAGTTTACCGCCTACCGCGACTTTGGCGTCACTAACGTCAAGATCACCACGGGTAGCAAAGCTACCAAGATCACTATCACTACCCGTTTTTTTGCCGCTAATAGTGACATTGCTAAATGGAGAGGACGCAGAGCCAGTCGCATTTTCTACCGCTAATGACTGAAACGCCTGACTGATATCAAGCCCCTGTACTTGGTAGCTGCCGGTATTGGTTACCGTCAAGGTATAAGTGAGCTGAGCACCAACCTGATACTCACTTTTATCAACCGACAGATCTAATTCATATTGATACGGGACTGGGGTAAAAATACTTGGCGTTGTTGGTACGAAGACTTCCGAACTGCCGTCACCATCGATATCCACTCGTACGGTAGCCTTATCGAGGACAATCTCCCCGATAGCCTCACTACTGACGTTTGCCTGCACTTGATAGGCAATATGGCCATATGGAAACAAAACAGCATTTTCAACATTAAGATCGGCATCGACACTGCTGAAAGCACCAGGTTTTGAACCCCAACTGCTCGATGCTCCAATGGATAAATCGCTGAATGCGTTTACGCTGCCCGATTCGCTTTCCACTTTAGTTTGCCAAATAGGATCACTGACTGTAATACCTCGCAACGTCTTGGCGGAGGTATTTTTAATCAAGACTTGATAATCGATCGTCTGCGAGTTTTGATAGTTAGCACTAACAGGACTCACCGTTACTTCGATATCCGCTGCAGACACAGCAAATACCGACAAGGCTGTCAAAACAGTTATCCAGGTTGAGAAGTAAGAGAAAAGTTGCTTTAACAAAACGTTGTAATCCTATGAGCAATAATCATCTGCACACGATACGTAATCTGGCGAAGGGTGGAGGAAGCTACGCATTATTAGTTTCAACACTCTAAAAATGTCATTGCTTTGTCAGACTGTATCCGAAGACTGCAAAATGTATCTAATTGTAACAGGGCTAATAAAATCATTAGCGAATCAGTGTTGAGCCGTTATTGACCTATCGGTAGCGCGCCGAAGTAATAAACTGACCGAATGTTTCACACCAAACCACCACAGTGTTGTAATTTTCGAGCGGAAAATTTTGGGGTAATACCAGCATAAACCGATCAAATGTTTTCACCTCTCCTACCTCAACCATTTGATGTTTAATAGCAGTAAAGTCTTTCTCAGTTTCGATAAAAGTGGGAGAAAAATAGAGGCGGTAATCGGGCCCGGGAGCAAGCTCTCCGATAAAAGCAACATGATCTTCGTTTATCGACAGCGAGCCCTCGCCCCAATGCAGCAAGTCGCTATCTTTGCGATCGCGCTGGAAAGTACCGGTGTATAGGGCGTGATCGGTAATACGCTGAACGTCGTCGACATCCGGTGAAGGCGGTTGAATAACAATAGGCAAGGCGTACACTCCGAGCGCAAAGCCTATCGCTAAACTCATCAGGTGGGTGATGAGTAAGAAAGTCCTTTTCATAGCGATACTCACTACATAACATATACAGTCAAATGTATATGATTTTTAATGAGATATCAGCTAAATGCGATTGAGTTATTGGGAAGTTAACACTGTTTTTCTGCCAAAGTCACATTTACACCACTTATAGACAGCGATGTAGCAACTAAACCGTCTTACGCAATCAGTGCGACACAGTGCAACACAATCACCGTGGCCGTCAGTTTGGCGCGCATCGATTGGTAGCCTGTCGGCTGGTCTTCTTTCTCGGCTTTGCGCACCACTTGCTCGGCAAACCATACTAAGCCGGAATAATTTTCTATTCGGGCTTTTTGTTTAGTCATGGCGCAGTTACATTAGAGCAAGATGAAGATGCCTGCCAGACATGCGCTCATCAGGTTGGCTAACGTACCGGCAAGTACCGCTTTAATGCCGAGATTTGCGACTTCAGAGCGTCGCTCTGGCGCAATAACACCGATTGACCCTAGTTGAATTGCGATTGAACCAATATTGGCGAATCCACATAAGGCGAAAGTGACAATCACTTGAGTATGTTCTGACAATAGTGCTTTGTGCTCGACAAAGTCGATAAAGGCCACAAACTCATTCAAGACTATCTTTTGGCCGATGTAGGAGCCTGCCATCAACACCTCGTTGGCGGGTACACCGATGACCCAAGCAAGTGGCGCAAACAGATAACCAAATAGCGCTTGAAGGGTTATCCCACCAAAGCCCACGACTTCGCCAAGAGTTTCTAGCCCTGTATTGACCATGGCAATCACACTGACGAAAGCAATGAGCATAGTACCTACAGCGACCGCCACCTTCATGCCATTCATGGCACCGCTCGCCAACGCATCAATCACATTACTCTCTTGCGCTTTGTCCATTTCGATATCGGACTGATCGATAGGTGTGTCGCGCTCGGGAACAATGATTTTTGCCATCATCAAACTACCCGGAGCTGCCATGAAACTCGCCGCTATCAAATATTTCAGCTCCACACCCAAGCCTGCATAGCCACCTAATACGCTCCCCGCTACAGAGGCCATACCACCAGCCATTACCGCAAACAGTTCAGAGCGTGTCATGCGCGAAAGGAAAGGGCGAACTAGCAGTGGTGATTCACCTTGAGAGAGGAAAATGTTACCCGTTGCCACCAAAGACTCCGCTTTACTGGTCCCCAAAAACTTCTGAATGGCACCACCGATAAACGCAATGACTTTTTGCATTATGCCCAAGTAGTAGAGTGCGGAGATGAGAGCGCTGAAAAAGATGATGATAGGAAGAACGCGAACCGCGAAAATGAAACCGCTGTTGGCAAGATCGCCAAATAGAAATGCGATCCCTTCGTCGGCAAACCCGAGCAAACTTGATACGCCACGACTCAAACTGGTCAGCGCCGCTTGGCCCCATGGGAAATAGAGCACTAATGCGGCAAACGCGACTTGAAGCAGTAGCGCGCGCGACACGGTTTTCCAGTTAATCGCACCACGACTTTCTGACAACAAAACAGCACAAAGCAGCAGAACCGCGATCCCGATTAAGCCAAATAAAACATTCATTAAAGATTACCTCTACAAGCATTGAATTAGCAGCTGGTCCGGTCCGTGGGGTCATTCACCATTCCGTGTGACGGCTTGTATTGGTAGAGCTGTGATTCTCAACCGGGCGGAAAGTATAGCGCCCCAAATGAGACTTTCATCACATATTTTCGCGCAAACGTTCAAGCGCACAATAAACGTTCAAAAATGAGCAAATAGAGTCGGCAATAAAGGTCACTGGTTTAAATTAGTGTTTACTTATATGGAGTTAGCGCGATAAATATTTTGGACAGAGATCACAGTGACATAAAAATCTAGCCTTTTTCTAGCCGATTTACTGGCGTAATTATCAATAGCTTCTAGTTTTAGTTAAGTAATACTTAACGTGCTAATAAGAACAGGCTGGCACACTAATAACGTCTAGGCTAAACCGACACACAAACCCCGCCAATGTGCGGGGTTTGCAGTTTCTAATACCAAACGGGATAAATAGGTGTTCAGAGAATTGCGCAGGAAAAATCGCTGAGAGCAAGGCATAGATTGCAGCTAGCTAGTTGACCTACCTACACCATTCCTTGAA
>JBCAXU010000156.1:0-6512 GCA_038533895.1 Pseudomonadota bacterium | reverse complement strand
CTAAAACAGAGTTTGAACTTCTACCAAGATGATTTTGCCGGGCGCGTCGCCACCAAAGTGATGCAAACCTCGCTAACAGCACTACCATCGAGGTGAAATAGACCGAGACGTAGACAAATACGTCCATGGTTTTCATCACGGTTTCGCGTACTGCGAGCGAGGTTTGCATCACTTTGGTGGCGACGCGCCCGGCAAAATCATCTTGGTAGAAGTTCAAACTCTGTTTTAGCAGGTAGCGGTGGGCTAACCAGCGGATCGACATCGGGTAGTTCCCCAGCAAAGTCTGGTGAACCAACAGTGAGTAACCGACCACCAAAATAGGCATGACTACCAGCAGTAACACGCCATAAAAAATCAGATCGCTACGATTGTCTTGCCAAAAGGTTTCTGGGTTACTGTTAGATAACCAGTCGACTAAGTTACCCATAGCGCCAAACAGAGAGACTTCAACCACCGCCACAATGGTCGCCATGATTGACATGACCAACAGTGGGATTTCGAATCCGCGGGTATAGTGACGACAAAAGGCAAACACACCGCTTGGTGGTTGGCTAGGCTCTTGGTCGGGGAAAGGCTGAGTAAAGCCTTCAAACTTTTTAAACATATCTTTTTCCTAAACACGCAATGAGAATGGAACGCCGATAGGGCGTATGCGTTCGTCCATTAATAGGAAGGGCGGTGTCATGGTATACCGTCACCTCTGTAAATGTAACCAGTTTATTATTCTTTCTCTTGCATAATATTCATTCTGGCAATCGACCCAGTTGCTTTGTCAGTGATATTTACTGTCATTAATAATTTGTTCAGTAACTATCGCTGCTAAAGATGCAATTTAATAGCGTATTTCAGTAATATTTTATTTAACATTATGTCTACAATTGGCGTTATTGAGTGAGATTAATTGAGTTTGTCACAATGTTGAAACAGCAAGCCATACTAGAAAAAAAACTATCTTCAGTGCAAAACGCTAACTGTGTGGTGATGGTACCGCCAAAGGAGTTCGCCTTTAATGCTGAAACGGCGCAAGACAATGAATTTCAACACCAAGTCAACGATACCACTGGCCATATACGTCAGCTCGCGATGCACGAGTTCAATACTATGGTGGAGCAATTGCGCCAAGCGGGTGTGCAAGTGGTGGTGTTTGATTACCCATTAGGTGATATCGAAACGCCTGACGCGGTCTTCCCAAATAACTGGTTTAGCACCACCGCTGATGGCCGCTTGTACACTTTCCCAATGGCGTGCAAAAACCGTCAGCAAGAAGTAAAAACCGAAGCGTTAGTAGAGGCGCTTGAATTTGCGGGCCGCCCGGTGCTCGCACAAGACGATCTGCTAGACTATTTGGCGCAAGATGCGCATCTAGAAAGTACCGGGGTGATGGTGAAAGATCACCTCAATAAAACCGTGTATGCGGCGCTGTCACAACGCTGTGATCGCGAGGTTCTTGAGGATTACGCGCAGCGCATCGGTTATGAGCGTGTTGTGTCGTTTCAAACTGCACTGCCTTCGGGTAAGCCCATCTATCACACCAATGTGATGATGGCGATCGGCGAAGGATTTTGTGTTATCTGTGATGAGGTGATCCCGGAGTTTGAACGCCGCTTTGTGCTCAAGTCATTGGCCAAAGATAAGCAGGTGATTTCGATTTCACTGGAGCAGATGAACCAGTTCTGTGGCAACATTCTACAGCTGGAAACGGTCAATGGTGAAAAGGTGATTGCCATGTCGCAATCCGCCTATGACGCTTTCTCTGCAGCGCAGCTGGCTCAGTTGTCGAGTCACGGTAAATTGATGCCATTTAACGTGCAAACCATTGAAAACATTGGTGGTGGCAGCGTTCGTTGTATGCTAGGTGAGGTGTTTTTACCTAGCCGTACTCATCAGTTATAAGCTTTAAGCATAGAGATGAAAAACCGCCCATCAGTCTGGGCGGTTTTTTGTTACGAGTATTAAAACTTCACTTGGTAGTTAACGTTAAAGGTGCGACCGCGGCCTTTATAGTCGTAAGCAGCGGCATCGTAGTGTGCAGAGTAAAGGATCTGCGCGCGCTGTCCCCAGATGGTAGTGTAGTCGTGGTCGAACAAGTTCTGAATACCAAAACCTAAGTTGCCAACAGGCAACTGGTAGCTACCCACCAGATCGAACACCGTGTATCCATCTAGTTTATTGTCTGCTGCGTCGGTATAGTCAAACATGGTTTGGCTTTGCAGTTTAAGCGCCAACGCATCGTCATACCAAGCTGCCCATGCATTGGCACGTGAGGTACTGGCTTCGCCCGCGGTCATATCCTCCCAGCCATCATCGCCTTTGATCTCTGAGACTACGTAGTGGCCAGAGGCGCCAAGTTGGATATGGTCATTCACCCAGTAAGAAGTCATGGCTTCTAAGCCGTAGACGCGCTTTTTGTCTTCAAGCTCTTCAATTAACAAGGTGGTTTTATTGTACTTAACCGATTTATCAGAGGTTGAGTAGTAAGCGGCGGTTTGCAGGTTTAAGCCATTGCGATCCAAGCGGTAGCCGAGCTCGATACTGTCGGTCTTTATTCCTGACATCTTGGAGTCGTCGACGTTAATGCTGTCATTTAGCTGCCAGTTATCACCAACTAGGGTGTATTGGCCTTGACCGTAGTACTTCGCTGGGTCTGCCAAATCAAAGCCTTGTGAGAAGTTGGCCCACACTTGCGAGTGGTTGTCGATACGGTAAATCGTACCAAGGTTAAACAGACCAACATTGTAATCGGTCTCACCACCTGGCACCGCATCAGCCGTTAAGCCATTCCCGGCAGCGATTTTTTTCTGTTGCTGATAGCCGACAAAGTCATCAATTTTGTTGACCATGTGTTGATAACGAAAGCCCCCTTCAACCGACCATTCGTCAGTGATGTGGTAATCCGCTTGCACGAACCCAGCAATGGAAGAGACTTTAACGCCCGGATAGCGGCCTACTTGGGCATAAGTACGGTTGATAAGGTTGCCCGAGTTATTGGCGATTGTAGAATCGTACAGCGCCTGATTGCTGTTCAGCTTGTCTTGATAGGCATCCACACCGTAAACCAGATTGAGCTTGTCGAACTGTTTAGCCAGTGCCGCTTTCAGTGACAGTACGTCGGTTTTTTGCTGACCAGACGATTGGTAATACGGGGTGTACGTTTGATCTTCGTGACGATACGACGCTTCGGCGATCAATTGGTGGCCTAAAAATGCTTCGTCGACATAAGAGGCACTGAACATCATGCGCTTGGTACCATGTTCGCGATCCGAGTCAAAGCCCTTGCGAACATCGACAAAGTCGCCGTTTTCAATGTACAAGCCGTATGGTGAGTCTTGCTGGCTATCGTAGTATTGCGCCAGTAGATTGAGTTGTTTGGTATCGGAGATATTGACCCCGACCGTGGCCATTAAGTCGACGGTTTGGTTGAACTGTAGCGACCCTTGAGAGATGTCTGGGGTGACAATATCCCCATCAGCGTCGAAGAAGCCTTGTGTTTCTGAGTAGACAGCCGATGCGCGAGCGCTGACTTTGTCGTTACCGCCGGAGATAGATTGGGCGATTTTGTAATCGAAATCGTCGCTAGAATTAAAGCCGGAAGTTGCGCCAACATAAGATTCGAACTCAAGCGCTTGATTGTCGGCTTTCTTGGTCACAATGTTGATCACACCGCCAGATGCGCCCGCACCGTATATAGAGGTAGCCCCCGAGAGTACTTCAATACGTTCGATGTTAAATGGATCGATTGAGTCCATGTAGCGGCTAATTTGGCGTGATGACTGCAGCGAGACACCATCAATCATGACCAACATTTTGCGGCCGCGCAGGTTCTGGCCATAGTTGGTACGCGCGCCACTACTAATATCGAGTGAAGGAATCGAAGTGGCGAGGATCTCTCCTAGCGTTTTACCGCCACGGTACTCCTGCTCGATTTGCTGTGCATCTATGTACCAGACGGTGCCGGGAATATCGCTGATCGCTTTTGGCGTACGACTCGATACCACCACCATTTCATCAAATAGGGTGTACTCGTCGGCAATAGCTGGCGTGGTCATAATGGCGGCTGCAACAGCCATTGCAGCGCAAGATAACTGTAAGTTTCCTTTATTGACTTTCATTTTCTTCTCTATGTTTATCGTAGTAATAGGCCCAGCAATGGTGAATAGACAACCACTGTTTTCTTGGGCGGGTTGAACCGTCACTCACCAAGGCCGGTGAGTGACAAAAAGGGGTTAGGCAACCAACCGCTCTATCAAAGTATCGGGAGAGAGCCAGTCGATCATGCCTTGCCCTGAGTCGGTATCGAACAGCGTTTTGCCTGCTAGGCGGTTGATGATTCGGGCGCTACGCCAAGCCATTAAGCTCAGCTGTGGCTCGGCAATGCCGTGGGTGTGCATCCCAGCATTGACGGCAAAAATCTTATTGTTCTGTTGGCCTTCCCACTGAATCTCGAAATCCGCGGTCATTTGGTAGCGATGGTGTGCGTCGAGATCAAACAGGGGCAATATTTGGTTCAAACACGCTGGGTAGGGGGCTTGGAAGCCGGTGGCCAAAATCACAATGTCCGCTTGATGGGTTTCAACGCATTGACCGAGTGCGTTGTTGGCCGTGAGGCTATATCCATCGGCGTGCGCTTTCATCTGACTCAAGGTGCGATGCGGAAGTAGCCATACCCACTTCTCTTCTTTTAGCACGTCAAATCTGTGGTATAGCTCTTGATAGATAGTCAGCAGCGCTTTTTGAGTAATGCCATCGGAGGTGAGTTTCTGGTTGGTCACCTCTTGCTGTTTCACTTGTGGCGATAAGTTGACAAAGGCGTTGACGTAATCGGGTGTAAAGAACTCGTTGGTGAAGGCCGCCTCATCCAATGGTTGATAGTTCGCGCGGCGCGACAGCCAATCAAGAGATTTAGGTTTGCCCCATTTATGTTGCAGGGCGTTGATGAAGATATCCGCGCCACTTTGGCCACCGCCGATGATCATTACTCGCTTACCGCTAAAGTCGCGCGCCTTCAAACCCATTTCAGCAGCGTGGAATACTTGCTCGCCCAAATGAGGCTTAGCGCAATCGGGCACACTCGGCACTTTGCCTGTGCCAATACAGAGGTTCTTGGCTTGATAGTGGCCTTGATTGGTATGCAGGGTAAAGGTGTTGCCATCGTATTCGACCTGTTCCACTTGAGTCGAGAACTGAACATTGTCTAGCTGGTGGGCGGCCCAAGCGAGATAGTCAGAGAACTCGTGACGGCTGATGCATTGCAGCTCCGCAGATAAGAAGCGGTAGAACTTTTTGTTTTGCACCAGATAGTTGAGAAACGAGTAACGGCTCTGTGGATTGACCGCGGTCACCAAATCTTTCAAAAACATGGTTTGCATGTGGGTGTTGTCTAGCAATAATCCCGGATGCCAAGCGAAGCGGTCTCGACTTTCGAAGAAACGAGCTTGGAGCTGCGGAGTATCCGCGAGTAAGGCAGCAACACTGAGGTTAAAGGGGCCGACGCCGACGCCGGCGAGGTCTAGCTTGACGTTGTTAGTGTGTTCCATAAGAACAATCCTTTTCTTGGTTATTTGCGGCTTAACTGAGCGCTAAAGTTGTAGTTATTGAGTGTCTAGCGCTTGGCGTCCGTCGGTTGCGCCTTGGCCAGCGGGTTATCCAGCATGTCATCCATGTCGGGTAGCATGCGTGACACGCTGGCGTCGGTGCTGTGACGAAACTTAGCCAAGTTAAGTCCGATGCGTAAAATTCTCGGTTTGAATAGATCAAACTGTTCAAACCTGTGCTGATACTCACTGTGGGTGGCCATGTAGGATTTAAGCCTGTCTCCAAGCAGGCGATAGAACTGCTGCTCAGAGAAGCCTAACTTGGCGACTAACGGTGAAATAAAACGAAGTGTGGTGACAAAATGCCCGGTTTGAAGGTCATGAATGATTAGGGATTCATCCAACCGAACCGTGACCTCTTTCACGCGTTGATCAAGTGAGCTTTGCTCTGGGTAGTCACTGCTAACCAAGCGCATATCACCTTGAAAGTCTTTGAGCAGAATGCGTTTGGGGACGTTGTTCTCTAATACTAAGGTGACGTTTTGTCCGTGCGCGATCAGAGAGACGCCGTATTTGCACAGCAAGTGGTAGTAAGGAATCACCACCGCATCGAATAGCTGGGTTAGCCAGGTGTCGATACTTAAACCGGATGCCTGAATGTACTCAGCAATCAGCGGTTGACCGTTAAGATCGGTTTCCATCAGCGCAGCCATTAAAATGGCATGCTCATTGGATTTAAGCTTAGACACCGCCGACTCTCGCCAAATGACACCGAGTAGCTCGTGATACCGATACGGCGCATTGGCAAGCAAGGCGTAATCGGTCTGCTCGGCAAACGCCGCTGCGGGCTCTTGAAGCACTTCGGCTTGTTTGTCGACTAATAGCGCATCGGTTTTAAACACGCTATCTATCCAGTCTGAAGCGCTTGGGCCAGCAAGTATGTATCGACCAGGAATACCTCGATAACAAGAGGTGTTCATG
>JBCAXU010000155.1:0-6656 GCA_038533895.1 Pseudomonadota bacterium | reverse complement strand
ATCAAACACGCGAAAGTTAAACCAGTTCGTGACGAAGATGGCGTAGCAATCGACTTCGAAATCGAAGGCGACTACCCTAAATTCGGTAACAATGACGCTCGTGTTGATGACATCGCTTGTGAACTTGTTGAGGTATTCATGAACAAGATCCGTAAGCTTAAGACTTACCGTGATGCCATCCCTACTCAGTCTATCCTGACTATCACTTCAAATGTGGTATACGGTAAGAAGACGGGTAACACGCCAGACGGTCGCCGCGCAGGTGCGCCATTTGCACCAGGTGCTAACCCAATGCACGGTCGTGACGAAAAAGGTGCGGTAGCGTCTCTAACCTCTGTAGGTAAACTACCGTTTGCTCACGCTAAAGATGGTATCTCTTACACCTTCTCTATCGTACCTAACGCGCTAGGTAAAGACGAAGGTTCACAACGTGCTAACCTTGCTGGTCTAATGGATGGTTACTTCCACCACGAAGCAGGCATCGAAGGTGGTCAGCACCTAAACGTGAACGTTCTTAACCGCGATACTCTAGAAGACGCAGTTAAGCACCCTGAGAAATACCCTCAGCTAACCATCCGCGTTTCTGGTTATGCAGTACGCTTTAACTCGCTAACTGCAGAGCAGCAAGCAGACGTTATCGCCCGTACCTTCACTGAGTCTCTATAATTCTCAGCTGATGAATAGACAAGCCCTGCTTTCGAGCAGGGCTTTTTTGTGTCTAATACCAAACGGGATAAGTACCTACCGAAACCATCCACCGTCCACCGTTTAACCTCTCACGACTTGCGTTTTTCTTACCTAAGGCTAATTCTTTTATTATCAGGTACCTAATTGAGAGAGCGCCATTTTATGAGGTTATATTGCCGCGATTTGATAACAACAGTCGTTGCCTTATTCGCGTCGACAGCGTGTATTGCCGCAGACAAACCCACGGTCAGCTTTTCAATCGATAACGATGGTTTATTTCATGTCGACCAAGACTACACTAATGGTCTGTTTTTGAGTTATGCCACCAGCGATGTTGAACCCAATATACTGTTTCACCCTCTCAGTCTCTCTTATTGGGGAAAGGAGTCCTTGGATAAATTTGAGTTTGCCCTAGGGCACAAAACCTATACTCCGTCAGAACTCGACGCAACGATTCCCATCGCCAATGATCGCCCCTATGCAGGACTCCTTTATGCTGAACTCAACTACCTCAGTTTGACTACAGATCACGCCCATCGAGCAAGCCTGACCTTAGGCACTACTGGCGAAAACTCGTTGGCCGAACGAGGGCAAAATGTCGTTCATCATATTACCGACTCCACTAAACCACGTGGCTGGGCATATCAAATCGACGATAAATGGGTCGCCAACCTAGGTTATCTACATCACTTTAATTTGTGGCGTAATAGCCAAGGCGCAGGCGAAAACTGGGAGCTGTCGAATGTATCAGAGGCAAATGCAGGGAATTTTCGAAGTGATGTGTCCACCGCTTTCATGCTTCGTTGGGGCACCGACCTAGCGAATAATCTGGGTGCGGCGAACATTGATAGCGAGCAGCCTTTTCGCCCGAGCATGATCGGAAGTTCGAGCGAAGGATGGTTCGTGTTTGCTGGAGTCAAAGCGCGTTATCGATTCAACGATATAACCATTGAAGGTAAACGTTCTGAAGTCATTCGTTATGCGCACAATCAAGGGCAAGACCCGAATCAGTATGACGTAAGGTTAGAGCAAACCCAAGCTTGTGCAGTCGCAGGTTTTGCTTGGTACAATCAAGATTTTGGTATCGCTGTAACCACCACAGTGAAGCCCCCCGAATACAAAAACGCGCCAGATACCGTTTACGGCACGGGCGCGTTCACTCTATACGCATTTTTTTAGATTGTGAACTTCTGACACTCTTGGTTGAGGCTCTCTGAACGTTGTTCAACGACACCACTGACACTACGTAACTGCTCGTTGTTTTGTTCTAACTCTTTCATTGCCGACGAAATCTGGGTCATATTGTCCGCCATAGACTGACTGGTCGTCGCCAGCTCTTTGATAGAAGTGAAGATGACCTCGGTTTGGTGCGATGCTTCATCGGCTTTTTCGGTGATCAATTTAAGTGCATCCATCGCTTCTTGGCCTCGCTCTCGCCCTGCCGCCATCGATGACTCGGATTGACCAATGTACTGAATCACCTCAGCGCTCTCTTTTTTCATCGTATCGATGGTTCCGGAGATCTCTGAAACTGCATCGACGGTTCTCACCGCTAAGCTACGTACCTCATCAGCGACGACAGCAAAGCCTCGTCCTTGTTCACCAGCCCTTGCCGCTTCAATGGCTGCGTTCAATGCGAGCAAGTTGGTCTGTTCGGCGATACCATTAATGATTTCCATCACTGAATCGACTTTCGACGACGCCTCTTCCAGCTGTTTGATATGACCTGCAGCTGAGGTTAGTATCGCCCCAACCTCATCAAGTGAGCCAATGGCGGCGGAGATCACTTTACCGCCCTCCTCTGCTGACTGAGTTGAAGAACGGCTGATTTCGGCAACGAACTCTAAGGAATTTGACACTTCTTGAGTGGTTACACTCACCTCCTCTGTCGCTGAGGCAAGCAATTGAGTTTGCCCTAACACTTCGGACTGATGGTGAGCAAGTCTGTCTAACCCTTGGTTGAGCTCTACCGCATTGCTAGTCAGTGCCAAACTGCTACTTTGAACCCCAGAAACTAACTCACCTAAATTGTTACAGCTTTGATTAATGCTGGTAGCAAGCTGGTTAAACTCGTCGTTTGGGTTCTTGCTTTGCTCCATTCGCTGCGATAAATCCCCTTTCGACAAACTGCTCAAGATCTCTTTAGTCCGGTTGAGTGAACGGGATAAAGAGGCGCTCTGCATCGCTGAAATGGCGATAGTAAACACAGCAAGCACCACACAAGCAACCAGAATCGACCATAGCGTCTGCTTTGAGGCTCTTTCCGCAACATTTTGATAGTCGGCACTAATACCGCCAAGCTCTGAGGTGATGGACCCAATTAATTGCGTCATATTCACTTTGGTCACTTCAACCTTGCTCTCTATGCTCGCAAGCTGCTTGGAAATGTCACTGACGCTGGAAAAGGTTTGCTTGTACTGTTCGATTTCCTTTTCATACAGCTCCAGCATAGCGTAGACATTCGACATACTTTCAAAAGCGGCCATAGCGCGGTTGAACAGCTTGAGGTTGTCCTCGGTAGGCTGAAGCAAGTAATTTTGCTGTGCTTTCACCATCGCCTGAAAATCAGAGTTGAGGGTGACCATTCCGGTTTCAGCGATTTTTTGCTCTATAGTCAGGGCCAACTGTTTTAACTGGCCCAACTTACCTTCATCAATATTAAAGCCGAGTTCCTGTTTCATCGACAGCCAAGGCGATACCGCGTCTTTGAAGTCGACCACACTCTGAGTAAGTTGCTCGCTTTGAGTGACTAAACCCACCCGTCTGAGAAACTGAGCATCCTCATCAATCGCCGTCACAATGTCCTCAATGCGAGATATCGTGGCTGCAACCTTAGCCCCGGTCATGGTATCTAGATCGCCACCAAGTGTGAGAATTTGGCTTTGTGTCTGGTAAATCGACAGTGACCCCGATGCAATATCGCCGCTGCTTTGGTATTGACTGGTCATTTGCGACAAGCGATCAGAAGTAAAGAAGGCGAGTGAGGCAAATCCTATTGTTAGTACGAGCAAAAACAGCGTAACCTTCTGTTTCTGCGAGAGCGCAAGCATATCCATATTATAAGTCCTTCAGCAACAATCAGATGTTTTACACCTTGCCTGACGGTAAGCGTAGTTTGTTATTGTTATTTATATTGTTTGTACATTTTTATAACATAAATTCTAGCAAATAAATCCAATTTTTCTTATTTCCTGTTTTCTTCCTGTCAAAGCCGAGAAAACCTATTTTATCCCTACTATTTGTAATAAAATAACGGATAAATAACGGATAAATAACTAAGACGAGATGAGCAAATGTCAACAACTGGTCGTATTCATTCTTTCGAGTCATGTGGAACGGTAGACGGTCCTGGAATTCGCTTTATTGTGTTTATGCAAGGCTGCTTAATGCGCTGTATGTACTGTCACAATAGAGATACATGGGATACTCATGGCGGTAAAGAAGTGACCGTTGAAGAGATTATTAACGAGGCGAAATCTTATCGACACTTTATGAATGCTTCCGGCGGTGGTGTTACTTGCTCAGGGGGAGAGGCGATGTTGCAGCCCGAGTTTGTGCGCGACTTTTTCCGTGCAGCGCAAGCAGAGGGGATTCATACCTGCCTCGACACTAACGGCTACATTCGCAAACACACCGAAGTAATCGATCAAGTTCTCGAAGCCACTGATCTCGTTATGCTCGACTTAAAACACATGAAAGATGAGATTCACCACGATTTCATCGGTGTATCAAACAAACGCACCTTAGACTTTGCGCGCTACCTTCACAAAATAGGTCAAAAAACTTGGATCCGCTATGTGGTTGTCCCTGGATATACTGACGATGAAGAGGCGGCACATATGCTAGGCGAGTTTATCAAGGATATGGACAACATCGAAAAAGTGGAGCTGTTGCCATACCACAAACTCGGTGCTCACAAGTGGGAGGCCCTAGGTGTCGAATACCCACTCGAAGGGATTAGCCCTCCATCCAAAGAGACTATGGACAAGGTCGTCTCAATCCTTGAGCAGTATCACTCTAACGTAAAATACTGATACCAAATACCAACAAAGTCGTAAAAAATACCAACGAGTCTGTTGGTATTTTTTTGAGGTTATTTTGAGTATCAGTGCATTAGTCTGCTTACTATTGGTTTTGTTGACAACCGCTTTAGTTTGGCGCGACGCCACCCAGGTCATGCTCAACAAATTAAAGACAGAGCGAGCTTTCCAGCACATCACCTTTGCCGTTATCGTTATCTACTGGGCACTGTGGTCGGCTGAAGCAGGCGTTAAAGCTGGCCTGGCCATTCACTTTCTCGGGCTCACAAGCTTAACCTTAATGTATGGCTGGCGCAGCGCTTTTGCCTTATCACTCCCTATCACGCTTCTTATGACCTTACTCGGGCCGCTTAACTGGTATGAAATCCCGGAGTTTTTGGTTTTCTCCGCACTGGTACCAATATTGATCAGTTACAGCGTGTTTCTCCTCAGCTATCACTACCTGCCGCGCAACATTTTTGTTTTCATTTTTGTCGCGGGCTTTATTAATGGTGCACTCACCGGCACTCTTCACCTATTGGTTAACTCTATCTACTACCTGCTTGTCACCGATTACGATTGGCAGACCATCTACAACAATTACTTGATGTTTACCCCACTGCTGGCATTTCCAGAAGGGTTGATTAACGGCATGGCGGCGGCGATGCTGACTGTATTTAAACCAGAGCTGCTGCGCGTGTTTTCTGATCGCGACTATATCTACAATCATTACCACAATAATGATGAATAAATCTTGCTGAATGAGTGTGCTTTTCCTATTAAATATGTGTTGAGATCATGTTTCAGCGCATCGGGAAACGTTAACCTAAGCACATTAAAAATGTATTAGATTGTACTAGTGAGGCCACTATGGAAATGACTAACGCTCAACGTCTGATTTTATCAAATCAATACTACTTAATGTCACAAATGGATCCTGCGAACGCTGCCAAGTATCAACGTTTACAGACCATTATCGAACGTGGCTATGAACTACAGATGAGCGAGTTTAACAAAGATTTTGGCTGCTTAGTGGAAGCAGAGTGCCGCGAAGTCATCGACATCATGGAGATGTACCACGCGATGCAAGAATCGAACAAGATGCTGACTGAGCAGGAGCAAAAAGAGGTGGATCAGCGTCGACTCACTTTCTTAGGCTTTGATATCGCCTCAGAAGCACAACTGGTGAATTACGTGCGTTTCTTGGTGGACTCTGAAGGCCTATACCCTCAGTTTGATAAAGGTGAGCATCACTTTAACGCGCAAATGCCAATGTTAGAAAAATATCGTCGCATGCTTGCAACCTGGCGCAACTGCCCAAGACAATACCATTTGTGTGCTAATGAACTTAAGCAGATTTTCAACGCTTAAGCACACAGCCAATACTAAAATGGGGCCAAGCGGCCCCATTTTCATTTGTTGAATACTAATCTGAATCATTCGGTGATCAAATTAATTTTCCTACCTTACGATAGTTTGAACGTCGCCACTTTCGCACTCAAGGCTTCAGCCTGGCTCTTGACCTCGTAAGCGCCTTGAGAGCTCTCGTTAGCACCGAGCACTAGTTGATCCGCCACATCCTTAATTGAGGTAATGTTTTGTGTGATCTCGCTGGTGACATGGGTTTGTTCTTCGGCAGCAGTAGCGATTTGTGTCGCCATATCACTGATTAGAGTCACGGCCGTATTGATTTCAGCCAACGCATTTGCCGCTCTATCCGCATCTGAAACCGAATGTCCAGCTAAATCCGCACTACTGCTCATAATCGATACAGCACGCGCCGTGGTCTCTTGCAATACAGTAATGGTTCTATTGATCTCCTCGGTAGACGAGTGAGTACGCTGCGACAGCACCCGTACTTCGTCTGCAACTACTGCAAAACCGCGACCTTGTTCACCAGCTCGGGCTGCTTCAATCGCCGCATTAAGTGCCAGCAAATTGGTTTGTTCA
>JBCAXU010000154.1:0-6690 GCA_038533895.1 Pseudomonadota bacterium | reverse complement strand
CCACTGGCACCAATGGGATGACCTAACGCGCATGCGCCCCCTTTGATGTTGACCTTGCTCGAGTCTAACCCCAACTCTTTGGTTGCGATTTGTGCTACAACCGCAAAAGCTTCATTAATTTCCCACAAGTCTACGTCTCCTACTTCCCAATCAAGTTGTGACAGCAAAGCTTCAATCGCGTAGACAGGTGCAACGGTAAATTCTGCTGGTAATCGCGCGTGAGTCGCATGGCCTTTGATGACCGCAAGCGGCTCTATTTGCTGCTGCTCTGCACTGGATTGCTCCATCACGATAAGAGCGGCAGCGCCATCTGAAATCGCACTTGAGTTGGCTGCGGTGATGGAACCGTTGTCGGTAAAAGCAGGACGAAGTTTGCCAATTTTATTGGGATCAATGGTTGGCGGAAGCTCATCGAAGCTGAGCCAAGTCGAACTTTTCGTGTCAGTTTCCACTGGCACTAGCTCAGCCTCAAACATCCCTTGAGACTGCGCCGCTAACGCTCGCTGTAGTGATAGCTCCGCCCAAGCATCCATTTCTTTACGGCTAAAGTTTAGTTTGTCCGCAATTTGCTGCCCGTAGACACCCATCAATTCACCTTCATAGGCATCTTGCAGGCCATCGATAAACATATGATCAAAGGTCGTTTTGTGTCCCATTCGCATGCCACTGCGCGACTCGGTGAGTAAATATGGTGCATTGGTCATGCTCTCCATCCCACCAGCCACGGCGCAACGAATTGAACCAGCAGCGATCAGATCATACGCCAGCATCACGCTTTTCAGGCCAGAACCGCACACCTTGTTGATGGTGGTGCATGGCACCGAATACGGCAGTTCTGAATTGAGGGCAACTTGTCTGGCTGGGGCTTGCCCACACCCAGCAGGCAGCACGCAGCCCATCAAGACTTCGTCAATAAAAGCCCGCGTTCCAAGTTGCTCTAAGGCCGCGCGAACCGCGATAGAGCCCAACTCTGGCGCAGAAAAGCGAGCGAGTTGACCTTGAAATCGCCCGATCGGGGTGCGCTTCGCCGCGACTATCCATATCTCATTTTGCTTCATGACGACACTCAGATAATTTCTTGACGTTTACGTAAGCATAGCACTAACATTTACGTAAACGTAAACAAAGCAAAAAAACATTTTTTGACTCTTAAGACACCATGCTGTCTGAGTCATTTCGCCCAAGTAAGCAGTGATGAGGAATAGACGCTCAGTGGAAAAATATAAGATTAGTGACTTGGCTAAAGAGTTTGATATTACCACCCGTAGCATCCGCTTTTACGAGGATGAAGGGTTAATTCAACCTGAGCGAAAAGGCAGTATGCGTATTTACAACCGCCGCGATAAAACCCGCTTAAAGCTGATTTTACGTGGCAAGCGATTAGGCTTTTCATTGGCCGAAATACGCGAACTTTTTGAGTTGTATGATACTCACCAGGGTGATACTCAGCTAAAAGAGATGCTGAAAATCATTGATGAAAAAGAAGCGTTGCTGATGCGTCAGCTCGAAGATATACGAAGCATGTTAGAGGACTTGAATGTCGCCCGTGAACGTTGTGAGCAGGCGCTTGAGGTTAAAAAAGTCAGCTAAACTAAGCAATCACGTCTTCGAGTTGCCCAGCATCCGCGGCGATATGGAGGCGTTATGTTTGCTCCTTACTCCCCTTTAAATTTCGGCCTCGATGACTCGCTGGCCATGCTGCGCGATCACGTTTATGCGTTTGCGCAGCAGCAAGTCGCCCCCCTTGCTCAGCAAGTTGATGAGAGCAACGCCTTCCCCAACCAATTATGGCCTCTACTTGGCGAAATGGGCTTACTCGGCGTGACTGTAAGTGAGCAGTACGGCGGCGCAGGTATGGGCTACTTAGCGCACGTCATCGCACTTGAGGAGATAAGCCGAGCGTCCGCCTCGATTGGCCTTAGCTATGGCGCTCACTCTAACTTGTGTGTCAATCAAATCTATCGAAATGGCACCCCTGAACAACAGCAAAAATTCCTACCCAAACTTATCGATGGTAGCCAAGTGGGCGCGTTGGCAATGAGCGAGCCTAATGCTGGTTCTGATGTGGTCAGCATGCAGCTTAAAGCAAAGTTAAAGAGCGATCATTACTTGCTGACTGGCAACAAAATGTGGATTACCAACGGCCCAGACGCCGATGTGGTTGTGGTGTACGCCAAAACTGAGCCAGACCAAGGCGCACATGGCATTAGCGCTTTTATTGTCGAGCGCAGCGTCAGTCATTTTAGTCACGCTCAAAAGCTCGATAAATTGGGCATGCGAGGCTCGAATACCTGTGAGTTGGTATTTAGCAACTGCCCGGTGCCCATTGAAAATGTGCTTGGCGAAGTCAACCAAGGCGTCAAAGTGTTAATGAGTGGGCTTGATTACGAGCGCGTGGTGTTGGCCGCTGGCCCCCTCGGCATTATGCAAGCTTGTCTCGATTTAGCAGTACCCTACACTCGCGAGCGTAAACAATTTGGCCGCTCCATTGGGGAGTTTCAATTGGTTCAGGCGAAACTGGCTGATATGTACACCAAAACCAATGCGGCGCGTGCCTATCTTTATGCTGTAGCCTCTGCTTGCGATCGTGGCCAATCAAGTCGCAAAGATGCTGCAGGCGTCATCTTGTACTGCGCGGAGACTGCAACTCAAATTGCACTCGATACGATTCAATTACTTGGTGGTAATGGCTACATCAATGAGTTCCCCGCAGGTCGGCTGCTACGTGATGCTAAGCTATATGAAATTGGGGCAGGCACTTCAGAAATTCGTCGCATGTTAATCGGACGAGAGCTATTTAACGAGTGTTGAAAGGGAGTTATTCATGCCTGTAATCGCAAGCAAAATCAAACCTGACTCGGAGCTATATCGCAACAATTACCAAGCGATGTCGTCGCTGGTTGAGCGTTTACAACACGATATTGCGACCATCAAACAAGGGAGTGGCGACAAGGCGCAACAACACCAACGCAGCAAAGGTAAGTTGCCAGTGCGAGAGCGGATCGCGCTACTCCTCGACCAAAACACTGAACTGCTCGAAATCAGCCAATTTGCTGCATGGGAGGTCTACCCTGAGTCGGTGCCCTGTGCGGGTATCGTTGCCGGCATTGGCTTAATTCATCGCATACCTTGCATGGTCATCGCCAACGACCCGAGCGTAAAAGGCGGTACCTATTACCCCCTGACGGTAAAAAAACACCTTCGTGCGCAAGAAATAGCTCAGCGCTGCCACCTGCCTTGTGTTTATTTAGTCGATTCTGGTGGGGCAAATTTACCCCATCAGGCGGAGGTCTTTGCGGATAAAGAGCACTTCGGGCGCATATTTTACAATCAGGCGCGGATGTCTGCTCAAGGTATCGCGCAAATTGCCGTGGTGCTTGGGCTATGCACCGCAGGTGGCGCTTATATCCCCGCGATGTCGGATGTCGCGATCATGGTCAAGCAGCAAGCAAGCATATTTCTGGCCGGCCCGCCTCTTGTTAAAGCCGCTACCGGTGAAGTGGTCAGTGAAGAAGAACTCGGCGGCGCAGACGTTCATTGTCGCAAGTCTGGCGTGGCCGACTACTATGCAGACAACGAAGCACATGCGCTTGAGTTGGCCCGTCAAGCGTTAGCCAGCACCGGACTATGCGCACCTGCGACACCTTCAACGGCCCCGAGCGCGCCCCGTTACCCTGCAGAGCAGTTGTACGGCATTGTTAATGCTAACCTCAAATTATCGTTTGATGTACGCGAAGTGATTGCCCGCCTTGTTGACGACTCAGATTTCGATGAGTTTAAAGCTCTGTTCGGCACCACATTAGTCTGTGGTTTCGCGCGCATTGAGGGCAAGTTGATCGGTATATTGGCCAACAATGGCATCTTATTTTCTGAATCCGCGCAAAAAGGAGCGCACTTTATTGAGCTCTGCACCAAGCGGCAAATACCACTGCTGTTTTTGCAAAATATCACCGGCTTTATGGTCGGCAAAAGAGTCGAAGAAGGCGGTATTGCCAAAAATGGCGCCAAGTTAGTAATGGCGGTCGCGTGTGCCGAAGTGCCCAAGTTTACTGTGGTGATTGGCGGCTCTTATGGTGCAGGAAACTACGCCATGTGCGGTCGAGCTTACAACCCGACCATGATGTGGATGTGGCCAAATGCGCGTATCTCTGTGATGGGCGGCGAGCAAGCGGCGGGGGTACTCACTCAGGTAAAAAGCCAAGTGATGGCGCGTCAAAACAGTGATTGGCCTGAAGATCAGCAGCAAGAGTTTAAACAAAGTATTCTCGATTTGTACGAGCAGCAGGGCCATCCCTATTACGCCAGTGCGCGGCTTTGGGACGATGGAATTATTGACCCAAAACAGACCCGAGAAGTACTGGCTAAAGCGCTTAACGCCACCTCGAGCGCTCCGCTTGAATCCACTCAATTCGGCATATTTAGGATGTAACCATGCGCACTGATTCATTTCGACACATTCGTTACACACAACAGGCTAATGGCGTTGTCCATCTCACGCTCAATCGTCCTAAACAGGCGAATGCGTTTAACGCGGAGATGATCGCTGAGCTTGTCGATGCGATGGACGACTTGGCGCAACAATCCAACGTGCGCGCTCTCATGCTTAGCGGAGAAGGCAAGCATTTTTGTGCCGGTGCAGATATCCATTGGATGCAAGCAATGGTGGATAAAGATCAAACTGAAAACCATGCCGACGCCTATCAACTGGCAACATTGATGAATAAGCTCGACACCTTGCCGTTCCCGACGTTAGCGCTAGTTCACGGCAGTGCCTTTGGCGGTGCGCTGGGCTTAATTTGCTGCTGCGATGTCGTGTTCGCCAGCAATGATGCGCGCTTTTGTCTCAGTGAAGTCAAGCTTGGTTTGGTGGCGGCCACTATTGCCCCTTATGTCATTCGAGCGATGGGCGTTCGGCAAGCGCGGCGCTATATGTTATCAGCCGAGCTGATCGACGCTGAAACCGCGCTATCCCTTGGGCTTATCCATCACAGCTCTGATTTAGAATCAGCAGCAGAAGCAGCCACACGATGGCTCTCAAATGTGACAGAGCATGGTCCACAGGCGCTGCGCGAGACCAAAACCTTGTGTCAGGCCTGCTATCAACACCCGATTGATCAATCACTGATTCAGCACACCAGCGATTTGATTGCTCGAATTCGAGTGTCGAACCAAGGGCAAGAGGGACTGCGTGCCTTTTTGCAAAAACGCCGTCCAATTTGGCCATCTGAATAAGGGAATCAGTTATGCACGCGTCATTGGCCAGTTCTTCACTGCCGTCACAAGTCTCGATTGTTGAAGTCGGTCCTCGCGATGGTTTACAAAATGAAGCCGCTGTATCAACCCAAATCAAAATTGATTTCATTGATCGTTTGTCTCTTAGTGGGTTGAACCATGTTGAATGCGGCGCTTTTGTCTCTGCCGAGCGGGTGCCACAAATGGCCGACTCGGCTCAAGTGTTTGGTTCTATACAGCGCTGCAAAGGTGTTTGTTACTCTGCCCTTACCCCAAATCTGCGTGGTCTTGAAGCGGCGATTGACGCGGGAGCCAATCGAGTGGCGGTATTTACCTCGGTATCAGAAGGTTTTTGTCAGCGCAACATTCACTGCTCAGTCGCAGAAAGCCTTAAGCGCTTTGAGGCTGTGCTCGCCTTAGCCTCCAAGCACCATATTCCGGTTCGTGGCTACCTTTCCTGTGTGGTTGATTGCCCCTATGATGGCGCTACCCACCCGCAAAAAGTGGCGACACTGGCACACACCATGGCGCAAATGGGCTGCGATCAAATTTCGCTCGGTGATACGGTAGGAACAGGGACTCCGGTTCGAATTGCCCGTATGCTTGACGCAACGCTCAACCATTTGCCCGCCGCTAAGCTTGCTGCTCATTTTCATGACACTTATGGCCAAGCGCTGGCCAACCTTTATCAAGCATTGCAAATGGGCATTCATGTGATTGACTCAAGCACTGGCGGGCTAGGTGGCTGCCCTTATGCCAAAGGAGCGTCTGGCAATGTCGCCACCGAAGATGTGCTCTATCTTTGTCACGGTTTAGGTATAGAAACCGGAGTGGACATGCAAACGATAGTCGACGCTGCTTGGTACATCTGTGGCCGATTACGCAAACTACCCGTCTCAAAAGTTTCAAACGCATTGAAAAACAGTGCAAGTGATTAAATATGTGCCGAAACTCCAATTTTTCGCCCCCCAAAGTAAAAACACCGTGAGTTCGAAGTTTGAACAGTGTTTACTAATAAACTTGTAGATTTGAATCAAGGTCACAAGCCTAGGCTCAAATCGTCGTTTATATGAACAAAATCAGTTGCAAGGCGAACCACTCTCACCATGAACATTTTAGTTTGCGATGATTCCATTATCGCTCGCAAATCCATCATTAGCAGAATAGAACCGTCAGAGAATCTTGTAATTCATCAAGCAGAAGATGGCCAACAAGCACTCGACACCATGACGACCTGTAACATTGATGTTTTGTTTCTCGACTTGACCATGCCAGTGATCGATGGGTTTGAAGTCCTCGCCGCGATGCCAGTCAATCACTACCCCACTGAAGTCATTGTGGTGTCGGGGGATATCCAAGCTGAAGCAAAAACGCGCTGCTCGGACATGGGCGCAGCCGATTTTATCGAGAAACCCTTTGCTACCTCTGATCTCATCAGCCTATTTCACAAGTACCACA
>JBCAXU010000153.1:0-6934 GCA_038533895.1 Pseudomonadota bacterium | reverse complement strand
CGAACTCGAGCATACAATCAACTCAACGTCGCCATATTTGATTAATGGAGAGGTCGATTTTGAGTTGAGGGTGACGAACAACGGTGGCGCAATTGCTCATAATTACCACGTAAAACAGAATATTAACGATTTAGTTAGTAGCAATGGTCTCGCCAACAACTTATCTCCTTCATACAACAACACCGATGTAGATGGGAATCCATTTGCTACTTGGAACATCACGGTTTCAGGCATCGGCAGTAACTCACTCTCAGATTACCAAGGTAGCCCACAAACGGATGTGGACTTCGACGATACCGTTTCTATCTACCCGGGTGAGTCAATCACCTATCAAATTAAAGCAACTTTAACCTCGATTACCATCGGCACTTTGCAAGGTTTTACGGCTTCAGTCACGGATGAATCAGGTTCATTGGTACAAAACTCGACAATCTCCAGCACGGTTGATGCAGAAAAAGTATTAACCGTAACGGACTCAGATATTTCAATTACGAAGACCACATCAGCGTCTGAATATGTACCTGGTGGAGAAATTGAGTATGAAATTACAGTCACAAATGGTTCTTCAAAGTACTTCGCGAACAATCTTCTGGTTCAAGATAACCTAACTTGTGTGATTACTGAGCAAGCGGGTGGGGCTGGGGATGGCCAGGCTTTTGAAAAGTGGAAAGTTGACGTCATTTCTGGTGAGGACTCGATTGGTTCGGATCCGGGATCTTTTAGCTATGGAACTTGGACGTCCAGTCCACTTTCGCTTACGCCAGACATCGCGCCAGGTAAAACCATCAAGTACAAACTAACGGCCAAAACGAATGATACTAGCACGGGCTTAATTCTTGATAACAACCCAAGTTGTTCTAACGATAATGTCACAGAAGAGGGATCGGGTGTTCAAACCCCAGACGATAACTTACGTGCAAGTAAAGACGTCGATAGCCGTTTCTACTCTTCAGGGCAGGCGCTGACTTATACCATCACAGTGACCAACGATGGCGATGGCTTTGCAAACCAAGTTCAGGTTTTAGATGATCTCCACTCAGTAACAACCAAAGACATTTATGGCGGTGATATCGAAGCATACTCGGATTGGAAGATTACGGCTGCGGCTTTTAAAGATGATGGTACTGCTGCGAGCGCTTCTGATACCGGTATCTCGGGTGAAGTGAATTATCCCAATAATTTGAATGTTATCGCGACACTTGAGCCTCATTCTTATATCGAATACACCATAGTTGCAAAGACAGATCCTCTTGCAAATGGCCACATTTCTAATGAAGTGACAGTGGAAGGCTCTGTTTATGCTGACCGAGGCTCCGACCCGCGTGACTTTGCCATCGAGCTTAATAAGCGCGTTAAGACCAATACCGATAAAGGTTTTCATGGTGATCAAACCGCGTACTCTAAGCTTGATACTGAGGTGACTTACCAAATCAGCCTTAAAAACGACAAAGAAAACGGCTTTGCGACAAACGTTGCGGTGAAAGATGTATTATCAACAATTACTGCGGGTGTTTTAGAGCCGGATGGAAAAACGAAAGCGGTATTTAAATCTTGGACGATCAGCGCCGAGATTATCTCTGATGATTCTATACTCAACGGGAATCCAGCTTATACATATGTCGGCACGTTCGCTGATAATACAGACTTAGATACCACCGCTCAGATCCCACCAAACGTTGAAGTGCTGTACACGATCGTTGCGCAAATCGACCGAACTAACGAAGATGAAATCCTGTTTACTCGGTTTGATAATACTGCGGAAATAAAGACACCAGACTCAAGCATTCAGAACTCAGCTTCTGACACGGTCGTGGTTTATCCTCACGACCCGAAAGTGATTGTTGCTAAAACCACGCCCGATAATGCGTTTGTTCCAGGTCAGTGGGTGAGCTTCAATGTCACAATTTTGAACACGGGCCCAGGTTATGCCAACGAAGTGCATGTGACAGACGATATTATCGGCCTAAATGCATTCTCAGAATGGACAATTACAGCGTTTACTGACTCGAATAACTCTCCTTTTAAAACAGGTAGTTATGAAGGCGAAAAGTCAGGCTTTCCAAATAACGGCAACATCAATAGCTACATTGATCTAGATCCTCGAATCAATGGAGCAGAAGGTGCAGTTGTTTATACCATTAGCGGTAAAGTTAAAAACGACTATGCCGAAGATGAAATCTCTAATACGGCAGAGATATATGATCCTTCAACCAATCTGAATCAATCATCCTCTGCACAAATTGGTAGTAAGACGGGGGATTCACTCAACGTTTCTATTTTGAAGACCGCCGATAAAGTCCGCTTTATCCCTGGCGATGATGTGACCTATGAAATTCGTGTTCTAAACAACGGTGCTAACCCAGAAGTTGGTCTAAAAGTTGTCGATTTATTGAATGAAATTCGATCGGTCCTCGCTAACAAAAAAGATAACCACTACGTAGACTACCCAAACCAGAAGCCATTTGAATACTGGCAGTTTGATTACGATGATGGAGCAGGCTTCCAGCCACAAACGAATGATGATTTCATCTACCCACCGGGTGACGCGTCTAACACGATGACACTTGAGGCTGGAGAACTTCGTACTTTCCGAATCAAAGCGCGAGTTAAAGATAATGTCATCGGTTCTCAAGACTCAATGGGGAACCTGAACAACAAAATTGAAAATGATGCATATGTGTATCGTGACTTTGGTCAAGTGACCGAAGAGTCTCACGTATCCCACCATGAGATGGAGCGTGCGTACAACGGCGGCGATGTCGTTAGAAAGTTACTGGTTAACGGTGTGGAATCCAACTTCTATTCACCGGGTGATACGCTTACCTACCAAGTTACTATCTCCTCGCAAACGGGTTACGTGAATGACCACGGCGTAAACGAAAACATCACGGGTGTAACGACTCAGCTTCTTGATGGTACCACGGCAACCCCGTTTGCAGCAGGCTTTAGCGTTGATGTCAGCAAAGACGATACTAACGGCGGAAATGGTACGACAGATGGCACCTTGGACGGCACAGTTGCAGACAACCAAAACATTACGACCACAATCGATGTAGCAGGTGGCGACTCCGTTACCTATCAGGTTGAGGGGGTAGTCCGTGAAGATGCGGTCGGTACGATTACGATTGGCGGCATTACTGTCGTTCCAAATAGCTACCACCTTTCATTTAGTAAAACAGTTGACCAAGCAAGCTATGAGCCAGGGCAACCGCTCGTTTACCGCTTAACAATTGAAAACGATGGTAAAGGTAACGCTTATAACATTCCGGTGATTGATCGACTGTCTGAGATTAAAGTTGACCTTATTGATGGCACTAATGATAAAGCATTTGATTCCGGCTGGACGGTAGCGCCACGCATTGTGAGTGGCAGCAGTAAAGCGATTCTAGATCTCGATGGTAAAATTGCGGATAACGTCGATATCGATACCCACGCCTCCATCCCAACGGGTACCAAGATTGAGTATGTCGTGACTGCAAAAGTCAATGATAACGCAGTGGGCAACATTCTGAACTTATTAACGGTTGATGGCGATACGGTCAGTGCGGAGACCAAAGCCTCTACAGAGAAGTACGACTTCTCTAAACATGTCACCAAAATCTACGATCAGGATGGCACAACCGAGTTAAGCGGTGGGTACACGCCTGGTGGTTACATCGAATACGAAATCTTGTTGAAGAACCTGAACAATGTTCACATCAATCAGATGCCAATTAAAGATGAAATCAGCAAAATTAAAACGGACTATTTTGGCGGTGTTAAAGGGCGTGCATTTGATTCATGGACGATAACGACCAGCGTCGATGCTAGTACGATCAGCAATGCCGGTAAAGTCGTCAACAATGCTGACATTGATACTAGTTTCGATCTTGCAGCAAACGAGTTTGTTGCTGGTGGCACCTTTGTTAAGTACACCATTAAAGCGAAGATCAGCGAGCAAGCAGTAGGGCAAATCCTGAACGTTGCGGTCGTTGATAACAGCCATAACTTACCATCCGAGCCAGTGAGTATGCTGCCAGCAAGTATCTCTAAAACGCATAAAGCGTATACAGATACAACGCTTGCTACACACAAGACCACATACAACCATACGACTGACAGCGAGAAGATCGTCTACCACCTGCGGATTGAGAACAATGGTAAGGGCTTGGAGTACAACAAATCACTGAAAGAGCTGTTCTCTAATGTCAAAGTGCGTGTCGCGCAAAACGCCGCGGGCGAATCGGATTCTCAAACTCTGCCAGCATTTGGTCAGTATGGATGGACAGTTACCGCAACAACTTCTGGCGAAGCGACCACGTTGATTGATGGATATACTGGTGGTCCAAATGCGGACATTGATATCTCTGCGCTGTCGATTGCACCTGGTGGTTGGATTGACTTTGTTATGGAGTCAAAGATCCGCCAAGACGCACTTGACCAAATCGTTGCGACACCAAAATACAATGGCAGCAACTTTCATTCAGCAAAAGTAACGCCGGAGGGTAGCAACCTTTCAGTCAGTAAAGAAATTGTCTCTATTGATGGCAAATCTTATGTATCCGGTGACACCTACAAACCTGAAGATGAGTTGATCTATAAGTTCACCGTGACCAATACGGAGCCTGTGTGGCGAGATCAAACGGTTATTCAAGATATCGTTTCTAATGTTCGTGTTGAGGTGATTGGCGGTACAACTAAGTCTGCATTTTCTGAGACGAACATTTCACATGTTTTCACTTCTGCAGGTACGACAGGAACGCAGGACACCTACGTTGAACCTTACGATGCGACGGACGATCTTGACCTACTCGTTGATATTGCTCCAGAAGAAGTTATTGAGTTTACGGTTACAGGTAAGGTTCGCCCAGATGCGCTAGGTGATATTGATGGCAACACGGGTAAAGCGGGCAATCACAGTGATACAACAGATGTCATTCCGCCAGTAGTGCCAGTATTGGACTTTGAAAAAGCAGTTCTGAATACAACCGCAGACAGTGGTACATGTACCTTCCCATCAACGACTGGCACAGACTGTAACTACAACCCGAACGGTCAAGTTCAATACCAAGTTAGCGTGACCAACGTGGGTGAGAGTATTACTAATGGCGCGACGATTGTTGATGAACTGAATAGCATTGATACATCTGATGGTAAGCCTGCATTCCAAGATTACAGCGTTGCGATCGTGAGTGCACCGGATGCAGATCGATTCTCAATTACGGGTAACTACCAAGGAACCGTACCACTGAATGCTGCGTTCGATTTGATGCCAGGCGACACCGTTGTGTTTGAAATTGACGGTACAGTAGCAGCGGATGCGACGGGGACGATTACCAACGTGGCTAAAGTCAATGGTGTTGATAGTAACGCCGTCGTTTTAGACCCTGGTACGTCGAGCCTTATCGCACAAAAATCAACAGATACACCAACCTACACGCCGGGTTCTGAAATCCACTATCAAATGCGTGTTCGTAACGAGACGGCAAATAATGAGCTGATTGATATCCGAGACATTATTTCTGACTACAAAGTTGAGGTGGCTGATGGCTCTGAGCAAGTTGCTCTGAAGGATTGGACAGTCAGTGCTCAAGTGATTACTGATGGCAATCCTGCTTATACAGACATCAGTAACCTTAATTCTATTGCTCCAAACACAGATATTGATGTGACCGTTCAGATGGGCGGGAAAGCCGCTGATGATACTTACACGGAAATCTTAATCACAGTTGAGGGCCACGTTCGTGATGACGCGGTTGGTGAGTTTACAAACCAACTACAAGGCAAACTGAACTCAGGAACCAATTACTTTACCTACAACCTCAAAGAAAAAGTCATTGTTCCAGAACCAGGAAGTCTCGAAGTAACCAAGGTCACCTCAATCACTCCTGCGATTTACCATCCTGGCGATACCATTGGCTTCGATATTGAAGTGAAAAATATTGGTACAGGTTATGCGACCGACGTTTTGATTTCAGATCTTTGGAAGACGATTCGTGCTGAGAAAGCAGGTGCGACATTACCTGTGCGTGCGTTTGATTCTTGGTCTGCAACATCAGTGAGTGTTGATGGTATAAATCCAACGTTGACTCAACCAATCGCGGGCTCTGAGGTGACTGGTGACAATGGTTATCAGATTCGCTACAACATCCATCCAGACCACACAGTAAAACTTCATGTTGAAGGTGTTGTAAAAGCGGACCTTGTTGGCGATATCACCAACGTAGTGGAAGTGAGCGATTCAAGCGGTTCACAAACAGCGGCTGCGACCTATAAGGCGGCTACTGCTGATTTGACCGTCGAGAAGACGGTCGATAAGAGCCAATATGAATCAGGTGATACGCTGACTTATACCATCAAGATTGAGAACACCACAGCCAACTGGGCGAATGACGTTCAAGTTAAAGATTTTGTAAACGACATCACTTCGACCAGTATTACTGACGCGACAGTAAAAGCGTTTGAATCTGGCACCATCTTCTTCAATGCATCTTCACAGACGGGAGAAACTAAGTTCCCATCAGCGACAGGAGAGTTCATAGACGGCAGTTTGGATATTGGTCCAAATGACGTTGTGACTCTGAGCGTAGAAGGGGAGCTAGATCATGAAGTAGTAGGAGATGTCACCAACCAAGTTGCAGTGGATTATAACGGCACGATCAAGACAGCTGAAGTCACCAGTACGGCAAAGATACCAGATTTAACCTTCACCAAAGAGCCAATGGTAGAGTTTTATAGCCCTAACCAAGCGGCAGGTTACATCCTGAAAATTGTCAACGAAGGCAACAGCTACGCGAATGACATCAACCTGAAAGATGAAATTGGTGCGCTCACAGTGAACACCATTGATGGCTCGGCGAACCAAGCTTTCTTGCAATGGGCGGTTCAATACGTAACGGGAAGCTCGCTGACCACAGTCGACGCTAACTCACTCGTCGTCGATCAGAACATTGAT
>JBCAXU010000152.1:0-7005 GCA_038533895.1 Pseudomonadota bacterium | reverse complement strand
TGTACAGAAATGGGGTTTCGATGTGCACAATCCAGTTTTCGGCTGGAGTGCAGGTCTTATCGCAGCGTTTTTGATCGCTGTATTAGTAATGGATGCAGAGTCAGCGAAAGCAACACTGGATGGCATCAAGTGGCAAATCATTGGCAGTTTTGACTGGTTGTTTATCTGGTCTGGTAACATTTTTGTGATTTTCTGCTTGGCGCTTGTTGTCTCGCCGTTTGGTAAAATCCGCTTAGGTGGATCTGATGCTACGGCTGACTTTTCATATCTCTCTTGGCTTTCGATGCTGTTTGCTGCGGGTATGGGTATCGGTCTGATGTTCTGGAGTGTTGCAGAGCCAGTTGCCTATTTTACCGGTTGGTATGAAACACCACTTGGTGTCGAAGCAAATTCTCCAGAAGCGGCTCGATTGGCGCTCGGTGCAACTATGTTCCACTGGGGGCTGCATCCTTGGGCTATTTACGGCGTCGTAGCTTTGTCACTGGCGTTTTTCGCCTACAACAAAGGGTTACCGCTCTCAATTCGCTCTATCTTCTACCCAATCTTAGGCGACCGCGCCTGGGGCTGGGCAGGCCATGTCGTTGATATCTTGGCTGTACTCGCAACGCTGTTTGGTTTGGCAACCTCACTAGGCCTTGGCGCTCAACAGGCAGCCAGTGGTATCCACCATGTATTCGGCATCGAATCTGGCCTGACACTGCAAGTTATTGTGATTACTGCGGTGACTTTGTTAGCAGTAGTGTCAGTTGTGCGTGGTATCGATGGCGGTGTTAAGGTGATCAGTAACATCAATATGGTTATTGCTTTCCTATTGTTGATTCTGGTTGCGTTAATCGGTTACGCGATTGTGCTGGGCAACATAGGTACGACTATCATGGCGTATGTGGAAAACTTGATTCCACTAAGTAATCCGCATGGTCGTGAAGACGAAGCTTGGTTCCAAGGTTGGACGGTATTCTACTGGGCTTGGTGGATTTCATGGTCACCATTTGTTGGTATGTTTATCGCTCGAGTATCGAAAGGCCGTACCGTACGTGAATTTATCACAGCGGTTCTTTTAGTCCCAACCGCGGTAACAGTCATCTGGATGTCTACCTTTGGTGGTCTAGCGATTGAACAGGTCATTAACAATGTTGGTGAACTAGGTGGTCAGGGCCTTACAGATGTATCACTGGCTATGTTCCAGATGTTTGATGTATTACCTTACGGTTCTGTCTTGTCTGTGATCGCTGTAGTACTAGTGCTGGTGTTCTTTATCACCTCATCTGACTCAGGCTCACTTGTTATCGATAGCATCACTGCGGGTGGTAAAGTCGATGCACCAGTTGTTCAGCGTGTATTCTGGGCATTTATGGAAGGCGCGATAGCGGTTGCTTTGCTTTGGATTGGTGGCTCTCAGGCAGTGCAGGCGCTGCAAGCTGGAGCTATCTCAACCGCGTTACCATTTACCTTTGTATTGCTGCTGATGTGTGTCAGCCTAATCATGGGTATGAGAACCGAACGTCAATAAACGTTTAGGTACTGAAAAGGGGCGCTGAGCGCCCCTTTTTTGATCTTTGATTTATGCTAATCGGCCAAAATATCTGGTCATCATTTCTGTCAGCGATTTTTCCTAGGCAATTATCTGATCACCTTTTTGTTCCGCTAGGTATTACACCCAAAGCTGGCTAATCGGGGCTTTCGGATTATAGTGATAGGCGATTTGCGCCTGTAAAAGTTCCGCTGTTGCCACCGCGTCGGTTAATGCGTGGTGAGGAGTATAGAGGGGTAAACCGTAGCGAGTACGACTCGCTCCTAGTCGAACCGACTCCGGTTTGCGTCCACGAATTTTATTCAGAATACCGCCATTACGTTTGTGTTGAATTTGGGTTTCTATCTGCATCGTGTCCACCACCGGAAACTCAATCCCTTCATTGATTCGTGCTAGCAGTGCATTCGCAAAAAACTCGCGCTCAATGCGTTGATAATGCACCACCATAATGCGCCCCGCCATTTGTGAAAGGACATCTTGATAGACACCCGCTAAGTCGGGTGCATCCAATACATCGGTATGAGTGATGCCATGAATAATCACCGACTCTTCTGCCAACTGTTTACGCGGTTTCACCGTCCAGTGTTTTGCTTGGTTGACTAAAATACGATTCAAAGTAAAAGGGACAGTGCCAATAGTGATGATGTCATCCTGCAATGAGTCGAGGCCTGTGGTCTCAAAATCCATAGCAAGAAAAATGACTTCATCCAGCGGAGTATTGGGTTCTGGCACACCTGCTGCGTAATAATTGCGCAGAGATGGATCGATAACCACTTCAAGCTTACGAGCAAATTTAGTTGGCCAGTCTATCGAGGGAGGAGACATGAGTTTATTGATCATCATTGCCTCACTTCATCTTATTGCTAGCGGAGTAGCGAAATTTAAGGAAATTCTGCGCGTTACTGAGAATTTGAAATGCGTCTTTGAGGTTGCGTCTCTCAAACTCCGATAAATGTTCTGGTTCAATATTGTTATCTGGCTCGATCTCATTTTGCACGTCGTAGGCTTGGTGACGGATTCGTACCATTGAAATAAACTCAAGAGCATCACTGAGATCGCGCGCTTTACCTTTGGGCAAAATACCCGCTTCATGAATATCATCAAGCCGTTCGAATGAGTTCTTGGAACGCGAACCTACCGCTAATGCATGAACGCGGATCAGGTCTGCCAGTGGCGCGGTACCACGACGTTTAAGGTTGATGGAATTTTTATGTTGACCGTCTTTCTCCATGACAAAGTCTTTGAAAAAACCCAGTGGCGGCGTGCGGTTCATTGCGTTTCGCGCCAAGCAAGCTAAGAAACGGTTGTTCTTGCGTGCCCGGCGCACAATGAAGCCATTAAGTTGCTCAGCCCATTTCAAACGTCCGTATACACCATCAAGATCAAAGAAAATCGACGCATTTAATAGCGCTTTCGGATTAGGGTCATCAATCCAATCGGCAAAGCACTCTTCCCACTCGGTGCGAGTCATACGCCAATCGGGGTTGGTCGCCATAATGTCACCGGTACAGTAGCTATAGCCGCATTTATCTAAACCATCACAAACTCGTGTGGCCAGTTCGGCAAAGTAGTGGTCGTGTTGTTCTTTGACAAACGTGTTGTCCAAAATAATGGCATTGTCTTGATCCGTCACCAACAGCTGCTCGTCACGCCCCATTGAACCAAGCGCAACAAAACAATAGGGGATAGGAGGCTCACCGAGTTCTTCTTCCGCCAGTTCAATGATTCGCTGTTTGAAACTGCGACCGATGACCGACATCGCGCTGCCAACCATATGGGAATTGGCATCCTCGTTGACCAATCGCACGAAACTATCCTTCACTTGTTCGGAGAGCGCCGCGAGCTCATCAATCGATTGCTGCTGGAAAATGCTGCTCACTAAGAGTAGCGAGTTTTGCGATTCGTATCGGACGATGTCAGTCGCTTCAATAATGCCAATTGGTCTTTTGTCTTTGAGTACGGGTAAGTGATGAACGTTGTAGCGCAGCATGGTTAACATCGCCTCGTAGACATAGGCGTTGTAATCGAGCGAGATCACCTCTGTGGTCATCACGCTAGCAACCTCATCATGTGGGTCAAGTCCTTGAGCCAGCACTCGCGTGCAGAGATCTCGGTCAGTGATAATGCCGACAAGCGGGTTGATGTCCTCTTCGTTGTCCTGAGCGATGTCTGGATCGATGATCAACAACGAGGAGACATTTTCCTCCGCCATTTTGATCGCTGCATTCTGAATAGACTCAGTCTTATGCACAAAGGGAGCTTCGCCGCTCAACAAAGTGCGCAGTTTAGACGTGGTTAAATCGTTTTGTTCGCTGGTATTGGAAACGGTGTTGCGCAGACGCGTGGTGTCTTCGACTTCGACAAAGTCAGCGAAGGCTTCGTGGTTCTCGTACAGTTCTTGGAACACGCTCTCGGGGATACAGTAAAGCAAGCTGTCTTTGATGGCTTTGGCGGGAAAACGCACTTTGTTATGGGTTAACAGCCCCATTTGGCCAAAAACTGAGCCTTCATCTAAACGGTTGTAAAGCTCCCCTTTACGGCGATAGATTTCGATAACGCCACTTCGCACTACATAAAGGTCATGAATCTCGTCACCAAAGTGAATGACGGGCGTATCTTCGCGATAATAAGAAATTTCGACATTTTGAGTGATGTAATTGAGGACATCATCTTCAAGTTCATCAAACGGTGGGTGTTGCGAGAGGAAGTTTTTGATTTCCAGCAGTTCTGCTTCCATGGAACGTCCGATATTTTTGGGGAGACTATACACCAATGGTACAACATCTAAGAACTCACTGCATGTTTACTCGGCGTATTTGTAGCAGAACGGGCGACCATTCAGATCGCCAGTTTTCAAGAAGTTAGTTTAACTCAGACCTATGATGTCACCGTCATCATCGATATCCAAATGCATAAAGGCGGGCTTTTCCGGTAAACCAGGCATGGTCATCACATTGCCACACAGAGCATAGACAAAGCCTGCTCCTGCGCAGAGCCTAAGCTCGCGCACTGGCACATCAAAGCCGCTTGGCGCCCCTTTAAGCTCACCTAGGGTTGAAATCGACATTGGGGTTTTTGCCAAACAGACCGCTAAGTTATCAAAGCCGTGCTGTTTGAGTTCAGCCAACTGCTGCTTGGCCTTATCGCTCAAAGAGAGGCTCGCCGCGCCATAGCCATGCTCAGCAACAGCCATCAGTTTTTCTTCTGTTGGTTGGTTAAAATGATAGAGCGGGGTAAAAGTACCAGACTTAGCACATTGCTGACGTACCTTGTTGGCTAACTCAAGCGTCCCTGAACCACCAACAGCAAACCCTTCACTAATGGCTACTTCTACGTTGCCATCAAGCTGTTCCACCCACTGCTTGAGCAACTTCAGTTCATGAGCACTGTCTTGTGGGAATCGATTAATCGCTACCACAGCAGGAACCCCGTATTTGTTAACATTGTTGACATGCCATTTCAGGTTTTCAAAGCCTGCCTGCAGCGCGTCGTAGTCGTCTTGATAGATAGCATTCGGTATCGCCTGCCCTGCGGTGAGGGAGTAGCGACCTGAATTGGCCTTGAGACCACGTAAAGTGGCAACAATCACCGCGCAGTCGGGCGCTTTCCCTGAGACTTGCGCTTTGATGTTACACGCTTTTTCAAACCCCATATCTGAACCAAAACCGCCTTCAGTTACGGTGTATTCGCACAATTTAGTGGCGATATTGTCGGCGATGATTGAAGAGTTGCCGTGGGCTATGTTGGCAAAAGGTCCGGCATGGATAAGCGTTGGTACGCCTTCCAGTGTTTGCATTAGCGTAGGCTCTATCGCCTCTTTCATGCTGACTGTCATGGCTCCAGCGACTTGTAAATCCTCGGTGGTGACGGGTTGACCGTCGAGATTATAGGCGAGGACTATCTGGCCGATGCGAGCGCGTAAATCTTGTAAATCATGAGCGAGAGCCAAAATGGCCATCAGTTCCGATGCGGCAGAGATATCAAAGCCGTCTTGTCGCTCGATTCCGTTGATGGTTTTACCTGGCTCGTTTTGACCGACAGTGACCATGCGTAGCGAACGATCGTTGTGGTCCATCACCCGCTTCCACACCACGCGGTTTGGATCGAGACGTAGCGCTTTCATGCCACTACGTCGCTCAAAGTCTTCATAGCCCAAACGTTGTTCGTGATAGATACGCGCATCAATCGCCGCTGCGGCAAGGTTGTGCGCGGCGGTTACCGCATGAATATCGCCAGTGAGATGGAGATTAAGCTCTTCCATCGGCGCCACTTGCGAGTAACCGCCACCGGCTGCGCCACCTTTAACGCCAAAAATCGGTCCCATAGAGGGTTGACGAATACAAGCCATCACCGAGCAATCTTGTTTTGCGAGCCCTTGCGCTAGGCCAATGGTGGTGACGGTTTTCCCTTCACCCAGTGGGGTAGGGGTAATAGCAGTCACCAGCACTAACTTACCGCTGGGCTTAGAGTGCAAGCGCTTTAACGTGTTAAGGGCGACCTTTGCTTTGTATTTTCCTTGGCTATGATATTCGCTCTCAAGTAAGCCGGCGTGCGCCGCGATATCAGCAATGGGACGGAGATTGGTGTGACGACAAATTTGGATATCAGACAGCATAAAACCCTCAATATAAACACACAAAAAGTGAGGTAATCGTTTGCGTGCAAATAATAACGCCTAAACGTGCTTTGTAAAGCGACATTGTTAGTATGGATGCAACTCTAACCCAAGTCTAACTGAGGTGGATTGACTAGGGTCATAAATGAAAAAAGACCTACCCGAAGGTAGGCCAAAATCCCTAATATGCCCTGTGGAGCAGGGGGAGGGGCGAGGGAAAGCAGTCTGCCTTGTCTAGGCAGCAATGCAGGTGCTAGGTTTGATTTGAACGAGTCGGCTGATATTGATATCACCGACGTTTTCAACTGACTCAAAGCGCGAAATGAGCAGTGAGGAGACATTATGTTGCTTCAACTCATCGTTAAGTAGAGGCACCACGATGGACGCGGGATCTAAACCAGCATGGTCAACGTTGAGGTAAGTGGGCTCGACACCCCGTAAGATGCTCATTCGGGCAAGCAGCTGTTCGTTATTGCTGAGTGCCCAAATTACAGCTTTGCTATGACATCGTGACATTAATAACGGAGTTTCTCCGCTTTGTGTATAAACCGCAACGCCCAAATCTTGCTCGGAACGAGCGGCGGACAACATAGATGATACAGCAAAGCTTTTACTGCTATCGCTGCATAGTTGTTGGATTTGCTCCCAACAACTGCCTGAGCATACGCTTTCGACTTCAACACCATAGGCTATCCGGCCCATCGCTTTGACCGATTCCACTGGATACCGGCCCATTGCTGATTCTGCGGACAACATAATTGCATCTGTGCCATCAATGATAGCATTGGCAATGTCCATGACTTCTGCGCGAGTCGGCAAGGGGTTTTCGATCATCGACTCCATCATTTGTGTAGCTGTA
>JBCAXU010000151.1:0-7039 GCA_038533895.1 Pseudomonadota bacterium | reverse complement strand
ATTGTGGCCAATTGCAGTGTGTGCGGCGTTGATTAATGTTCTGCTGTATCAGTTACCTGTTTCTGACTTCAAATTGTTCGTTTCAACCTCGATTGAAGTGACGGCACTGACGGTGTTTTCCACTTTAATGACTTACTTTTATGTCAAAACACGTCAACAGGCAGAGAAGTTTAAAACTGAAAGCCAGACTGATTTCTTGACCAAACTGCCTAATATCAATGCATTTATGGAGGATGTTGAGCGAGTCAGCGAAGAGAACGCCGCACGTTTTGCGCTGATTTACATTGGTCTGGAAGGGTTTAAAAGTGTGAATGACCGATTAGGCTACCGCTATGGCGATGATTTACTGATTGAGTTTTCACGCTACATAAAAGATATCGTGGCACAAAATGGCAAGGTCTATCGTTTTGGTGGTGACGAGTTTGTCGCGTTAATTGAACATAAGGAGCTCGCTCTCAAACTTAATGATGTGGTGGATGAGCTTAGTCGCTTTAAGCGAGTGATGTTCAAGGTAGACAATACCTCACACCGTTTGTCGTATTGTGTGGGGGTGGCGCTAGGCAAGGATGCACAAGGTAACCATGAGGTCTGGATAAAAAATGCCGACTTTGCACTATTTAAAGCGCGATCTGAGGGCGCCGGATCAGTCTGTTGGTTTGACGATGAGCTGCTCAGCGAAACCATTCGCCAGCACCAAATCGAAACCGAGATCAAATCAGCGCTACTGAGCAAGCAGTTCGTATTGTTGTTTCAGCCCAAAGTGTCGGTTGAGACAGCAAACATCGTTGGCGCAGAAGCGTTGCTGCGTTGGAATCATCCGTATTTGGGGCCAATTTCGCCCGCTGAGTTTATCCCCATCGCTGAAAAAACCACTCAGATTGTGCCAGTCGGACATTGGATTATCTTTGAGGCGTGTCGCCAAGCGAAGCAATACCACGATCAGGGGCTGGAGGTATGCGTCGCTGTAAATGTCTCGACGGTTCAGTTTGCCCATAGTGACTTGTTTGAAGTGGTGTGTAAGGCATTAAGAGAAACCGAACTGCCCTCTCATTTACTGCAAATGGAAATTACTGAGTCAGCATTGATGAGCGACCCAGAACACATCACTGATATCTGTCGTCAACTACGCGCTATAGGAATATCGATCGCCATCGATGATTTCGGGGTAGAATACTCCAGCCTTAAATATCTCAAACAGCTTCCCGTTGATGTGATTAAAATTGACAAGTGTTTCGTCGACGGCTGCGCGACTAATCATTCTGACCGTGTCCTACTGCGCACCATTATTCAAATGGGTCGAAGCTTGGGGATTAAGTTGGTCGCTGAAGGGGTCGAGCATCAGCAGCAGCTTGACGTGTTACGCGAAGAGCAATGTGACCAATATCAGGGCTATCTTTTCTCGCGTCCGCTTAGCCACGATGAATTTGCTTCTATGATGCAAGAGGAACTGCGGGAAAAACGGCGAGTGAAATTAGTCAAAGAGTAGAGCCGCGCCTTGAGTGCGGCTCTTGTCTTTTAGTGGGAGGAAATGCCCAGTCGGATCAACGTCCTTTAGTGCGTCAGGTAGTGCTCAACGAAGCGAGCAATGTCGACCATATCTTCGACTGCAATGTACTCATCGGTGGTGTGCACTTTGGCCATGCCAGTGGATAGATTAACGGTAGTCAGACCTTTCGCATTAAAGTTATTAGCATCACTGCCACCGCCAGTCGCTTGAGTCATAGGCTTCGCGCCGATAGCGTCAAATGAGGTTTTGATTTGCTCGATATGCGGGTCGTTTTCAGCAATCACAAACGCATCGTAAGCGCGAGTGGACTCTACCTCAACCGACGCACCATACTTATCTGCCGCCGCGCGGAACGTCTCTAGCATGTGTTCCACTTGTTTGGCGAGTTTATCGCTATTGAGTGAGCGAGCTTCTGCGACCACTTTAAGCGCTGGCATAACAATATTGGTCGCATTGCCACCTTCGACAATACCGATGTTCGCGGTGGTCTCTGAGTCAATACGCAGCAGCTTCATTTGGCTAATCGCCTCCGCCGCGACTTGAATTGCGCTGATACCTTCTTCTGGCGCTAACCCTGCATGGGCTGGCTTGCCGATGAAGTTAGCCACGATATGCTGTTGTCCTGGCGCCGCGTTAATAATGGTGCCAATCGGGCCGCCGGAGTCTAAAACAATCGCTTTGCTGGACTGGATGTAACTCATATCAAAGTGCTCGGAGCCACGCAGTCCGCCTTCTTCATGCACGGTAAAGGCTATCTCGATGGTTTTGTGCGCCAGTTTCTGCGCTTGAATCGTGCGCACGGCTTCTAAAATCGCAGCAATGCCAGATTTGTCGTCACCACCCAAAATCGTGTTGCCTTTTGAGCGTATGATGCCATCTTCGATGATAGGTTCGATGCCAATTCCTGGCGTCACTGTATCCATGTGACAACTAAACACTACGCCGTCGTCCAATTCGCCTTCTAGTCGTGCATATAAGTTGAAGCCATTGGAAACGTCTTCAGGCACTGGCAGCTTATGCACAACAAAACCTAGTTCGCCCAATTGCTCGGCTAAACGTTCACTGATTTGCTTTTCATTGCCCGATTCGCTGTCAATTTTGACCAACTCACAGAAGTGGTTGACGAGACGATCGCGGTTGATAGTGGTCATTGCTTTACCTCATTTAGGAACAGAGGCCACTACCTTAGCGGCCAGGGTACGAGCTTGGCCTGAGCTACATCAAGCTATCTCCCGATTGACGAAACAATTGCCTAAGTGGTGTGCGCATGTTGCAGTCCATCGAATTGGCACCAAGTAACAGGTTGAGGACACGAACCAAACGACGCTTGTTGCCGTCCCGATTGGTATGTAAAAAATATGTTACCTATAGTGTTGTTTTTATCTCTTTGTATTTAAATAATAAATTATTATTTGGCTGGTCTGGTTTACACTTTTCTATTACACCCTGTTAACCTTGAATTAAACGTAAGAGGTTCATTTTTTTACTCACTTAAGCCAAGTTATTGATAGTGACATGGTAGTGATATCAATAATGAGGGAATAAAAATGAACGAAGTGTATAACCCACTAGGTACGGATGGCTTTGAGTTTGTCGAATACACGGCAGCCGATGAAAAGGGTATCCAAGATCTTAAGCAGTTGTTTAGCTCTCTTGGGTTTGCTGAAGTCGCCAAACATCGTTCAAAAGAGGCGTGGCTATACCGCCAAGGGGATGTCAACTTTATTGTCAACGCGCAGCCACACAGTCAAGCGCACGAATTTGCAAAGATTCATGGCCCTTCGGTATGTGGCATGGCTTTTCGCGTCGCGGACTCTGCCAAAGCAATGGAGCACGCAATCGCGCACGGTGGCGAGCAATATGTGACTCAAATTGGTCCAATGGAGCTGAGTATTCCTGCTATCTATGGCATCGGAGAGAGTCTACTTTACTTTGTAGATCGCTACCAAGATGGCAGCATTTATGAAGTCGATTTCCGTTTCTATCCTGATGCTAAGGAGCGATTGGCTAAGATGGATGTGGGCCTATACGAAATCGACCACCTTACTCACAATGTTCGCCAAGGGAATATGGATGTTTGGTCGGGTTTCTATGAGCGCATTGGTAACTTTAAAGAGATTCGTTACTTTGACATCGAAGGTAAGTTGACTGGATTGGTCAGTCGAGCGATGACGGCACCGTGTGGCAAAATCCGCATTCCAATCAATGAATCGTCAGACGATAAGTCACAGATTGAAGAGTTTATTCGTGAGTACAACGGCGAGGGCATCCAGCATATCGCGTTGACCACCGACGATATTTACACCACCGTACAAACACTTCGCGACCGTGGTATGGACTTTATGCCAACGCCAGATACGTACTATGAGAAAGTTGATAGTCGAGTGAAAGGGCATAGTGAAGATGTCGACAAGCTGCGCGATCTGCAAATCCTGATCGATGGTGCGCCAATGAAAGACGGCATTTTGCTGCAGATTTTCACCCAGACGGTAATTGGCCCTGTGTTCTTTGAAATCATTCAGCGCAAAGGGAATGAAGGATTCGGTGAAGGTAACTTTAAAGCGCTGTTCGAATCGATAGAAGAAGACCAAATTCGTCGTGGAGTACTCGACAATGCATAAGTGGATTACATTCCCTCATCGGGAGGGAGTGTGCTCCAAGCAGGCGCACGCCGACTTTCCCGAAGAGGCGATTTATGAACGAGAAGCGGGACGCAGTGGCTTTTTTGGTCCGGCGTCTCACTTCCATCATCAACATGCTCCAACCGCTTGGAGTGAGTGGCAGGGCGAGCTCAAACCTCGCGCGTTCAACTTCAATTTGGTTGAGCAAGCGGTTCAAACTTCACCTTGGTCGGTGCCGCATTTGCTGCATAACGCCAATTGTAAAGTTCGAGTGTGGAAGCTGGACAGCGCAATGGAGCATTTAGTGCGCAACGCCGATGGTGACGAGCTGTTGTTTATCCATCAAGGTAAAGCCGATCTTTACTGCGACTACGGACACTTGGAGGTCGTCGAAGGGGATTATGTGATGATCCCGCGCTCGACCAACTGGCGTTTAGAGCCTGCTGAGCCCATGTTTGTGTTAATGATAGAAAACACCGACGCGGCGTACACCTTGCCCGAGAAAGGTATGGTCGGCAATCACGCTGTGTTTGATCCGGCCGTTATGGATGTGCCTAGTATTGATCAAGCGTTTAAAGACCAGTACAGCGAGCAGACAACCCAAGTTCACATCAAACGACATGAGCAAGTGAGTGTGGTCACATACCCGTTCAACCCACTGGATGCAATTGGATGGCACGGCGATTTGTCGGTGGTGCGAGTTAACTGGCGGGATATCAGACCTTTGATGTCACATCGCTACCATCTTCCGCCTTCGGCACATACCACTTTTGTTGGGCATGGGTTTGTGATTTGCACCTTTGTGCCTCGCCCAATTGAGAGCGACCCAGGCGCGCTAAAAGTGCCGTTTTACCACAACAACGACGATTACGATGAAGTGCTGTTCTACCATGCAGGTGACTTCTTTAGCCGCGACAACATTGAAGCGGGCATGGTGACTTTCCACCCCGCTGGTTTTACTCATGGTCCGCACCCTAAAGCGTTTAAGGCAGGGCAAGAGTACAAAAAGAAATTCACCGATGAAGTGGCGGTGATGATTGATACGCGCCATGCGCTTAATTTCAGTGAGCAAGCACAGCAGGTCGAGAATCCAGAGTACGTTTACAGCTGGCAAGAAAAATAATAAGGGAACCCATATGAAGTTAGCTACCCTAAAAAACAACAGTCGCGATGGTCTGCTGGTCGTCGTTAGCAAAGATTTAAGCAAATGTGTCGCGGTACCCGAAATCGCGCAAACGATGCAGTATGCACTCGACAATTGGACCGATGTCGAACCACAACTGCACGAAATCTCGGTGGCACTCAACAGTGGTGAGTTGACCAACGAAATGGCCTTTACCGCGCAAAGCTGCGAATCTCCGCTACCGCGCGCCTACCAATGGGCGGATGGCTCTGCCTACGTGAATCACGTTGAGTTAGTTCGTAAAGCGCGAGGCGCTGAAATGCCGCCGAGTTTTTGGACGGATCCCTTGATGTACCAAGGAGGTTCAGACGCCTTCATTGGCCCTTGCGACGACATTCCGGTTGCCAGCGAAGAGTGGGGCATCGATTTCGAAGGTGAAGTTGCGGTGGTCACTGGTGATGTCCCGATGGGCGCTTCGGAGCAAGAGGCGGCGAAAGCGATTCGCTTGGTGATGTTGGTCAATGATGTCTCACTACGTGGCTTGATTCCTAATGAGTTGGCGAAAGGCTTTGGCTTTTTCCAATCGAAACCGTCATCGGTATTCTCTCCAGTGGCGGTCACCCCAGATGAACTGGGTGAAGATTGGGATGGAGGTAAACTGAATTTGCCTCTGCTCAGCTTCTACAATGATCAGCCATTTGGTTGCCCCAACGCCGGTGTCGATATGACGTTTGAGTTTCCACAATTGGTTGCCCATGCCGCTAAAACCAGGCCGCTTTCAGCGGGTGCCATCATTGGTTCAGGGACGGTATCCAATAAACAAGGTACCGACTATGGCACCGCCATAGCCGAGGGTGGCGTCGGCTACTCCTGCATCGCAGAAGTGAGAATGATCGAAACCATTCGTGATGGCCAACCTAAAACCAGCTTTATGAAATTTGGTGACCGTATTCGCATCGATATGAAAGATGCGGATGGACACTCCATTTTCGGAGCGATTGATCAGCAAGTGGTGAAGTATGCCTGATCGCATTCTTTACGGTTACTGGCGCTCGTCGGCAGCCTATCGTGTGCGTATTGCCCTCAATCTCAAAGGGCTGGAGTACCAACAGCGAAGCATCCACCTAGTCAAAGCGGGTGGAGAGCAACACTCTGCGGCATTTCAGCAGTTGAACCCCAACCAGTTGGTACCTGTGCTGGTGGATGGTGATATGAGGCTAAATCAATCATTAGCGATTATCGACTACCTCGACGAAACGTATCCGCAGCAACTGCTCACTCCAACAGACAAAGAGCAGCGTTATCTGGTGAAAGCGCTGGCTCAGGATATCGCGATTGATATCCATCCGCTCAATAACTTAAGGGTGCTACAGTATCTTTCCAATTCGTTGGATGTGGCAGACACCGATAAAAAGCGTTGGTACGCGCATTGGATTGAACGTGGATTTAGCGCGCTTGAGCAGCGCTTAAGTCAAACCCATGGGCGGTATTGTGTTGGCGATCAGCTGAGCTTGGTTGACGTGTGCTTAGTGCCACAGGTATACAATGCGAAGCGTTTCAATGTCGATATGTCACCTTATCCGATTATTGAGAGTGTGACGGTGTCACTTAATCGCCTCGACGCTTTTCAACAAGCCATGCCAGAAAAGCAGCCAGACGCAGAGCGCTAATTAATACCAAACAGCATAAATATCTGGTCATTCTTGCTGGCTAAAATCGCTGATAGCGTCGTTATAGCTATGTTTTCAAGGAATGGTGTAGGTAGGTCAACTAGCTAGCTGCAATCTA
>JBCAXU010000150.1:0-7124 GCA_038533895.1 Pseudomonadota bacterium | reverse complement strand
AAGAACCCGTAGAACGCGCGTGCATTTTGTCGTCTACTAAGTGGTTCAGTTTCAGCATGTACATGTAACCAACCGTAACTGGACGCTCAAATTCGCGACCGGTACGACCGTCAAACAAAGCAATCTGACCGCTTTCTGGAATATCAGCAAGCTTCAGCATTTCTTTGATTTCAGATTCACGAGCACCGTCGAATACAGGTGTTGCTACTGGAACACCCTTACGAAGGTTTTCCGCTAGACGACGAACTTCGTGGTCTGTGAAGCTATCGATGTCTACTTCTTGGTGATTCTCACCAAGCTCGTACACCTTCTTCAGGAAGTCACGTAGTTCAGCCAGCTCGCGCTGCTCTTTAATCATGCGATCAATCTTCACACCAAGACCGTGTGCAGCCATACCCAAGTGCGTTTCTAGGATCTGACCGATGTTCATACGAGACGGTACACCTAGTGGGTTAAGAACGATATCTACCGGCGTACCGTTAGCATCGTATGGCATGTCTTCTACAGGCTGGATAGTCGAGATAACACCTTTGTTACCGTGACGACCGGCCATTTTATCACCCGGTTGGATGTGACGTTTAACCGCAAGGTAAACCTTAACGATCTTAAGCACACCAGGGGCTAGATCATCGCCTTGAGTGATCTTGCGACGCTTACCTTCAAACTTCTTATCGAAATCAAGTTTGATTTCAGCATGCTGATCAGCGATTTGGTCTAGCTCTAGCTGTGCATCTTCACTGTTAAGTGCGATTTCAAACCACTTTTCACGCGGCAGGCTGTCAAGCTTAGCTTGGTCAACACCAGCACGTAGAAGTGCAGTTTGTGCACGTGCAAAGATACCGTCTGCAAGAATTTCGAACTCGTCAGTAAGGTCTTTCTTAACCTGACGTAGCTGCATATCTTCAATTTCTAGCGCACGCTTGTCTTTCTCTACACCGTCACGGGTAAATACTTGAACGTCGATTACCGTACCGTGAACAGAGTTAGGTACACGTAGAGACGTATCTTTAACGTCAGACGCTTTCTCACCGAAGATTGCACGTAGTAGTTTTTCTTCTGGCGTAAGCTGCGTTTCACCTTTAGGCGTTACTTTACCTACAAGGATGTCACCGCCTTTCACTTCCGCACCGATGTAAACGATACCTGACTCGTCTAGTTTAGACAGAGCAGACTCACCTACGTTTGGAATATCCGCTGTGATCTCTTCAGAACCAAGCTTAGTATCACGCGCCACACAAGTAAGTTCTTGGATGTGGATAGTCGTGAAGCGGTCTTCTTGAACTACGCGCTCAGATACTAGGATCGAGTCTTCGAAGTTGTAACCGTTCCAAGGCATGAACGCGATACGCATGTTTTGACCAAGCGCTAGTTCACCAAGGTCTGTTGAAGGACCATCAGCAAGAACGTCACCGCGTGATACAGGTTCACCTGGCATCACACATGGGCGCTGGTTAATACATGTGTTCTGGTTAGAACGTGTGTATTTAGTCAGGTTGTAGATGTCGATACCAGCTTCACCTGGTACTAGCTCTTCTTCGTTCACTTTAACAACGATACGAGAAGCATCTACTGACTGGATTACACCACCACGTTTAGCAACTGCAGTTACACCTGAGTCAACTGCTACGTTACGTTCAATACCAGTACCAACTAGAGGCTTGTCAGCCTTAAGTGTTGGAACTGCCTGACGTTGCATGTTCGCACCCATCAATGCACGGTTCGCATCATCGTGTTCTAGGAACGGGATAAGCGATGCAGCGATAGATACAACCTGGTTTGTCGCAACGTCCATGTACTGAGCGTGCTCACGAGGGTGTAGACCAGATTCACCTTTTTGACGAGCTGTGATCAGCTCATCTGCAAAACCGCCGTCTTCAGTTAGCGCAGCGTTAGCCTGTGCGATAACGAATTGGCCTTCTTCGATTGCAGATAGGTAATCTACTTCGTCTGTTACAACGCCATCTACAACGCGACGGTATGGTGTCTCTAGGAAACCGTACTCGTTACAACGCGCAAACGCAGATAGAGAGTTGATCAGACCGATGTTTGGACCTTCCGGCGTTTCGATAGGACATAGACGACCGTAGTGAGTTACGTGTACGTCACGTACTTCGAAGCCAGCACGTTCACGAGTTAGACCGCCAGGACCCAATGCAGAAATACGACGCTTGTGCGTTACTTCTGATAGCGGGTTGTTTTGGTCCATGAACTGAGAAAGCTGAGATGAACCGAAGAACTCTTTAACCGCAGCCGAGATAGGCTTAGCGTTAATAAGATCTTGTGGCATCACGTTGTCTAGGTCGCCTAAGCTTAGACGCTCTTTAACTGCACGCTCAACACGTACAAGACCAACGCGGAATTGGTTTTCTGCCATTTCACCTACAGAACGGATACGACGGTTACCTAGGTGATCGATGTCATCTACTTCGTCTTTACCGTCACGAATCATTATTAGCTGCTTCATTACAGAAATAATGTCTTCTTTATCTAGTGTACCAGCACCAATAAGTTCTTCACGGCCAAGACGGCGGTTGAACTTCATGCGGCCAACAGAAGATAGGTCGTAACGTTCATCAGAGAAGAACAAGTTATCGAACAAGGTTTCAGCTGCATCTTTCGTTGGTGGCTCACCAGGACGCATCATACGGTAAATTTCAACTAGTGCTTCAAGGCGGTTAGTTGAAGAATCGATACGTAGCGTATCTGAAATGTATGAACCGTGATCTAGCTCGTTGATGTAAAGCGTTTCGAACTCTTTGATACCCGCTTGGCTAAGTGCCGCTAGGTTTTCAAGGGTTAGTTCGTCGTTCGCGCTTACAATCACTTCGCCTGTGTCTTCGTTTACATAAGTAGCTGCGTAAACACGGCCAATTAGGTAATCGGCTGGAACTTCAAGTTCTGTAAGACCGGCTTTTTCTAGTGCACGCGTGTGGCGCGCAGAAATACGACGACCCGTTTCAACAACAACGTTGCCTTCACCGTCAATGATGTCAAAAGCAGCCGTCTCACCACGTAGGCGATCTGGAACAACTTCCATCATTAGTTTGTCTTTGTCGATACGTACGCTTACTTTGTCGAAGAAAGTATCTAGGATTTCTTCAGACGTCATTTCAAGTGCGCGTAAGATAATCGTTGCAGGCAACTTACGACGACGGTCGATACGTACGAATAGGTTATCTTTCGGGTCAAACTCGAAGTCTAACCACGAACCACGGTAAGGAATTACACGTGCGTTATAAAGCACTTTACCTGACGAGTGGGTTTTACCTTTGTCGTGATCAAAGAATACACCAGGTGAACGGTGTAGCTGTGACACGATAACACGCTCTGTACCATTGATAACGAACGTACCGTTCTCAGTCATCAACGGGATCTCGCCCATGTACACTTCTTGTTCTTTAATATCTTTTACGGTACCTGGCGCAGCGTCTTTATCGAACAACACTAACCGTAGTTTTACTCTTAACGGAGCAGAGAAAGTTACGCCGCGAATTTGACATTCTTTAACGTCGAAAACGGGCTCTCCCAGGCGGTAGCTTACATACTGAAGCTCTGAACTACCTGAGTAGCTTTTAATTGGAAAAACGGAACGAAATGCTGCTTCCAAACCGTATTGAGCATCTGCATCGATCTCAATAAACTTTTTGAAAGAATCAAGCTGAATTGAAAGAAGGTATGGAATTTCCAATACCTGTGGGCGTTTGCCAAAATCCTTACGGATACGTTTCTTTTCGCTATAAGAGTAAACCATGGGTTCCTCAGCCTGCTGATTTATGACCCAACCTGCTGCAAAATGCTTTAAAACGCGTGCTATGGGCTAAAAGCTACGTTTCAAATGGCGCACTAAGCAACAAACTTCCACAACCCTTTTTCGGGCAGATACACCAGCATACAACAAAATTTAACCAATTATTAGTTAACTTGTTGGATTTTTATGCTTTTTATGGGTATTTCCGAATGGCGCTTTAAGTAGTGTAACCAAGGGTTAGATTCTACACACTATACAGCGCAAAAAGGCTGGTGGTTTAAAAAACCACCAGCCTTGCCGTCTCAGGCAATAATCTGACTATGTCAGATTACTTGATTTCTACTTCTGCACCAGCTTCTTCAAGCTCTTTCTTAAGTGCTTCAGCTTCATCTTTGCTTACGCCTTCTTTGATAGCTTTAGGAGCAGACTCAACTACTTCTTTAGCTTCTTTAAGACCTAGGCCAGTCGCGCCGCGAACTGCTTTGATAACTGCAACTTTGTTGCCACCGAATGAAGTCATTACAACGTCGAATTCAGTCTTTTCTTCTGCAGCAGCAGCGTCACCGCCAGCAGCTGGACCAGCAACAGCAACAGCAGCTGCAGCAGATACGTTGAATTTTTCTTCAGCCGCTTCGATTAGTTCAACCAGTTCCATTACTGGCATTTCAGCGATTGCGTTTAAGATATCTTCTTTAGTTAGAGCCATGTTCTCTAAACTCCTGGGTATAAAATGTTAAAAAAATCAATATGCCAAAAACGCCAATTACTTGGTGTCTTTGACCGCCGCCAATACGCGCACAAACTTGCCAGGAACTTCGTTGATTGTTTGAACGAATTTCCCAACTGGTGCTTTGAAGGTTGCAAGTAGTTTCGCAAGCGCTTCGTCGCGGGTAGGTAGTGCTGCAACTGCGTCCAATTTCTCTGGACCAAGAAGACCGCTACCAATAGATAGTGCTGTAACTTTTAGCTTATCGTTAGTCTTACCGAAGTCTTTGAAAAGACGTGCCGCACCGCCTGGTGCGTCGATAGAGAAACCATAGATAAGCGGACCAGTTAAGGCGCTGTCTAAGTCTGCAAATTGACTGTCTGCTAGAGCACGCTTTGCAAGAGTGTTACGTACAACCTTTAGGTATACGCCTTGCTCACGAGCTTTAACACGTAGGTCAGTCAGTTCTGCAACTTCCATCCCACGGTATTCAGCAACGGCTACGGATAGAGCGCGAGACGCAACTTCAGAAACTTCTGCTACGATCTCTTTTTTTGCTGCTAAACCTAGTGCCACTGAGTTCACCTCTTTGTATCTGACTTTGTTTGCGGTTACCCGCTTACGCCGTCAGGGTTCACAGATTGATACCAACCCTCATGGTTGATACCGCTCTACGGTGTTTGTTACCCCAGAGAGTCTGAGTCAAACCACCGTCTGCGCAGGTTGTTGTATTAAGCAGTGTGTTGACTGTGAAAGTTCTCTTACCTCTTTCACCACACCGCACCTGCGGTCTAGGACGGGAGCTGCTTATTAGCACTGCTAATTATCACAGCTCCAACCCATAACCTTTAAGAGATTTCGATAAGCCTAAGCTCAGCGAAATTAAAGACCTACAGAAGCCTTATCAAGAGCAACACCAGCACCCATTGTAGTGCTTAGGCTGATCTTCTTGATGTATGTACCTTTCGCAGAAGAAGGCTTAGCTTTCTTCAATGCTTCAAGTAGCGCTTCAAGGTTTTCTTGAATTTGGTTCGCTTCGAACGCAATCTTACCGATGCTAGCGTGGATGATACCGTTCTTATCGTTACGGTAGCGTACCTGACCAGCTTTAGCGTTCTTAACTGCCGTTGCAACGTCAGGCGTTACAGTGCCAGTTTTTGGGTTAGGCATAAGGCCACGTGGACCTAAGATTTGACCTAGTTGACCAACAACACGCATCGCGTCTGGGCTAGCAACTACTACGTCAAAGTTCATTTCGCCTTTCTTAACTTGCTCAGCTAAGTCGTCCATACCAACGATGTCTGCACCAGCTTCTTTAGCCGCTTCAGCATTTGCACCTTGAGTGAATACTGCAACGCGAACGTCTTTACCAGTACCGTTAGGTAGTACAGTTGCACCACGAACGTTTTGGTCAGATTTCTTCGCATCGATACCAAGGTTAACAGATACGTCTACGCTTTCTGCGAACTTAGCTGTTGCTAGTTCTTTAAGAAGCGCTACTGCTTCGTTGATTTCGTACTCTTTAGTAGAGTCAACTTTGTCGCGGATTAGGCGAGCGCGTTTAGTTAATTTAGCCATTCGATTAGTCCTCTACGTTCAAGCCCATTGAGCGAGCAGAACCCGCGATAGTGCGTACCGCTGCATCTAGATCAGCTGCAGTAAGGTCTGGCTCTTTAGTTTTAGCAATCTCTTCCAACTGAGCGCGAGTAACTTTACCCACTTTTTCAGTGTTAGGACGGCCAGAACCACTCTTGATGCCCGCTGCTTTCTTAAGCAGGTAAGACGCAGGAGGAGTCTTAGTTTCGAATGTGAAAGAGCGATCTTCGTATACAGTAATTTCTACTGGTACTGGAGCGCCTTTCTCAAGGCTTTCTGTTTTCGCGTTGAAAGCCTTACAGAATTCCATGATGTTTACACCGTGTTGACCTAGTGCAGGACCAACTGGTGGACTTGGGTTAGCAGCGCCTGCTGCAACCTGAAGCTTGATAATACCGCTTACTTTTTTAGCCATTTTACATGCTCTCTTGTTTGGGTCTAACGCCTCGCAAATACAGAGATTATTTGCTCAATCGGCTTCCCGTTTCCGTTTAAAAGGGCGCGCATTATATAAGGTGATTAATTACTATGCAAGGGCTATTTAGAATAAAAAACCATCGAAAGGTCAGTATTTTTCATAGGCAAAGTGAATCAGAGTTAAGTTGGCTTTACGCACACTGTGTGAAGCCCATCATTTATTTTGAAAGGATAATCAAACAATGGAAAAACCTACAGAATTAAACAATCATGAGATCTCAAATGTTTCTGGTGCACTTTGGGCCAATGCTTTAGGCGCAATAGCCGGTGGCATAGGTGGTTTCTACGGGGCAATTATTGGTGGCGGGCGTAACGCATCGTTCAGTACCATCGCTACAGGAACACTTGCCGGAATGGGTGCAGGCGCTTTAAGTCCGGTTAAAGGTTTCAGCTCTCTCGCAACATCCGTAGGTGGTGGGTTAGTTTCGGGCGCTATAGCAAATTTGGCGTCGGATCTAGAGGGTTTAGAAACAACAGATGAGTGAAGGTCAAATTTAAAATGGTAGATATCGGAACGGTGTTCATTTGGGTCATGGTAATTTGTGGAATGAACCTAATCTTAAAACGTGCGCTGGGTGTCAGATTTTGGGACTCTTT
>JBCAXU010000149.1:0-7136 GCA_038533895.1 Pseudomonadota bacterium | reverse complement strand
AGCTGCAATCTATGCCTTGCTCTCAACGATTTTTCCTGCGCAATTATCTGATCACCTATTTATCCCGTTTGGTATAAATGGTCGGGTAACGCTTATTGCGTTAGTGAAGTTAAGTCAGCAGGGCGATAGTAGACCGACTTCAGCACTTTACCTTGACGAATGGTTTTACCTTGCGCGACAAAATCTTCTGCGCACTTAGCAATAATGTAATCGCCTTTTTGTACCGCCATTAGCTTAATGCCTTGCTCGGCATAATGCGCTTCTGTGTCTGCGTACTCTTGCTCGTTGCGGCACACTTTACTCATATTGCTGGAATGCACCTCATCCCAACACGGGACAAAGTCGATACCGCGGTTGACGGCCACGTTGAGGAGCAAGTCAATCAAATAGTTGATTGCCAAGTTATCTTCGATTTTGTCGTGGCCCAAATGGACTAGACGGCCCATTAACACATAAACACTGTCGACGATGGCATCGGCTTGCTCGGTTTTGTTGTCGGCTTCTGCCAGCTCAGTGAGCTCTTCAATGGCTAGGGATGTGTGCAATGTATCGGCTTTGTCATCCAAGCTCTCTGGTGAGGCGACAGGCAGGTCGAAAGTACTGCGAAACTCGGTAATATCGCGATAAAGGTGATCAAAAATGTCCGTAGTGAGTTTAGATAAATGCATGTCTGTAAACCTGGGAAAACACAATAAGCGCTAAGTCTATCAAAGCGAATGCTCAGCGGCTATCGGCGCGATTAAGAAAAGAGGTAGGGGAACAATTGACGACGCTGTTGCTCAGTCAATGACTCAACGCGAGCGATATTAGTGTCGGGTATCGCCTCCGGGTTGGGATAGTGTTTGAGTACCTTTTCCATGCTCTCTTCTCGGATAAGATGAAAAACCGGATAGGGAGAGCGGTTGGTCAGGTTTTCGGCATCGTCTGGATGCGCACCGCCGAAACAGTAGTCAGGATGGAAGGTGGCCAGTTGGAAAATGCCTTCCCACTGATGCTGACGAATGAGCGCTTCGACCCAGTCGATAAACAGGTTGTAGTCGTAAAAATCATTCAACATGAAGGGCACGGCAACCAACGTGGTCTCCAACTTCTCAGCAGGCGTCGCTTCGAGTTCAAACAACTCGGTCAAAATGTCTTGCAGCAGCGTCTCTTCAGTCTTGGCTTGACTAACAGCGATTTTAATTTGTTTGTTGCGCTGTGGCTTGGCCGCAAAAGGGCACAGGTTAAGGCCAATAACAACTTCGTTAAGCCACTGGGTAACGGCGGTTTCAACCTGAGCAACAGAAGGCTGAGTGGAGCTTGATACGGTCATTTTGCTTCCAAATTAGAATTTGGCGCAAGAATAGCAGAATCTGAGCTGGGGTGTGATCCTCTCTCCCAACTTTTTAATCGGTGACAAAGCAAGAACATCCCGATGTAAAGCAGACTACCGCCGAGGATCACGTAGTCCCAACCACCGTGTTGCCAACAATAGATCAAGAAAAACCCGCCCAGGCTTCCACCCACATAGTAGTGCACCAAATACAGCGCGGTAGCCGTTGCTTTAGCGTGTGTGGCTTTTTGACTGACCCACGCATACGCCAACGTATGGGTAAAGAAAGCGCCAAAGCTAATCAGCAGCAGGCCCAACATCATAAAGGCCAAGGTGTCGATATAGGCAACCAGCATGCCCGCTAAGCTGATGATACTGCCGGTGATCATGCCAGCAACACTGGTTCGACTTTTACGCCACACGGAAGTGAGCTTAGAGCTTAAGGTGCCAGCGAGATAACATAGGAAAATCAGTGATGCCAAGCCAATCGGCAGGTTATGTGGCGCTGCCACCAATCGAAAGCCCATGACTGAGTAAAGGTTGACGAAAAGCGCGAAGTTGATGCCTCCGAGTAACATCGCAAGCCAAATAGCGCGATTGTTGAGGTGCTTAACCAACGCGCGATTATGGTATCTAAGCATGCCACGTTGCGGCGTAAAGTGTTGCTGTTTGGGTAGACTGACGATGACGACCAACGCAGCGACAAACGAGAACAGCGCCATCGCAATGACTGCTTGCTGCCAGCCCAGAGCATCGGTCAGTGAACCGCCGACGATTCGCCCGGTAATGCCTCCCAACGAGTTGGCAGCGATGTAACCGCCTATAGCATGGCTAAATGCCCGTTCCGACAACTCTTCAACCATGTAGGCAACGGCCACCGAGGCAAACGCTGCGAGAGCAACGCCCATCAAGGCTCTGAGTAGCACTATCGCTAACATCGAGTCGCTGGCCAGCATCGCCAATCCTATAAATGGCATGGCTGTTAACCCGAGTAGCATTACATTGCGCCGACCAATCGATTCAGAGGCGACCGCCCAAGGGACCAAACAGACTGAAAGCGCTAGCGTTGACGCAGCAAATATCCAGTTAACCTGTGTCTCTGAAACAGAAAAGTGCTCAGCCATATAGGGCAGCATGGGCTGGAATAGGTACAGATTGCAAAACACAATGAAAGAGCCTAGAGCAAGGCTAAAAGTCACACGGCGATAGTCGGGGCTGGCGAGTTCAATCATAGCGAGTACCATTTAGGATCAAAAAGCTGAGCACGTGTTTACTTCAAACGAGGAAACAAAGTCTCAATAGAGATTATGTGAGCAAACTACCAGCCATTTCATGATATATAAAATATATTAAAAATATGATCTTAATATATTTATGTTATCAAGTTTATGGACTCAAAACAGTTAAGGCATTTTGTTGCGGTCGCGGAGCATCAACACTTTACTCAAGCTGCCAAAGCGTTACATATCGCTCAGCCTGCGCTCAGTATTTCAATTAAGAAGCTAGAGCACAATTTAGGTGTGGCGCTGTTTCGTCGTGAAGAGCGTACGGTGCAATTAACCGATGAAGGTTTGGTGTTATTTGAGCACGCGAAACGGGTGCTGCAACAACTCGAAGACGCCCAACTGGCCATTGATGAGCTCAAGGGGTTAGAGAAGGGAGAGGTAAGGTTGGGTGCGCCGAGTATGATGGGGTCCTACTTCTTTCCTGAGGTATTAATGGCATTTAAAAGCCGTTATCCCAACTTAAAGCTCACTTTGGTCGACGCAGGGACCCGCGATATCCGTGAAATGTTATTGAATGGCGAGTTGGATATTGGGGTGATTGATGATGAAAATGTCCCTGAAGACCTCGAAACTGATCATTTGTTACAGGCTGAAATGGTCGCAGTGGTGGCGCCAGAGCATCCGTTTGCTGGTTGCGATAGCGTCAGCTTTTCCAACTTCTTCGACAATGAATTGGTGATGTTCAAGCCAGGCTACTTCCATCGTAACTTCATCGAACGCCAAGCAAAATTGTGCGGCAAAGAAATGAACTTTTCATTTGAAACCAATTTGTTGCCAATGATTCTTAGCATAGTCAAACATGAGTTTGCCATTACTGCACTACTTAGTTTGGTCACTGAACATGAAAGAGAGGTGGTTGGCGTGCCATTTTCCCCTCCAGTCAAAATTGATTTAGCGCTGGCTTGGCGCCGTGATGGGTATCTATCGATTGCCGACAAATCCTTTATAGATTTTGTTAAACGATACGCTTAGCCAGTGAGCGATCAGGTTCACCTGTGACATATTTATCAAATGTCCATTACTTGAATGAAATACTTAGGTGTAAATTGTCGATGCAATAGGGCTGGTTTGTCGCACTTTGGCAGCCAAAGCTAATTTATGCCATTGACTGCGTATTGTGTGGGCCATGAAGATCGAATTGGCAAAACCGCCGCACTCGCCTAAGCTAATGATATATCTATTATTCAATGGTTAGGGAACACTATGCTTCGATACTTCGTTTGGATATTGCTAACAGTTATGATGAGCGGCAGTGCTCTGGCTGCGCCTAGCTTATTCAAGATTTACCTCGACGCAGACCGAACTGGACATTTGGAGTCCGCGCTTTCGATAGAGCAGGGGGTGAAAGTCGCCTTTGCTGAGGTCGACAACCAAATCAACGGGGTGCCAGTCGAATTTGTCGTCACCGATCACAGGGGCAACGCTAAGCGTAGCAAGAAGAACATGGATCGCTTTCTAAGCGACCCAGATGCGCTGGTGTTTATCGCTGGGATGCATTCACCTCCGCTGATTAAGTACCGCGATTTCATCAACCAATCCGGATTGCTCACTCTGGTTCCATGGGCAGCTGGCACGCCGATTACCCGTTATCCAGACTCCAGTAATAATTATGTGTTCCGTCTGTCTGTCGACGATTCAAAGGTAGGCAAAATTCTGGTGGATCACGCTGCCGCTCAGCAATGTCAGCAACCGCACTTGGTGCTAGAGAACACGGGATGGGGTAAATCTAACTTTAAGGCGATGATGAAAGCGCTGCCCGATGATAGCTCAGACCAGGTGCAAACCGCTTGGTTCGACTGGGGGATAAGGGCTTCGGATGCGCGCATTATTGTTCGTGAGGCCCAGCAACAAGGTGCTGACTGTTTATTGATGGTCTCAAATGCTCGCGAAGGAAAGATCATTATAGAAGCGGTATCCGAAGTCGGTGAAACAATGCCGGTATACAGCCATTGGGGGATCACTGGCGGTCAGTTTGCAGACAGTGTTCCTTATCAGGTGCGTGAAAAAGCCAGTTTGCGATTTGTCCAGTCTTGCTTCAACTTCTATAGCTCAGAGATGAATGAGTTTCGTCAACAAGTGTTCAGCAACGCGCGGAAGCTGTTTCCGGATACCTTCAGTCAGCCCAATATCGATGCGCCGGCGGGGTTTGTCCATGGTTACGACTTGTCAAAAGTATTTATTCAAGCGGCGTCGAGTGTCGAATTAGGCAGCGACATGGGGTTAAACCGCAAGATGCTTAAACAGGCACTCGAAACTCTGCAGCAGCCAGTTCAAGGGTTAGTGAAAGAGTATCGCCGACCTTTTTCAGCCTATAGCCAAGACAATGTCGATGCTCATGAAGCCTTGGGGAGTCAAGACTACTGCATGGCTTACTATGACGATAAAAACGCCGTAAAGCTGCTCAGTCACACCACGGCTGGCGCCAACTAAGGGGTAGTAATGCTCAAGTTTGACAAAAAAAATGGGATGCATCTCTTCGCGCTTTTCATCATTGTTGGCGCGTGTGTCTTTTTGATTACCAGCCTAGTCTTTGTTCAGCATCAAGCTCAGCAAACGGCCCAAGTGGTGATCAACGAGAGCGTAAAAAGCAAAATTACGACTGTTGAACGTTATGTCAAAGAGTATATGAACTCGCGTCGCGACCGTTTAGCTAACATCGTCGAGCATCCTCTATTGTTGGGGGCGGTATTAGAGGGGGTTGAAGACCCGCTCGCATTTTACGATCAACTTTCTCGTTTTAAACCGGTGACCGGTGAGGCCTATGTCAATGTGTACGACTTTGCTGGTGAAGAAGTCTATTCCGAGTTGGCACTACCGCCACAGGTGATTGCTCTTATAGAAAGTGGGGTTGAGAGTGAACGTTTACTCGAACGCCACTCATATTCGATCTTTGCCGTACAGCAGAGCAGTTATTTGTTGGTCACCTTGCCGGTTAAGTACAACGGCCTTTCTGAAGGGCTGGCCACTTACATCACGCCTTTAAGTGAGCGCGACTTTTTCTCTGGCTTAGGCAGTGATCAGTACTACTGGTTTGGTTTAGCACAGCCCAGTATGGACTGGCGCATGTTCTCACCCCACTCTTGGCCTATCATGGAACAACCAATAGAGGGCACCACCTTCTCTATGTTGTACGCCTACTCACCGAGTTTGTTAGAAGAGGCAAAACACAATTTCGTGCAAAGCCTGTTGATGGGTATGTTATTCGCGACCCTGGTTGCACTGGTTGTGTTAGTTGCGTTGGGCCGCAAGGTACTGGTCTCACCATTTCAGGCGCTCTCTCAATCAGAGCAACAACTCAAACAGCAATCCAAAGAGCTTGAGCGTCGCGAGGCCGAATCGGCAAGGCTTGCGCGAGTGGTAAAATACATGCGAGATGCGGTGGTGTTCACCGACATCGAGGCTAAGATCGTCTGGGTGAATAACGCCTTCGAAAAGTTAACGGGTTATAACGAGCAAGAAGTGCTGGGGCGAAGACCAGGCGATTTTCTTCAAGGTGTGCAAACAGACAAACAAACCACGGCAGCGATTCGTGAGGCGATTGATGATCGTCGCTACGGTTTTTTTGAGTTGGTTAACTACAACAAATCAGGTGAGCTTTACTGGATTGAGCTTGCACTAACGCCGCTCTATGACAAAGAGGGCGAGCTCGAAGGCTTTATGGCGGTTGAACGCGACATCACTCAACGAGTAGAACTGCAAGAAAGCCTAGAGCAGAAAGCTGTTGAAGCGAATTCCGCAAACGTCGCGAAGTCGCAGTTCCTCGCGGCCATGAGTCATGAGTTACGAACACCGATGAACGGTATCCTCGGGGTTGGTGAGTTATTGCAACACACGCCGCTCAATCAAGAACAGCAAGAGTACGTCGAGACATTCTTAAGCTCCGGACGCCATATGTTGGAGGTGCTTAACGACATCTTAGATTTCTCGAAAATTGAAGCGGGTAAACTGCATCTAGAGCCGCAGGACTTTTCGTTGAAAATGGTGGCTGACAAGCTATCACGTATGTATCAGCCTTTGTGCGAAGAAAAAGGCTTGGATTTTCATTGTCACTGCCACTTCAACGATGATGTTCACATTTTGGCCGACGAAACTAGAGTCATGCAAATCCTGCAAAACCTGCTCAATAATGCTTGGAAATTCACCATTAAAGGGAGTGTGACGCTCGATCTGGCCGTTAACGATTACAGCAACGGCGCTTGGCTAGAAATCCAAGTCAAAGACACAGGCATTGGCATCAGTCGCGACAAACAAGCGCTGATCTTTGACCCATTTAGTCAAGCCGAAACTGATACGACGCGCCGTTTTGGTGGAACAGGGCTAGGGCTGGCGATTATTTCTGAGTTGGTTAAATTGATGGAGGGTAAAGTGGAGGTGGATAGTATGCCCACACTCGGCAGTACCTTCACGGTGAAAATTCCCATTTCAATCGCCCAAACTGTTCAATCCGAGTCAACCTTTACTCAACAAGAGTTTGATGGCACAGGCATGTCGGTACTGATTGTCGAAGACACTCGGGTCAATGCCATTGTGCTTGGTCG
>JBCAXU010000148.1:0-7181 GCA_038533895.1 Pseudomonadota bacterium | reverse complement strand
TCGCTGAGAGCAAGGCATAGATTGCAGCTAGCTAGTTGACCTACCTACACCATTCCTTGAAAACATAGCTATAACGACGCTATCAGCGATTTTAACCAGCAAGAATGACCAGATATTTATGCTGTTTGGTATCACTCCGCATAAAAAAGCCCCGACTCGCGGGGCGTAAGTTAACTAACACTTTAAGGGGGGGTTAGTTTTCTAAGAGTAAAATACGCGTCTCATACGGTCTTAAAACCTGATGCTCGCTGACTTTCTCAGGTAAATCCAAGTAGTTACCCAAGACATAGCTAGCTTTGCTAACTTCAAAATCACTTGGCAGCACACATTCGGTTTCTTCGCCATAGTAGTTGTTTAAACAAATGAGTGTTTGCTCAGATGAACGGCGCTGATAACCAAACACTGCGCAGTGGTCTGGATAGAGATCAAGATAGTCGCCAGTGGTAATCACCTTCACTTCTTTGCGCAACTCAATCAGCTCTTGATAAAAATAGAACACCGAATTCGGGTCTTGCTCTGCTTGCAACGCATTGAGTTCACGGTAGTTGGCTGCAACTTCAAGCCAAGGCTGACCCTTGGAGAAGCCAGCATAGGGTTCACTATTCCATTGCATTGGCGTGCGCGAATTATCACGTGATTTTTGAGCTAATATCTCTAGCATTGTCTGTGGGTCGACGCCTTGTTGATTGACCATAATGTCATACATGTTGGTACTTTCGACATCACGATACTGCTCAATCGAGGTGTAACCTGGGTTGGTCATGCCAATTTCTTCGCCTTGGTAGATGTAAGGCGTACCTTGCATCATATGTATCGATGCTGCCAGCATCTTAGCCGACTCGACTCGGTACTGGCTATCATTACCCAAACGGCTGACCACACGCGGCTGGTCGTGGTTACACCAAAAGAGCGCTCCCCACCCTTTGCCGTTAAGCCCGGTTTGCCAGTGATTAAAAATCTGTTTGAGTTGTACAAAGTCAAACGGCGCTTTGGTCCACTTTTCGCCATTCGGATAGTCGGCTTTTAAGTGGTGGAAATTAAACACCATCGACAGCTCTTTGCCATCGAGTGAAGAGTATTGCTGACAATGCTCAAGCGTTGTCGACGACATCTCACCCACGGTCACGCTACCATATTTCTGAAATACCGCTTGGCTTATCTCTTGTAAGTATTGATGAACGCGCGGCCCATCGGTATAGAATCGGCGACCATCACCGATGTCATCATTAGGGAAATCTTGCTGCTTCGAAATCAAATTGATCACGTCTAGACGGAAGCCATCAACCCCTTTTTCAGCCCAGTAACTGATCACCTCTTTAACTTCGCCCCTAACTTTGGGGTTCTCCCAGTTCAAGTCCGCCTGCTGTTTGGCAAACAAGTGTAGATAGTATTGACCAGAGGCTTCATCGAGCTCCCAAGCGCTGCCGCCAAATTTCGATTGCCAGTTATTCGGCACATCCCCATCAACAGGGTCACGCCAAATGTAGTAGTCGCGATAAGGACTCTGTTTATCGCCCAGCGCCGACTGAAACCAGTGATGTTCGGTCGAGGTATGGTTGACCACTATGTCCATGATGATCCGCAATCCACGTTGATGAGCTTGTTCAAGCAGTTGGTCAAAGTCGGCCATAGTGCCAAAATCTGGATTGATTGCGTAGTAATCGGAGATATCGTAACCGTTGTCGACCATAGGAGACTGATAAACCGGGGTTAACCAAATCGCATCGACACCGAGGCGCTTGAGATAATCCAGCTTAGAAATGATCCCCTGAATATCGCCCGTGCCTTTGTTCCCACTGTCGCAGAAACTCTTTGGATAGATCTGATAAATCGAGGCGGTTTTCCACCAGTTAGGATCCTGAGTGATGACTTTCATGACTGAACTCACTTACCGAAAATTTGCTGAATAAAAGGAGCGGCAATGGCCGCTCCTAAAGAGTGATTATCTTGATTAGGCGCTGACTGGCTCTAACTCGCCTTTTGATTGAGCACGCTTGTAGAAGAACAGAGTCAACGCGGCAGGAAGCGCAATGGCTACCAGCATGGCAATCGCATAGATTCCCCAAAATTGTGGCTGGATAGAGAGGATACCTGGCAAGCCACCGACGCCGATACCGTTCGCCATCACACCCGCACTTCCACAGATAGCCGCAGCAACAGCACTACCGATCATTGCGCTTAGCATCGGGAACTTGTATTTAAGGTTAATACCGTACATCGCAGGCTCAGTAACCCCAAGGTAAGCAGAGATAGCGGCAGGCACTGAAATATCACGCTCACCATGCTTTTTGCTGATAATAATGATACCCACTACCGCAGACGCTTGAGCAATATTCGATAGAGCAATCAAAGGCCAGATTGGCGTGCCGCCTAAATCTTGCATCAGTTGTAGGTCAACTGCGTTAGTCGTGTGGTGGATACCAGTGATAACAAGCGGAGCGTATAGGAAACCAAAGATCATGGAACCTATAACAGCAAAATCCCCTGTCATCGCTGCTTTCGCCGCAAATGCCACGCCATCACCTAACACACGGCCAAATGGACCGATCAGCGAGTGAGCGAGCACCACTGAGACGATGATAGACACAAACGGAACAACGACTAAATAAAGGTACGACGGTACAATTCGCTTCAAGTTGGTTTCAATAAACGCCAGTGCCATACCCGCTAGCATTGCCGGGATCACCTGGGCTTGATAACCGACTTTTTCAATCACAAACAGACCGAAGTCCCACACTTCAGGCGCTTGCTTACCGATCAAGTAAGCGTTCATTAATTGTGGCGAAACCAGTGTCACACCCAAGGTAATACCAAGGATCGGCGTTCCACCCAGTTTTTTCACGGTAGACCAACAAACACCGACAGGTAGGAAGAAGAAAATCGCCTCGCCAATCAGCCACAAGAAGCTGTGCACCGTCGCCCAGAACTGACTGATTTCTGTGAGTGATTGGCCATCAAACATCTTGATGTCACCAATCACATTGCGGAAGCCTAAGATTAGACCTCCAGTGATGATGGCAGGAAGCAGCGGGACAAAAATTTCAGCAAGATGGGAGATACCGCGCTCAAGCAAGTTCATGTTTTGACGTGCAGCAAGCTTGGCTTCGTCTTTTGATGCCTCACTCTTACCAGACAGTTCAATCAATACCTTGTACACTTCATCGACTTCAGTCCCGATAACCACCTGAAACTGGCCTGCATTGGTGAAGCAGCCCTTGACTATCGGCAAGGCTTCCAGCGCTTTTGGGTCCGCTTTATCCGTTTCGTTCAATACAAAACGTAGTCGCGTTAGGCAGTGACTGACGCTAGCGATGTTGTCACGCCCACCGACTAACTCAATCAGACGCTCCACTTCTTGTTTCGCAATCTTACTCATATCCATGTCCACCCTAATTGGATTCTCATTCTTGTTCAGTTCACACTGACAGGTTTACTTTTATATTTATGGGAACATTCCCATTTGTGATTATTATAGTGTCAGATCTATCGAAAGATAAAAATGGGAACAGTCCCATTAATTGAATGAGATCACAGTATAATTTTAAAACAGTTTGAAAATAATGACTTAAATTGAGATAGGTTCTTGGGTTAGGTGAATCTTGTCTATTTCACCATTAATTTGAGATATCAATAACTTAGCAGCCTTTTCTCCTGCTAAGGCATACCCAGGGTCAATACTAAACACTTTGGGAAACAGGAATGAGAGCAGCTCATTGCCCCCCACCCCAGTCACGACCACGTCTTCTCGGTTGAGTTCTTGCAGCCGCTTAATCACCCCCAAGGCTAAGGTATCGCTCGCACAAACAATGGCTTGGGTTTTGTCTGTCAACACATCGTCGACCAGAAGGTACGCACTCTCATGACTGAGTTGCCCAGTGCGATGATTGGGCGTTAGCCCTTTCTGCTGGCACCAGTTTAGATACGCCGCTAAACGAACCTGACCTGTGGTTTTATCACTGGGATCGACACCGATAAATGCGATTTGCGAAAGCTGTTTGCCCTCTAGATACTGCAATGCTTTGACGATAACTTGGTTGTTATCATAATTGATCGATGAGACCTGCTGAGTATCCATGGCAATCACCACACTGTGGTTGTTCCAGCTGGCAAGCTTAGAGAGGTCGAAATCACTAAAGCCAAACACGATAACGCCATCAACGCTACGTTTTTTTAGCACATCTAGGTGTTCATTGGTCTTATCGCGGTCAAACTGACTCTCCATGATCACGACATCGTAGCCAGCGGCATACAGCGTCGAGAGCATACTGCTGACAGCCTTGTTTTCCGACGGAGAATCCAGACGCGAGATAATCACACCGACCACTTTCTGACTGCCGCCCCGCATCGACTGCGCCGATTTGGACGGTACATAACCAGACTCTTGAATCACCTGCTCGACTTTAGCCCGAGTTTCAGGCTTGACTTTAGGGTCATTGGTCAACACGCGCGAGACGGTCGACTTACCGACACCGGACAAACGAGCAATATCAAGAATAGTGAGTTTCTTAGTCATAGCTTACTAATTTTATTAAATATAGCGCCAACATAGCGGTGCCGTTTTCCCCAATAGTAAAGCAATTACTGGGTAACGCAATTTTTGTGTACCTGCCGCCCAACCTCTAGACGTGCTTGGTTACCCTTAGTGTAAAGAGTAATCGGATTGGGTTTTTCGGTGGTTTGATCATCTAGGATATATTTGGTTCCAGAGCCGGAAGCCACTTGCATAAGGCGAAAATCCCCTTGTTCTGTGCGCAATAGTGCCGCCGGGGTATTAGGCATATAAGCCACTTGGAAAGTGTATTGAGATTCGCATTGATAGAAAAGAAATTCGCCTTGAAACACCTCTTCTCTCACCACGCGTTCATCAGCACAGCCGACAAGCATTCCCGTTAGTGCGAATACGGTTAGTAAACGTAGCATAGTCACCTCCAGACAAAACAAAAGCCGCGCTGGCGGCTCTATAGTCAAACTATTTCGCTAGAAAAGCAGGGACTTCTTTAATGCTGTCTAGCACCACTGTGGCCAGGGACTGGCCTTTCTCGGTAACCGGCTTACCTGTGCGAACCAAGATTTTGGTCCCAACGCCGGCGGCTTCGGCAGCCATAAGATCTTCTGCTTTGTCGCCCACCATGACCGAATTTTCCATATCAATGTTTAGAAAGTCGCGTGCTGAGAAAAACATACCGGGTTTAGGTTTACGACAATCGCAATCTTCTTTGTACTTACCAACACCATGCTCTGGATGATGTGGGCAATAATAAATACCATCGAACTCAACCCCATTATCGACAAAATTCCAATCCATCCATTGAGTCAGAGACAGAAAGCGATCTTCACTGAACTTTCCACGAGCAATACCGGACTGATTGGTCACCAGAACAAGTTGATACCCCATCTGCTTCAACTGTTTAGCGGCTTCAAATACCCCATCGATAAACTCAAAGTCATGCTCATCGTGGACGTAACCGTGGTCGACATTAATCACGCCGTCACGATCTAAAAAGACTGCGGGTTTGGCCAAAATATGTTTCTCATTTCACTAGTTTTATTACTCAGATTATACCTGAGTCACTTCAATATGCCATCTTGATAGCATTAGGCCTATCGCTATATGTCATTCATGACTAACTCATTCCGATTGGTTTTAGCGAAAAATACGTTTAGACGTCTAGACGTAAAAATATCTATTGACACTAAATCCACAAACCCATAGCATCCTCTACTAAATGAGATGTAGCTCAACATAATCATCTGCTGCTCATCCAAACTGATAACGGGTTTCTCAATGATTGAAATTAATCAAGTAAATAAGGTTTTCTATCAAGGCAATAAGGAGATTCACGCCTTGAAAGAGATCAACCTGACCGTTCCTCAGGGAACCATTTTTGGTGTTATTGGCTCATCAGGAGCAGGGAAAAGTACCCTTATTCGCTGTGTAAATATGCTTGAAGCCCCAACCAGCGGCTCAATTGTGGTAGACGGTGTCGATCTTACTCAACTGAGTAAATCTCAACTGAGCGAAGCGCGTCGTAACATTGGCATGATCTTTCAGCACTTTAACTTACTCTCTTCACGCACTGTGTTTGGCAACGTCGCACTGCCGCTGGAGTTAGCGGGTCAGGATAGAACACAAATCGAAGCAAAAGTGACCGAGCTGCTGAAACTGGTTGGCTTGGCCGATAAACACGAAAGCTACCCAGCGAATCTAAGTGGCGGTCAGAAACAACGTGTGGCGATTGCGCGAGCACTCGCATCGGATCCTAAAGTTCTGCTATGTGATGAAGCGACCAGCGCTCTCGATCCAGCCACCACACAATCAATTTTGGAACTGCTAAAAGAGATCAACCGCAAGCTCAATATCACCATGCTGTTAATTACCCATGAGATGGACGTTGTGAAAAGCATTTGTCATCAAGTGGCGATCATTGGCGGAGGCGAGTTGGTTGAAAAAGGCACCGTCGGGGAAATATTTGCTCACCCGAAAACCGACCTGGCTCATGAGTTTATTCGCTCTACACTGGATCTATCGATTCCCGAAGATTACCAAGCGCGTCTGCAACCGAGTCGCGTTGAAGGCAGCTACCCGCTGGTGCGCCTTGAATTCACCGGCGCAACCGTGGATGCGCCACTTATGACTCAAATCGCACGCAAATTTAACATCGATGTCTCTATTTTAAGTTCAGATCTCGACTACGCGGGCGGCGTCAAGTTCGGCATGATGGTGGCTGAGCTATTTGGTAATGAACAAGATGACAACGCAGCCATTGAGTTCCTGCGTGACCACAACGTAAAAGTAGAGGTGCTGGGTTATGTCCTTTAATGAAATTTCACAGTGGTTAAGCCTCAACAGCAAGTTGCTGCTCGGTGCAACGTGGGAAACCCTATACATGGTGGCAGTTGCAGGGATTGTCGGCTTTGCGGTGGGCATTCCTCTCGGGGTTATTCTGCACACCACTAAAAAAGGCGGTTTGCTAGAAAACACCAAGTTAAACAGTGTGCTTGGCGCTATCGTCAACATTGGACGCTCTGTGCCTTTCCTAGTGTTGATGGTGGCAATCATTCCGGTAACAAAGCTATTGGTCGGCACCTTTATCGGCACAACAGCGGCCATTGTGCCACTAACGATTGGCGCAATCCCGTTTGTTGCTCGCTTAATTGAGGGGGCGCTATTGGAAGTGCAT
>JBCAXU010000147.1:0-7188 GCA_038533895.1 Pseudomonadota bacterium | reverse complement strand
CTTCTCGCTTCTCGCTTCTCGCTTCTCGCTTCTCGCTTCTCGCTTCTCGCTTCTCGCTTCTCGCTTCTCGCTTCTATGTTCTACCTTTGACAAACTGCGCGACAACAATCACCGCCAGTGCTGCTAAGTTGGCAGCAAAAATCACGACTAGCCACTGAGGCATCGATAGAGTTAAAAACTGCCAAACCACCTTGCTGCAATCACCGAAGGCTTCGAACATCCAAGGCGCCCATTGGTTCAAAGGGGCCCAGTCAGGGAAGGTGACAAACAAGTCGCACGTGGCAAAAGGGGATGGATTAAATTGATAGTCGACATGCTGCATCGATAGTGCTAGGCCCTTATAAGCACTGGCAGACCAAAGCCCCAGACCTAACCAGCGAATGATTGGGTTCTGTGGCGCAATAAGGCCAATAATCGCTGCGCCGCCAATGCCCAGCATCGCAACGCGCTCATAAATACACATCACACAGGGTGATAGCATCATCACGTGTTGAAAGAAGAGCGCACACGCTTCAAAGAAGACCACGAATAAAAGCAGCAACGTCCAGGATAGACGTCCCTTTGAAAAAGTATTGAGAGTGGCAAGAATGTTCACACTGATATCCTGTAGTAATAAAAAAGCTCTGACTAATCAGAGCTTTTTAGCGTGGAAAAGTTTCTTGAGCAACAAAAACTTTCGACTTGTTTCAATTAATGGCCGCTAGACAGAACTGGCGTCGCCTCACCAATGTGGTGTGAAATCCAGCCAGCGTCATAGAACCAAGCGGTCATCGGCTCGACGAAAAATACGATACCGAACATACCGACCAGTGCCAATACGACCGTGTACGGTAGCGCCATCACCACCATGCGACCGTATGATAGCCTGATCAGTGGTGCCAATGCTGATGTGAGTAAGAATAAGAAAGCGGCTTGACCGTTTGGAGTCGCAACTGATGGTAAGTTGGTACCTGTGTTGATCGCTACTGCCAATAGGTCGAACTGATCGCGTGTAATCTGTCCCTCGATAAGCGCAGTTTTCACTTCGTTAATATACACGGTACCGACGAACACGTTATCTGACACCATCGACAGCAGACCGTTGGCGACATAGAACAGGGCGAGTTGAGTGCCGTTGTCCTCGACGTTGAGCACCAAGTCGATGACCGGTTTAAATAGCTCTTGGTCGATGATCACGGCGACGATAGAGAAGAATACTGCGAGTAGGGCGGTAAAGGGCAGCGCTTCTTCAAACGCTTTACCTAATGAGTGCTCTTCGATGATGCCGGTAAATGAGGTGGCTAGAATAATTACAGACAGACCAATCAGACCAACGGCAGCTAGGTGTAGCGCTAGACCAATGATCAGCCATACCGCAATAATGCCTTGAACCCAAAGTTTAGCTACGTCTTGATTTGTGCGGTTCTTGCGCTCTTCATTGTCAAAGTCGATTAAGATTTGGCGTACGTTATCTGGCAGACGAGCGCCGTAGCCAAATACCTTCAGCTTCTCAACTAGTACACAGGTCAAAAGGCCAAAAACAAACACCGGCGCGGTAACTGGCAACATGCGCACGATAAACTCACCAAACTCCCAGCCCGCTTGGTCAGCGATGATAAGGTTTTGTGGTTCACCGACCATGGTCATTACCCCACCTAGAGCCGTACCCACACCCGCATGCATCAGCAGTGAGCGTAGAAATGCGCGATAGTTCTCTAAGTCGTCGCGGGTAAGTTCAGATAGGTGGTCATCTTGCGTATGATCATGAGTTGAGTGTGGCCCTTGACCCGATGCCACCTTGTGGTAAATCGCGTAAAAGCCAATCGCGACGCTGATCACCACGGCGATAACCGTCAGTGCATCTAAGAATGCAGAAAGGAATGCAGCTGCGAAACAGAACGCAAGCGAAAGCATGCTTTTTGAACGAATACCGAGCAGGATTTTAGTGAAGATAAACAGCAACAGCTGTTTCATAAAGTAGATGCCTGCCACCATAAACACTAGTAGAAGCAGCACTTCGATGTTGGCCACGAGCTCGTGTTTAACTTGGTCTGCGCTGGTCATGCCAATCGCAATGGCTTGTATCGCTAATAGGCCGCCCGGTTGCAGTGGGTAACACTTCAGTGCCATCGCCAGAGTAAAAATGAATTCAGCGACCAGCAACCACCCAGCGACGAACGGGTCAATCAGAAAGAAAACAATCGGGTTAATAACGAGAAATGAAATGATGGCAACTTTGTACCAATCTGGGGCTTTACCAAGAAAGTTCTTAATAAATGCATTTCCGAGTGACATCGGCATGATTTAGATACTCTTAATGTTGTTATGAATAGACACTGCGCATGCTTGTATCCATTGTCGGGCGTTGAGAGACAATTAGAAAAACGAGAAACGTTTCTGCGTCGAAAATGAACCCGATGCAACAGTGACTTAGAAAAACAACATTCTGTTCACAATCATGTGGCCTTGCCAAGTCACTCCCTGAGAAAGACAAGCACTCCTTACTTCGGTCGCCACTCTACTCTCCAACGAAATTTAGTCAATTAGAAAATTGGAATAGCGATTCTGAATGCCAACTTTTGTTTAAAAACGCGATCAAAGTTGCGTTAAACGAGACCAATAGTTGTGAAAAGCGGACGTTAGTGCAAACCAAGCCGTGAAAGTAGTGAATAAGAAAGAATATGTGATAATTCTGAATGGAAATGAATAGGTATTTTGCATTTTTTCAATCTAACATTTCAAGCATGGTAGTAATCTGGGTGAGGGCTAGGGGATGTTTTTAACTTGTTAAAATGACAAATAAATAGATCTAAGCATCGAATTTATAGCTATTAAATCTGCATGGGTTTAGAGTATTAACTCTATTGTGGTTTTACGCCACGTTTACTGCGTGATGGTTTTCGATATCGAATAACTAGTGGTATGATGAGTTGCATTGGACCCATAAAGATAAGTTTGGATTAAGTATAAATGGTCATCAAGGCAAAGAGCCCCGCAGGATTCGCTGAGAAATACATTATTGAAAGTATTTGGAAAGGGCGCTTCCCTCCTGGTTCTATCTTACCAGCAGAACGTGAGCTCTCTGAATTAATTGGTGTAACGCGCACTACTCTGCGCGAAGTGTTACAACGACTCGCTCGAGACGGTTGGTTGACTATCCAACATGGAAAACCTACCCGAGTCAACCAGTTCATGGAGACCTCAGGTCTGCACATTCTCGATACGTTAATGACGTTAGACGCAGAAAACGCGACCTCTATTGTTGAAGATTTGCTGGCAGCACGCACCAACATCAGTCCGATCTTTATGCGTTATGCGTTCAAGGCAAATAAGGAAGCGGCGGAGAAAACCATTACCAGCGTAATTTCGTCGTGCGAAGCGCTGATCAGTGCTGACTCGTGGGACCAGTTTATGGAAACCTCCCCTTACGCTGATAAAATTCGCCAGCATGTCAAAGATGATGGTGAAAAAGACGAGAGCAAACGCCAAGCCGCGCTGGTTGCGAAGACATTCAATTTCTATGATTACATGTTGTTCCAGCGCTTAGCTTTCCACTCAGGAAATCAGATTTACGGATTGATCTTTAATGGTTTGAAAAAGCTGTACGATCGCGTCGGCAGTTACTACTTTTCTAACCCAGAAGCACGCCAGTTGGCATTGACTTTTTATCGAGATCTGTTGGAAGTGTGTCAAACTGGTAACCGAGAGCAAATTTTGGTTGTGGTACGTCACTATGGTATCGAGAGTGCACAAATCTGGAATCAGATGAAGATGACGCTACCAACCAACTTCACCGAAGATGATAGCTAATACCAAACGGGATAAATAGGTGATCAGACAATTGCGCAGGAAAAATCGCAGAGAGCAAGGCATAGATTGCAGCTAGCTAGTCGATCTACCTTCAAAATCTATAACGACGCTATCAGCGATTTTAACCAGCAAGAATGACCAGATATTTATGCTGTTTGGTATCGTTTTCGCGAACATAAAGAGGTACATCTAACTAAAAATTAGATAGAAAACTTAGAAAAGCCTTATAGAACGAGGCCTGTAAGGCTTTTATCTAATATTATGCATTTTTATCTAATTTTTAATGCCTTTTGTTGCCCGTCAGAGCCTCTTAGAGAGGTGAACAATTAGATGCTAAAGCAACTCGATTTATCTATGTTTTAACTACTTGGCGAATAGTTAACGGCGGCTGATCATGGGCGGCAGCTCCTGCTCCTAAGCAGCCACTGAGGGAGTGTTAGCTTAACCACCGTTGCTGGCCCTTTGCAGACGTTTGTATGGTGCTGACGGAGCGATGTTGAGCGGCTACAGCCAACACTTTGCTGCCGCCCACCATTTCCTGATAACGACCATTGTTGCGACTACGCCGCCATCGGCTGCTCCGTCGGATTAGTGATACTGATTAGGTTTATCGTGGAGATGCGATGAGCCCGCTATGGCAAGCGTCGCAATGAATATCGCCAGGTCTTTGATTAAGTACTGGCCTTCCGGCGTGGGGGAGAATGGGAACGAGTAAAAACATATCTCGGGATTTAGTACAAACGTGAGGATTACGCCTGGTAGGCGGATTAGCAGCAGCAGTAGGGCAACACGAACAAGAGGCCGAAAAAGTAGGCAAACTCCTATCGTAACTTCCCACCATCCAAGTATCAGCACCATGCTTTCCGGGTCGCCCCAGTAGATGGTATGCGCCAGAATTGAGGTCGTGGTCTTATGACCAAATGGCTTGAGCAAGCCGAACCAAATAAACAGGACACCGATAGATACGCGATGGAGCATATGGCCATAGCGATAAAACAGTGCGATCAGCGATCGGTCAAGCTCTTTAACCTGCCTGATAATAAATTTCATGGCTAACGCGAAACTAAGTAGCGCCCTGGCAATGAGGCCTGGTGCAGACCGGAGGCCGGAGCAAACTGAAGCGAAGTGTTAGGCGCTGGGCTCATTAGGTTCATAACTCGTGTACTTTTGCCCAAACATTGTACTGTCATACACTCGAGATGCCATTTTTCTGAGCAATATGGATTCAGGTCACTGGGGAATCAATGTAAAACCACCGTTCTTGGCCCAAGTACTAAACCGCTCGCGCGGTAGTGGGCGCTGCCTGCAACACCGAGTACGCTCTTCTAAGTCAGCATGATTTATACGGCCATTGTCCTACGGGGAGCGGAGGGTATTTCCCTCTGCTTCTTGAGAGGAGCAATATCATGGCCATTCCTATCACTACTATTAGTCCGTTACGCCAGCGCTTTATCGAAGATATGCACCTGCGCAAGCTGGCCCCAGCTACTCAAGCTAGCTATATCCGCGCCGTTAAAAAACTCTCGCTCTTTCTTAACCGCTCACCCCATACAGCTACACCGGAAGACCTTCGACGATTTCAGTTGCAGATGGTCAACGACGGCGTTTCTGCAACTACGATAAACGCCACCATCACGGCACTGAGCTTCTTGTTCAGCGTTACGCTGGATCGCAGAGATGCTCTGCGATTGATGAGCTCTGTTCGTACCCCCCGCAAGCTGCCAACGATCCTCAGTCCCGAGGAAGTTACCCGCCTTATCAATGCAGCCTCGACCCCAAGGAACAAGACGGTATTGGCTATTGCTTACGGCGCAGGTTTGCGTATTAGCGAGGTAGCGGCCCTCAAGGTCAGCGATATCGATAGCCAGCGTATGGTTCTGAAGATCGACCAAGGCAAAGGCAACAAAGACCGATTCGCCATGCTCTCTCCCGCATTGTTGAACCTGCTGCGGGATTGGTGGCGGATTGCTCACGCACAACACCTGATGCTGTGTGATGGTTGGCTGTTTCCGGGGCAGAACCCCGTTTTCCATCTGACCGCACGACAAATCAGTCGTATCTTTCATGCCGCTGCCAAAGAGGCCAATCTCACTAAGCGCGCATCGATGCACACACTACGTCACAGCTTTGCCACGCATCTGCTAGAGCAGAAAGTCGATATCCGGATTATTCAGGTATTGCTGGGGCACAGCAAACTCGGAACTACAGCACACTACAGTCAGGTTGCGAACCGCACGTTAAGAGACGTGAAAGGTCCGCTCGAGTACCTAACGCTGTAGCTGTTTAACTGAGCATGGCGTCTTTGCCGCTAGAGGTTGCGGATATCTTCCGTGCCTGTGGCCCTGACTGGCGCAAAGCCAGAGCAGGAACGCTTAATCTCGGTCAGCTGAAAGCGATGTCAGCGATCGAGCGTTGCCGCAGTGCTGAACTCGGCGGGCATGTTTTGCGGTGTGAACGCTGTGCTCAAGTCCAGATCGCTTATAACTCCTGTCGCAACCGACACTGCCCCAAGTGTCAGACCTCTGCAGCGCATCGCTGGTTGGATGCCCGACAGGCGGACCTCCTCCCGGTGGATTATTACCATGTTGTGTTTACCCTGCCAGCACCAATCAGCGCCATTGCGTACCAGAATAAAGCGATTGTGTACGGTGTGTTATTTAAGGCCGCCGCCGAAACACTATTGACCATTGCCCGCGATAACCGTCATCTGGGTGCACGGATTGGCGTGACCATGGTGCTGCATACTTGGGGCTCTGCGCTAACCCACCATCCCCATGTGCACTGCATTGTGCCAGGTGGTGGTTTGGCAATGGAAGGGAGCCGTTGGCAAGCGTGCAAGCCCGGTTTCTTTTTACCGGTGAGGGTATTATCTCGGTTGTTCCGACGGCTGTTCCTGACGCAACTGACCTCGGCCTATCACTCCGGAGCGCTGCGGTTTTTCGGGTGCCACCAAGAACTGAATGAGGCTTCGGCGTTTGCCGCGTGGTTAAAGCCGACCTATCAACAGGACTGGGTGGTCTATGCTAAACGCCCCTTTGCGGGACCAAAAGCCGTACTGGCCTACTTGTCACGATATACCCACCGCGTTGCCATCGCTAACAGCCGCCTTATCGCGTTTGATGAGCACGGTGTCACCTTCAAGTGGAAGGACTACCGACAACAGGGGCGCACGCGACACAAAACCATGACGCTGGCTACTGACGAGTTCATACGCCGCTTCCTGCTCCATGTACTGCCGCACGGTTTTCACCGTATTCGCCACTACGGGCTGCTCGCCAACGGGGGACGCACGGAGAACCTGACTCAAGCTCGCCGACTGCTTGGGGCTTTGTTGCGTTATTCGGACAGAAAACCAAACCGCCCGAAATTGAGTAATTATTAAACAACATACTGAGTTTC
>JBCAXU010000146.1:0-7419 GCA_038533895.1 Pseudomonadota bacterium | reverse complement strand
GGAAAGGGGCTTGTGTTCCACAGCGACAGAGGCTCCCAGTATACGAGCAGACAATATCGCAGACAGCTATGGGGTTATGGCATGCGTGCGAGCATGGGAGATGTAGGAGCTTGCTGGGACAATGCCGTGGTCGAGCGGTTCTTCGGAAGCTTAAAGCACGACTGGTTATTTAAAGTACATCAGCCAACCAGAGAGTATATGAAGGAAGATGTCGCAGCCTACATGAGGTATTACAACCTCGAAAGGTTGCATTCGGCGAACAATGACATGTCGCCGGTTAATTATGAAAAGTCTCTACAGAAAGTGTCCGGTTGGAGTTGACCAGAACATTCATCGATTTAATCCTCAATCATTCACTCATTTACAAACAAGTTTCGTCTCGTGGTGACCGGATAAATATCCCAGTCGCGTTTCACTTGGTATTGTCATTAAAGAAAGATGCCATGAAACACCACAGGTGGGGGAGCACTATATACGCGCTTTATACACGCTTTTGGTTTCACTCGGGTGAATCATCACATTTGTACCCCATACCACGTACCGTATGAATTAATTTTACTTCATAGGGCTTATCAATTTTCGCTCGTAGCCGCTTTACCGCCACATCAATGACATTAGTGTCACTATCAAAGTTCATATCCCAAATCATAGAGGCTATTAGGGACCGCGATAATACTTCACCGCGCTTACGTAAAAACAACTCCAGTAAAGAAAACTCTTTGGCGGTTAAGGTAATGCTATCACCCTCTCTTCGTACGGAGCGCTTTAATAAATCCATCGACAAATCTGCAATGGTTAGTGTTGCTTCGGTGGTTGTGACCTCACTTTGATGCCTCAACGCATTTTTAACTCGAGCAAGCAGTTCAGCAAATGCAAAGGGTTTAACAACATAGTCATTTGCACCTAACTCCAAACCCTTCACTCTATCCTCTACCTGATCTTTAGCGGACAAGATGATAATGGGTGTTCTTAGTTGACTGCTGCGCATGATTTGCAGCACCTGCCAGCCATTCAGTTTTGGCAGCATAATATCCAATATAATTAAGTCATAGTCATTACTTGTTGCCTGATATAGCCCATCAACCCCATCCGTGGTCAAATCAACTGTATATCCTGACTCCGTAAACCCCTTTTTTAAATAACTACCTGTCTTATGTTCGTCTTCAACAATTAATAATTTCATTTTATCTTGCTTTTTAAGTGTGGGTTAAGCGTGGTTTATTTTAAGTTATTAAAATTAAGGTTAGGAACGCTGGAGTGGCTGTTGGCATTGAAAAAGCATTGAACAGGGATCACGGAGATCAACCCTTCATTTTCTCCCGTAAAATTGAGCTCTTCCAATAACATCTCTACAATGGACTGAACATAATTATCCCCAATAAATATATCTAACTGACAGTACGACTCCATATAGTGATGGTCAATCATTCTGGAAAACTCACCTTTGCCTTGTATCCGGAAAGTGGTAAAGCGTAATACGCCTTCCTTTGATAACATGGGTTCAATTTGCATAAGCTGTTGCTCACGAAAAATGGCTGAAACTTTATTTATCATACTTGTTCCTTTTTAACTTGCTTCTCCCCAAGGAATAATTTCGGGGAGAAGCTTTGGCGTATTAATGATCTGTATCTCGCTCAGAGTAGTGATAGGTAACATTTATCTGACCTTTGTATAGCACTTGACCATCAGCATTCATGAACTCCTGCACTGTCACGTTACCATCTTCATTCAAGTGAATACGGTCAGGTCCATACTCTGCATTGACTGCTGATAACACATGACGCAATTTTGAAGGTGAAATTGTCGCAAGTTCGGACAGTTTCGCTAAACCTAACTGATAGGCTTCTTGTTTAGACTCTACTACAGCAGTGTGTAACGTTCGTGTACCGAATCTTTCTTCCAAATTACCAGTTGTATCAACAAACTGATTAGCAAGCGCATTTGCACTCAGTAAGGTTAAGGTTGTGGTCAAAGAGTAGTTTTTATAAGTTTCATTGCTCGTTCCTTTTGTGTACGGAATGCTTTAGTGGGCATCAGATAAGATGCCCACTATAGACGCCTCCCTAATCTATGTAAAAAGCTAAATCTTAAACTGATTGATAAGTTTGCTCAGATTCTCGGATAATCGGTCAATATCGGTACTCAGCGAGTTAATTTCCACAATGGTGGCCGTATTGACGCGCGCAATTTCTCGAACCGATTCAATATTTTCACTGATACTTTCTGCGACAGTACTTTGCTGGCTCGATGCACTGGCTATTTGCGAGTTCATGTCAGAAATCACCAGAACTGAATCTTCAATCGCGCCTAATGCTTGACCTGTTGTGCCGATTTGGTCAACGCTAGATAGGGTTTGCTCTTTACCACTGTTCATCGCCAGAACCGACTCTTGTATACCATTTTGTAGCTTTTCAATAATGGTATGTATCTGAGCTATCGACTCCTGAGTTCTTTGTGCAAGGTGACGTACTTCATCAGCGACCACCGCAAAACCTCGCCCTTGTTCACCTGCTCGTGCGGCTTCAATGGCCGCATTTAGGGCTAGAAGGTTGGTCTGGTCGGCTACTTCGCGAATAACATTGAGTATATTTCCAATATCATCAGAGTCAGACTCCACGACAGCTAGTTTGTCCGCAGAGTTAATGACACTTTCTGCCAGAAGGTTGATGGTATGTACGGTCTCTTTTGCAAGACTATTCCCTTCACTTGCCTTTTGTCTGGCTTCCTCCGCTGCTTGCTCTGCATTGAGTGTATTTTGAGCCACGTCTTTAACCGTCGCTGTCATTTCTGCCATAGCCGTCGCTACCGATTCTGTTTCTTGCTCTTGTGTCTGAATACTGTCCGAGGATTTTTCTGTCAGACGAATCATCTCTGATGAGGCTTGGTTGAGTTCTTTACCAGCTTGTGTAATGGTACCCACCATTTCGCGGAGTTTTAATGCGGTCAAACTGATTGCCCCCAATAAAGCCCCTATCTCATCCTTTCGAGTGTTGTCGAATTGGTCAAATGTTACCGATAAATCGCCATGGGAGAGCTTTTGGGCAGCCTCTATCGCTTCCAAAACAGGTTTGGTAATGGAGGTGGTTATCTTGTAGGCTAGGACACCACTGGTTACAACAGCCGCTATAGCGATGATAATGCTGAACTGGATACTTTGATCGGTCGCCGACTTAAGCTCAAGTTCTGTCGCCTTTTTGTTCTCGTTCGCACTTGATTGAATTCTCATGGCGTCTTTTTCGATCTCGGCTTCCGCCCCCTTCAACTGAACCTCGATCAACTCTTTACGTACAATTTCAACCTGTTGGATCATCTCCATTGCATCCAGATAAGCTTTATGTGAGCCGTGGTACTGCATAAGCAACGTATGTAACGAGCTATCCGTTAATAGCGCTTCTAACTCCATTACCTCACGCTGTAGCGCCTGCATGTTTTCTAGTGCGATACCATAGTTCTCTTCACTGCTAGAATGCAGAAACTTCATCACGTAAAGGCGGGTAGAGAGAAGTTTTTCTTGTACATGAGAAGCGTGATAAGCTGACTTGACGTCACCGGCATCGTAGGCTTTTTTTGCTAGCAAGTTCATCGTACCAAGCATTTTCTCACCATTTGGCTCTAATGACTCGAGTAATATCTTACTTCGCTTTGTTGTCAACTGGACCACTTCTGAAAAGGTGGCATCATAGTGAGAGAGTTGTTTTAAAATGTGCTCAAGCACCTGTGCATTGCTGGAATCAAAAGAAGAAAGGTGGCCCTTCAACGCCTGTTCCAGCTCAGAGATATGTTGGTTATAGTTCTGAAGCTCAGCATCGCTGTTTGATAACAAGTACGCCTGTGCTTTTTCTCTGACTTCAAATAACTTGTTTCGAATATGGTAACTGAACTCTAATTTGTTGCTCTGGCGACTGTAAGATTCAATCCCTGTATTCGCGTTACTCAAAGCAAAGATATTAATTAACATCACCATGGACAAAAACACCATCAGTATGGCAAAGCCCAGGCCTATTTTTTGACCGAGTTTTAAGTTATTCAACATATTCATTCATCCGAAGTACACTGCTTGACTGTGTTGGTTATATATTAATTCAATGGGTTAGCTAATGATCTACGTCATTTATCAAATCGGTTCTCATGACAAAGACAACAAGCCCGGTCATAAGACTCGAGCTTGGTAATACGCGGGCAAGGTTTTTAAGTGAAATGGCAACAATTAGTTTTCCGTTTTCTCCATATTTCCCATCATGTTAGCACAACCATGCTCAGACATCACTTGGTGCATATCTGCCATCATGGCATGCATCTGTGTCATCATTTGTTGGTGGTTCTGCATGTTCTGCATCATCGTCCCCTGCGAGGAAGCGTTAGTATCGCTGGTCGCATTATGGTGTTGATTGTGTGAGCGCTCTTCAAGATATTCATTGGCCTGCTCATTGGCAAATAGCGGAGCAGAAATAAAGCTGCCTAACAGTAGAGTGGTGAGTAGAGTTTTCATTTTTTGTTCCTTTACTTTTTTGAATAGTGCTTTTTAGTAAGGGTTATAAAGCGCCAAAGAAAATCATAACTCAGTATTATTCTCTTTGGCATTATAAGGTTCAGGCGTTAAACCGGCTGGTGTCACCAGATTTATGCTCAATCATTTTTACTTCTATTTTCTCTTGCGCATTCTCTTGTGAGTTAGTTTGTTCTTGCTTACTGTCTGACATCATGAATTTCATCATCACGCCATGCATCACCAAGCACAATATCAAGGGAAGAAGCGCCGTTGCGAGTAGAGGGAAGCTAAACGTGCTCATCGTTGACGAGAGCGTCAGAAACGGGATGCCGACCATCAACAGAACACATAAAAGCATCATCAAACCATGGGCTTTATGGTGACCCTGCCCCGAATGGCAACTCTTTTTTTTGTGGTTAGTGTTCATCTCTTTCTCCAGTTCACATGTTTACTTAACTACGATAAATAGTAACCTGCGACACCTGTCAGCAACCCGATAGTAATGATGACAATTTAGTCATCTTCCGTTTATTTACCCCAAAACCACCAGATAATAAGTAAAATCGCTGTGATACCTATAAAATTGACCAACATACTGACCTCCTATTGGTTTGATTTTGGTTGACTGGGCGCATACAAACGTAAGCGATTGGCATTGGTGACAACAGTCACTGACGATAAAGACATGGCTGCCCCAGCAATGATTGGGCTAAGAAGCCAACCGGTAAAAGGAAATAATAATCCTGCGGCAACAGGGATCCCTAAGCTGTTATACAAAAAAGCGCCCCATAAGTTTTGTTTGATGTTTTTCATGGTCGCACTACTAATACCTATTACATCGGAAATCCCATGAAGGGAGCTTCGCATCAAGGTGATATCTGCACTTTCAATCGCCACATCGGTACCGCTGCCAATGGCAAAACCAACATCGGATTGAGCCAGCGCAGGAGCGTCATTGATACCGTCACCAACCATCCCAACAACTTTCCCTTTACTTTGAAGCGCTTTAATCCAACGAAGTTTGTCTTCGGGCATCAGTTCTGCGTAGAACTCATCGATGCCTGCAAGACTGGCTATCGCTCTTGCCGTAGTCTCATTATCTCCGGTTAGCATAACCACATGGATACCTTGCTCATGAAAACGCTGGATGGCACTTTGAGCATCCATACGTATTGGATCACTAATACCAAATAAGGCCTGCACTTTATTCTCTACCGCAAAGTAAACCACGGTATTGGCATCTTGCTCCCACTGAACCGCATCTTTGTCTACGCTTTGTGTTTTCAGACCATACTGTTGCATCAGCGTTTTATTACCCAACAACAACCTTTTCCCTTCGTACAGGGCTGTCACCCCCATACCGGTTAGAGATTGAAACTCGGAAACCTTGACCTCATTGTCAGGTGATGATTTGTGTGTCAGGGCATAATTGGACAGTGCCTGAGCTAACGGATGATTCGATCCTCTTTCCAAGGCTTCAACCAGTGATAGAATATCCTCACCTTCTGACAGGGTAAGAAAGTTGGTGACTTTAGGTTTGCCTTGAGTGATGGTGCCGGTTTTGTCCAATACAATCACATCGAGTTCACTTGCCCTTTGAAGGGCTTCACCATTTCGGATCAGTCCACCCACTTCAGCGGCCTTACCGACACCTATCATAGTTGAGATTGGCGTAGCCAAACCGAGTGCGCATGGACATGCAATAATAAGCACTGACGTAGCCGCGACCACCATATATACCAATGTAGGCTGAGGCCCAAAGTTGTACCAGGCCAAGGCGGTGACAATAGACAAAATCATCACTGTTGGTACAAAAACGGCAGACACTTTATCGGCTAAGTGACTGATTGGTGGTTTGGAGTTCTGCGCATTCGAGACCATATTGATAATTTGTGCCAGAACGGTATCACTACCTACGTTTTTGGCCTCAAAGACAAAGCTGCCTTGATCGTTGATAGTACCTGCAGATACCTTGCTGCCCAGTTGTTTTTCGACTGGGATGGGTTCACCGGTCAACATTGATTCATCTATGGTGGTTCGGCCCTCAATAAGTACCCCGTCAACCGGAATTTTTTCACCCGCTCTGACCCGAATTTTGTCCCCCACAATCACCTGTTCTATTGGTAAAGAAATCTCGATTCCATCTCGAATCACAGCGGCAGTTTTTACTCTCAGATCAAGAAGTCTTTTTATGGCCTGAGACGTTCTTCCTCTGGCTTTCAGTTCAAGCGCTTGACCTAAATTGATAAGACCTATGATCATCGCGGTAGCTTCAAAATAAAGGTGTCTGGCACTTTCCGGTAACCACTGAGGACCAATAACGACAACCATTGAATACAACCAAGCAGTACCTGTTCCCAGTGCAATAAGGGTGTCCATGTTGGCGTTTCGGTTCATAAACGCCTTCCAGGCACCCGTAAAAAAGTGTTTACCCGCTTGTAGCAATATTAAAAAAGTGAGTAGACCAATGCCCAACCAAACCATTTGTTCTGACGTCGTATTCACGTTCATAGGGCCTCCGAATAGGCCATAGCCCATCAATGGCACACCTAACCCAAGACCGACAATACTCTGCCTAATTTTTACCTGGTACTCCTTAGCTTCTCGTTCTGTTTTAGCATCATCTGCTGCCTCTTCATCTACAATTTCGCTGGCATCGTACCCAACTGCCTGAATCGCTTGAATAAGTGAGGAGGCAGTTTGAGACGACCGAACCAATGCGGTACGATTTGCAAAGTTAATATCAACGGAATCAATACCGGGTAGCGATGCGAGTGCGCCTTCAATCGTATTCACGCAACTGGCACACGTCACCCCGATCAATGCCAGATTAACCGTATTTAAATCGGGTACCAGGCTTATTTGACTGTTGGCCTCATCAGATTCAGCAAAAACCTCTAACGGCTCTTTTGGATTCTTTACTTGGTGAT
>JBCAXU010000145.1:0-7465 GCA_038533895.1 Pseudomonadota bacterium | reverse complement strand
AGTAATAGAGGCCATAAATGGCCAAAGCGTGGTCTTATTCATCAAAGCCTCGCTCCTTCAACAACTGAGAGATGGCATCAGCAACAGAAAGGCCTTTGCGCGTTAACTGTTTAATCGCGTTTACATCTTCTGCACGGGACGAGTACAACAGCTTGTGAAACGGATCGACGATGAGGCGGCCAATCCCGGTGCCCATTTCGGTAATAAAGAAAATTTCGGAATAGACACCCGTGACGGTATGAACCGTTTTCAGGTATTCGTAGCCGCCTTCACCGAGTGGCAAACGGCCTTCTTTTTTGAGCGCGTTGATGGTTTCGGCTTTTTGGCCAAGCAGGTACATATTGGCCGAGTTTTCAGCGATGGCTTTACCTGTTGGGCTGTCATACAAATCGTTGACCGACTGCGTTACCGTTACAGCACTGCCACCATATTTTCGAAATCGCCGGTAACCCGTCTCGATGAACTTACCGACATCACCTTGAGTCAGCAGATCCCAGGCTTCGTCAATGAACACAATCTTGCGACGATCCCGCTCACCTAAGTACATCTCTTGTTGGATTTGGTAGATAAGCTGAAGCAACACCACTTGTTGTAGATGCTTACGCCCCTTGAGTTCTTCTAACTCCAGAACAGTGAAACGGTTTTTGAAGCGAATATTGTTGTGGCCATTAAAGAAGCGGCCATATTCGCCCTGTGTCGTAAACGGATAGAGCTGCTCACCCACGTCCTGCACACGTCGGTCTTCATGATTTTTTAAAGCCTCTGCCACATCATCAACCAACATGGCACGACCTTTTTTCTCCCACAGTTCACGGGTCTGACGCTTTAGGTTGGCCATCTGAAAATCGGTTAATGACTGCGTTGGTGCGGCCATTGCAGCCAATAACCCAACCAGTACATCCGCTTCTTCGTCATAGTCCTCAACGATTTCAAACGGATTCAAGCAAATACCACTGTCCCGCCCGAACTGTAAGAACTCACCGTCATAGACTTCACACAGCTTTTCATAGGAGCGGCCAACATCAATTACCCAGCATTGGCCTCCTTCTGATAAGTAGGAGGAGATGATTTCGTTCACCAGGAAAGACTTGCCCGACCCCGATTGCGCCGCGATGCAACAGTTGTAATTACTGCCCGAGTCATAAAGGGACACACTCATGATCTGACCATTACGGGAAACAAAGTTAATCACCGGCGTGCCAGTGCCTTTCCAATCCGCAAACAAAGGCAACAGAGGGATCACATGCCGTGTCGCCATAGTCTTGAATCGAAACAAGTCGTTCATCGCCTGGCGGTCAGCACCAAATGGCAGAGCATTCAGAAAAATGGGCAAACAGAAGTACTTGTCTTCCATCAGCTCAAATCCGAGTTCTTTGAAATAGGTTCGAGCATTTGAAACAGAACTGATGGACGCCTCTTCCGTTGGTGAAAACAGCGTTAAGGTCATATTTGCCCGAATAGGACGATCACCTTCTTGCAAGGCTTCAAAAAGAACATCAAATCCCTTTTTCTTGGCTGCAAGCACCGGCACAAACTTGAGCATCGGGCCATAGGCCTGATTGACCGCCCATTGACGCTTCGTCTCTAGACGAGTTCGCATGGCCTCGGCTGAAGGAAAGTGAATGGTGACATTCAGCAAAAAGCTTCCGCGTAAACCGCGACTGCCCGTCATCATATCGCCCGCAAAACTTGCGGCATGACCAAACCAGATCCGCTCAGGCAAGCGCTTAAACGATAAGGTTTTAACTCGGTAATCACCCAGCATCAGACCTTGGCTATCCACCTTGATAGCTCGGTCATAATCCAACACTTGCTCTCGAAGTGGTTTATCTGCCTCACTGCGGATTGGTGATGGATTGCGCCAGGAAGCATCTTTTCCCCAGTTAAGTTGCGCACTTAATGCTGCGAGCCAATTTCGGTCACTCATCTCCGTGACGCGAAAACCAACTGTTGCCAGCGCTTGCGAGAATGAAGCCCGCAGCGCGGATGCTCGACTCAACTCACGCTCCGTCGGTATAGGACTTTCCAAAGGCAATTTGCAGGTGACGATCAGTTGAAAGTTGCGTACCTGAGTCTGGGTCGATTCTTCTATCGGTTGAACCGTGCCCCCATCGAGGAAATCCGCACGTTTGCGTATCGACGCCCTAAGCAATGGATCGGATTGACGATGCCGTAAGCCCATCATGCGCTGAAGGTCGGTTTGAATATCAGGCGAGGCGTACAGGCCAAATTGCAGCAAAGTGTCTTTTGGCCAGTCGTTGTTAAGTAGAACATTAACCCTGTCTGCAACAGACTCATCACCACCGGGCAATGGGTCACATAGAAAACCAAAGCCAACACTTTGGTCTTCCATGAAAAACAGTTGCTCATCGTCGGAATAGGCCAATACTGGCAACAGCTCTGAAGCGCGTTGCCCTGAATACAGAGAGGCTTTCATTAACGCCCCTCCAACCAAGCAGAAAGGTCATAGGGACGACCTCGGCTGATGCGACCATCATTGGCGACGATGAAAGGCACACCTTGAATGCCCAGGATTTGAGCCGTCACCAAGGTACGCTGCATTGGCTCTAAGTTGCAGGCATCATCCTGTTCTAGATTACCAATCCGGCCATTCAGCAATGCATCGGTGGCCGCTTTCTTGTCACGCGCACAGCCAAGCTGGCGAACCTGACGCTCTGAATCAGGACCAAGCACTGGCACAGGGAGTATTTGGAAGGTGTATTCTTTGGTTAGCGGTAAAGCTTGTTTCAAAAGCTCATGGCAGTGCGGGCATCGTGGGTCAACAAAGACCACCACTTTCTTTTTGCCTTCACCCAGCGTCAGTGGATTCAAATCATCCATTTTTAAGCCAAGGCGACTTAAATCCAGCGTGTTTCCCGCTTCTCGAATTTCTTCAAGGCTGGTAAGCGGCTTTTTGGACCAGGCATCATAGAGTGTACCATCAATGACGAACCGGCCACTGTCTGACATGAAAACAATACGGCCATTGCTTTCGACCGCTTTCATACCCGTGACAGGCAAAGAAACCATGCCGTCAATTTTGCCAACGGGCGACACTTCAGACACAGGTTCAGCTTGAACCAAAGGAGACAGCGCAAGCGCCAGAATAATTGGAGATAGTTTTCGCATGAGGAGTCCTCGTTAATGTAAATCGAGGCTCCAGTCTATGCAGTTGTCCTATGTGGACTCGGTTAGATAGATTGAAGAAATCGCAATCTAACTAGGGGGCTTATAGCTCGTTGAGGTTTGTTATAAACGAATTACTCGGCGTTTGCGTTAACAAGCCAATCATCAAGCACTTGCTTCAATTTATCTAATTGCTCTTGATGTTTTGCTTGATTCTTTGCCAATTTGTTAATGTTCTGTAACTTCCAACGAATCGCTGGCAAGTCTGCTGCATTAGGATAGTCAAACAATGCCCAGTCAGGTTGCCCTCTTTTGAATGACATAAGGAAAGCATGATCCCTTTCTGTGAAATGTTTTTGCAGTTCAATTAACATCATGGGCCTAACAGAGGCTAAGTCTTCGCATTCAACTTTTTCAAAAGTCATTCCGTCAAATTCTGCCTGAAATTTCTCATTCAGAGGCTGCCAGTTTGGCGACATGACTTCATTAATAGGCCGAGGGTGACTTAATGTATAGGTTAAAAAACCCACCAAAATCTCTCTCGAAATCCCTTCACTGCCAAGTAACATACGCACATCAAATAAGTCGCGAGGATGTTGGCGATCCATTGCAGCACACAATTTCCCACCATACAGATCGGGAAGACTGACTACCTGAATCTCAGCATAACCAAACTCGTCTTCAACAGACTCTTTAACTGGCATTATCTCTGCACTATGCAGTGTACCTCTGGCGACGGGCGACACTTCAATTTTGATTGTCGCAACCGGACTTGATACAACGATTCTCAGTTCATCAGCTTTATTATCCTGAAATGCCGCTCTGATATCTGGTTGAGTATTGATTCTGTCTGTAATGCGCTGCAATGCAGCCCTGACATTAACCAAAGCCTCATCTCTTGGTTCAAGTGGAAGATAAGCAAGATCAATATCTACAGATAACCGAGGAAAATCTCTCACAAATAAATTAATGGCGGTGCCACCTTTAAGTGCAAAAACCGTCTCTGTGGCTACCACAGGAAGCATTCTTATGAGCAAGGAAACCTGTTTGTAATATGGGCTGTCTTTATCCATTATGTTGTTCACCTTTTTTGACGCTTAATATCTCTGGCACTGTGATTTGATATCGCTCATCAAAACGTCCTTTTTCGACAACCTGCCGCTTTCCTGCACCCAATTTAATTCTTGTTTCATCTATGCGATTGATCCACTGGTGATCGTAGTATCGACCCAGAAATAGAAATATTCGGTTTGCCTGAACAGAGCTGCTTCGTTCAAGAATATCTTGTACTTTTCTAGGGCTAAGATTGACTAAACCCTGAAATAATTCTGCGACATGCTCAAATGAAATCAGCTTCCCAATCCCGTCTACCACTTCATAGGCAGCAAGTTCTGCACAGCTGACAGTGAGCTCTTTCTCTTTAACCGTGATCCTTTTCAAATCTTTCTCGGGATTCACTTCAAGCTTATGATTTCCACAGTAAAACCAATTCTGATAAGGGAATTCACGAAACCATTTTGGTAAGGACGACTTGTTTTTAACGCAAATCCAAACTTGCTCTTTGTTCAGCTGTAAATAGTGACTCAGTCCTTGGTGAGTTAAGCTGCTCAATCCAGCCAAATGAACTGAAACGCCCAATTGCACATCTAATGCTTGAATGGCATCAACCCAAGTTGGCTTTATATCGCCCTGCGCATTTGGACGATAGTACACACCAGAACTAAGCTTCTTTAGCCAACCGTTCTGCGCGTACTTTTGAGCCAACGAGTAGCTCACGCCGTTTTCAGTCAGCCATTGCTGAAGTACTAGCGCACCAGGAGAAGTATGAGCAACAAGCCAGTTTATTTTAGATGACATTTTAACACCCAAAGTATGAATATCACGAACAGTATAAACCATATAGTTTATTAAGATAGGAATTTTAACACTTTAGGTATTAATATACCAAACACTGTAAACCAAGTTCGTTAATGTGGCGTCGCTGAAATGAAAAGGTCTACACAACATCACCAACAACCCGATGTTGTGTAGACCTAGTTTGATTACCTTAAGTGAACTGCTTACTGTGGTTCACATTCAGGTGCCCAGTAAGACGGCGCTGATTGCTGGAACTGTTGTGCCAATGACTTCTTGAGTGCTGGCAACAACAGGTAAAGTTGCAGACATAACACTTTCAACGACTGTTGGCGTATTGTAGAGACCCATACCGCCACCAATGCCCAAGGCAAAAGCCATCAAGCTTTGGCGAGCGATACCGCCCACAATACCCACCAGAACCATGGCTCCCGCTACGATCCGTCCCAAAGTACCTTGGGTCCAATCTTTTAGGGTATCCCACACATCAGTGAAAGCATCACCACCGGTGCCCGCAAATGAGGGCTCCGAAATCATTAACGCCATTAAACCAAGCGCACCAATGGTCATTAGGCGCTGAGTTTGAATGGTGCGAACTGCATTTGTCATTCGTTAGTTTCTCCGTAGATACTCAAGTTATCGCGCTTACCATCAGCTCCCGCTGAGGCTGAATCGCTTTGAGTCTGAAGTGGACGTAGCACTGGCGAAACCGTTCGAGGTGCTGACACCCCAATATCCCACCGGCGCGGTTCAATTTCGGTAAACACGTAGCTGGATAAATTCAGATCTCCACGGTCATCCTCCCAAGGCGCAATCCAAATTCGCATCACCCTTGAAGGAATGCGAATAGGTGCAGATTGCTGCGTCTCAGGTAATGCTGGATGGCTCAGCAGTCCTGTCTCTAAATCAGATTGTGAATACCCAGAGGGAGAACCAATTCGAGTCGCCACAGCATCAATCGTCTTGGGTGCAGCGCCATTACTGGTAAGCTCATAGACTTCACGAGCGGATAAACAGCGCACACCGTCAGGCATACCTGGGCATCCATATTCACTACTCCCAAGACCCAATGAACTACAGCCAGACAATAAGGTTGAGCCGACTGCCAATAAAAGTAATCCAGCTTTAGACCACTGTTTTGACTGGTGCTTTGGGTTGTTCTGCATTGATGTCGTCATGGTTAACTCTCCTCTGGATACACATCTTATTGTCTGAAACGGACTTCGATCGGTTAGCAACATGCAGGATTTTTTCATCTTCTTGCACCTCCCCCTTGCGAAGCGGCTAATGACAAAGAGGCCCCACGAGTGACTATGACTTCAATTTTCCTTGCAGCGTCTACCTCTATGACTGGGAACATATTTTCAGCCATGTCCAAATAGAACTTGGCCACTCGATCCAATGCTTTACCTGTGCCTTTAATCGCAGCGCCTTGTAATGCTTCTTGGCTCATGACTTGCTGGTACAGCTGAGTATCACCGGCATTACCCGTCTGAATCGTCGGAACAGGATTTACATCAAATGCGCCAGCCAAGCCCTGAAGGAATCCGGCCATCATCGATTTGGCCACCAGCTGGCCTTGTTTCGACACTAATCGGCCACGAATACCGGCTTTGCCGTCTTCACCCACGGCATAAGAATCCAGTCGCGTTTCAATGACGCCACCATCTTCTCTCACACATGAAATGGTCTCGCCTCGCAAATAAGCACGCTCAGAGCTCAAATCACCGTAACCTGCGGCGATCAAGAAACACTCTTTGATATCCGCTCTAAATCGGTTAGGTAAAATGGCTTCCTTTTGAATTCTCAGCAATGCAGGAAAAGGCTCGCGTCTTGCGGACTCGTGAGTAGGAGCATCCAAACCGGTGATCAAAGTACCTGAGATGATGCTGCCCGCCGGTAGATACAAAGGCGGCGCTTCTTGCACAACAACCTCTGGTTCAGCAACCACTTCAGGCTCAATCATACGAATCGTGATTGGCGGCAATGGAACATCTCGTGCTCGTGTACCGTGGCCATTGGCTGGCTGCTGATAGAGCGGATCAGGCAGCGGCGCATTGGCAAAATAGTCGTCTGGGTTAGACGGCAGAGGCTTTTCGTCTTTGGGTAATTCCATGGCAGATAAAGGCACTTCAAAACGGCTATTTGTGCCTTCAACTGCTGCATCACCTCCTGCGCGAACATCATCAAGTTCCGCTCTAAGGCGGGCCAGCTCCGCATTGACCTCACTTGGTATAGAAGGCGAACCTGGGCTTAGCCGTCCTGAATCGACGTCGCGACGCAAGCGCTCAACTTCACGACGTAACTGTTCATTGCGCTCACTAAGTAGTTTTACGTTCGCAGCCAAACTATCGACCCCAACATCACGAGTATTGGTATCCGTAAGAATGTGCCGGATCGTTTCCTGTCGGTTCCGACTGCTCGCGCCATCGTCAGGATTAGGTGAAAACACCATCACCATAAGAATGAGACCACCAGCAATACC
>JBCAXU010000144.1:0-7576 GCA_038533895.1 Pseudomonadota bacterium | reverse complement strand
GTCTACGTGTGCGTAGTGACGAGTAGGAGTGTCATATTCTACGTGTGAAGTAGAAATGGTGATACCACGTGCTTTCTCTTCAGGCGCGTTATCGATTTGATCGAAAGCCTGAGCAGAACCGCCGTAAGTTTTAGAAAGAACTGTAGTGATAGCTGCAGTTAGGGTAGTTTTACCGTGGTCAACGTGGCCGATTGTACCCACGTTTACGTGGGGTTTCGTACGTTCAAACTTTTCTTTTGCCATTTTTCTCGTTTCCTAAGTTAAAAGTCCGACCCACCAATAGACCGGACCGAACCTTCATTTAGATTAAATTCTAGATTCAATAATAGCCTGCGCCACATTGTTCGGCGCCTCAGAATAATTGAAGAACTCCATTGAGTATGAAGCACGACCTTGTGTTTGTGAACGCAAGTCAGTTGCGTAGCCAAACATTTCTGAAAGCGGCACTTTAGCACGTATTATTTTAACACCTGCGACGCCATCTTCCATACCTTCGATCATGCCGCGGCGACGATTAATGTCACCAACTACATCACCCATCCAGTCTTCTGGAGTAGTCACTTCAACTTTCATTGTGGGTTCAAGTAACACCGGATTTGCTTCTGCGGCGCCTTTTTTGAAACCCATAGAGCCGGCGATCTTAAACGCCATTTCAGAAGAGTCAACATCGTGGTATGAACCGTCAAACAACGTAACCTTTACATCAAGTACTGGATACCCTGCAAGAACACCACTTCGCATCTGCTCCTGAATTCCTTTATCGACCGCTGGAATGAACTCTTTTGGTACCACACCACCGACGATTTCGTTCACAAATTCGTAGCCTGAACCTTCTTCTTGAGGCTCAATGCGCAGCCATACATGACCAAATTGGCCGCGGCCGCCTGACTGACGAACGAACTTCCCTTCAACTTCAACAGATTTACGAAGGGTTTCACGATAAGCAACCTGAGGGTTACCTACGTTACATTCAACTTTAAATTCGCGCTTCATGCGGTCGACAATGATATCAAGGTGAAGTTCACCCATACCTGAGATAATCGTCTGGCCTGTCTCGTCGTCAGTTTTCACTTTGAATGACGGATCTTCAGCTGCAAGCTTGCTTAGGGCTATGCCCATTTTCTCTTGGTCAGCTTGCGACTTAGGCTCAACCGCAATTGAAATTACCGGCTCTGGGAACTCCATACGCTCTAGCGTAATAACATGGTTAGGGTCACAAAGCGTATCACCGGTTGTTACATCTTTAAGGCCAATGGCCGCAGCGATGTCACCTGCGCGTACTTCTTTAATTTCTTCACGGTCTTTCGCGTGCATTTGCACAATACGACCAAAGCGCTCACGCTTGCCCTTAACAGGGTTGTAAACCGTATCACCCGTGTTTACTACACCAGAGTAACAACGGAAGAAGGTTAGCGTACCCACAAATGGGTCGGTCGCTATTTTAAATGCTAGCGCTGAGAACGGCTCATCGTCGCTTGAATGACGCTCTGCTTCTGTCTCGTCTTTGTCGTCAAGTACACCAGTGATGGCCTTAACTTCTGTTGGAGACGGAAGATAATGAATAACAGAGTCTAGTACTGCCTGAACACCTTTGTTTTTGAAGGCACTGCCACAGGTGGCAAGAACAATTTCGTTGTTCAGCGTACGCTGACGAAGGCCTGAACGAATTTCTTCCTCAGAAAGCTCTTCACCTTCCAAGTATTTATTCATTAGCTCATCAGATGCTTCTGCAGCCGCTTCGATCATTTCGGTACGGTACTGCTCAGCGGTATCTAAATATTCAGCCGGAATGTCTTCATAGGTAAATGTCATACCCATGTCTTCTTCATTCCAGTTGATGGCTTTCATCTTCACAAGGTCGATGACGCCATGGAAATTCTCTTCAGCGCCCATGTTGATTTGAATCGGAACACAGTTTGCGCCTAAACGCTTGCGGATTTGACCCACAACACGTTCAAAATCAGCGCCAGCCCGGTCCATCTTATTAACGAACACAAGGCGTGGCACTTGATATTTGTCAGCCTGTCGCCAGACTGTCTCTGATTGAGGTTCTACCCCAGAAGACCCACAGAAAACAACAACTGCACCGTCTAGTACACGCAATGAACGCTCTACTTCGATAGTAAAGTCAACGTGTCCAGGGGTGTCGATGATGTTGATCCTGTGTTGATCGAACTGTTGCTCCATACCAGACCAGAAACAAGTCGTTGCAGCAGACGTGATAGTAATACCACGCTCCTGCTCTTGCTCCATCCAGTCCATGGTAGCAGCACCATCGTGCACTTCACCGATTTTGTGAGACAGTCCTGTATAAAACAGAACACGCTCTGTGGTCGTGGTTTTACCCGCGTCCACGTGAGCCACAATACCAATATTGCGATAACGCTCAATCGAGGTCTTACGAGGCATAAATCTCTCTCAGTTAAATAACGTTGATTACCAACGGTAGTGAGCAAACGCTTTGTTTGCTTCGGCCATACGGTGAACGTCTTCACGTTTCTTAACCGCTGAACCTTTATTATCTGCTGCGTCTAGCATTTCAGCCGCTAGGCGTTGTGCCATAGACTTTTCGCCACGTTTACGTGCAGCTTCAACCATCCAACGCATACCTAGCGCGTTACGACGAACTGGACGTACTTCAACTGGAACCTGATAAGTTGAACCACCAACACGACGAGACTTAACCTCTACTGTTGGGCGGATGTTATCAAGCGCTTCCTCGAAGATATCTAGGTGTGCTTTGCCGGTTTTTTCAGCAACAATATCAAGCGCACCGTAAACGATTTTTTCAGCGACTGACTTTTTGCCGTCGAGCATTACGACATTCATGAATTTCGCAAGCAGTTGTGAACCAAATTTTGGCTCTGGTAGGATTTTACGTTGACCTACGACTCTTCTTCTTGGCATTTTCTATTCTCCGTATGAATTCAGGGAAAACCCAAAACTCTTAAACTTCAGTTTGGCCTTACTAACGGAGAACCGTTATGACTTAGGCTTCTTCGCGCCGTACTTAGAACGGGCTTGTTTACGATCGTTTACACCTGCGCAGTCAAGAGTACCGCGAACTGTGTGATAACGAACACCTGGTAGATCTTTAACACGACCACCACGGATAAGTACTACACTGTGCTCTTGTAGGTTGTGACCTTCACCACCGATGTATGAAGAAACTTCAAAACCGTTAGTTAGACGTACACGACATACTTTACGTAGTGCAGAGTTTGGTTTCTTAGGCGTAGTAGTATATACACGAGTACATACACCACGTCTTTGTGGACAAGCTTGTAGAGCAGCTACGTTGCTTTTTTCAACGGGCTTTCTACGCGGCTTGCGCACTAACTGGTTAACTGTTGCCATTAACTAGCTCCTGATTAAAAACTACGAAAACCCAATCACTGTGATTGGGTCCATATTAATGCGATTAATTGCTTAATCGCTCTTGTTTGTGAACATTGTGCTCGTCAACATTCACTGAGCGCTGATACAAAAAACCGCGACCGTTTATCGAGCCACTTGATGGCTATCCAAAATCGGGTCGCGGAATATTAAAGATCATCGCTCTGACTGTCAAGGTGTACAAAGGTTAAGCAGTTAATTTATCTGCAATCTGTACAACATGACTGCCAAATTGTTAGGAGTACGTTAACGTACTCCTATGATCTTGCCTTATTCGGCAGTATCTTCGTCTGCACCAGCATTAAGCGCTTCGGTTAGTGCCTGTTCTGCTTCAGCAGCAGATACTGACATTTCTTCGATTTGCTCTTTGCGACGTTGTGCACGGCGTTCGTGGTAAGCGAAACCTGTACCCGCTGGAATTAGACGACCAACGATTACGTTTTCTTTCAGACCGCGTAGGTCATCTTCTTTACCCTGAACCGCAGCTTCAGTTAGAACACGTGTTGTTTCTTGGAACGATGCCGCTGAGATAAATGACTCAGTAGACAGTGACGCTTTAGTGATACCAAGCAGCTGTGTTTCGTACTGCGCTGGGATCTTGCCGTGTTTTTCAATTTCACGGTTAGCCACTTTAACGTTCGATACTTCAACCTGTTCGCCTTCAAGGAACTGCGTATCGCCTGGATTAGTGATAATGCACTTGCGTAGCATCTGACGGATAACTACTTCAATGTGCTTATCGTTAATCTTAACACCCTGTAGACGGTAAACTTCCTGAACTTCGTTCACGATGTAGTTTGCTACAGCTGAGATACCACGTAGACGTAGGATATCGTGTGGAGACTCTGGACCATCAGCGATAACTTCGCCTTTTTCCACTTTCTCACCTTCGAACACGTTAAGCTGACGCCACTTAGGAATCATCTCTTCGTATGCGTCACCCTCAGCAGGTGTAATTACAAGACGCTTCTTACCTTTGGTCTCTTTACCGAAGCCGATAGTACCTGAGATTTCTGCAAGGATTGCAGGCTCTTTAGGCTTACGTGCTTCAAATAGGTCCGCAACGCGCGGTAGACCACCCGTGATATCACGAGTCTTCGAGCTTTCCTGAGGAATACGTGCTAGCACGTCACCTTCGTTAGCCACTTTGCCTTCTTTCGCTTCGATGGTTGTGAAGCTTGGAAGACGAATTTCTTGAAGACCGAACTCGTCGCTTTCAAGAATTAGCTTAGGCTCTTTAGAGTTTACTTTCGCAAGGTCTTTAACAACGATACGGGTTAGACCAGTAAGCTCGTCTTGCTGCATTTCGGTGTTAGAGTCATCAATGTCTGCGAAGCTAATCTTAGCTGCACGTTCAGTGATGATTGGGTGACTATGCGGATCCCAGTTAGCAACAACGTCGCCAGCTGCAATAGTTGCACCGTCATCCACGCTAAGTACAGCACCGTAAGGTACTTTATAGCGCTCTTTCTCACGGCCTTGCTCGTCGATAACAGTAAGTTCTGTTGAACGAGAAACGATAACCACTTTGCCGTCAGAGTTACGTACGAACTTCGCATTGTGTAGCTTAAGGCTACCCGCCGTCTTAACTTGTACGCTGTTCTCAGCAGATGCTCTTGATGCCGCACCACCGATGTGGAACGTACGCATGGTAAGCTGTGTACCTGGCTCACCGATTGACTGTGCTGCAATAACACCAACCGATTCACCGCTACCCACCATGTGACCACGTGCAAGGTCACGACCGTAACACTTAGCACAAACACCGAAGTCGTTGTCACAAGTGATTACCGAGCGAACCATAATTTGGTCAACTGAGTTAGCTTCAAGCATGTCTACTAACGCTTCGTCTAGAAGAACGTTACGCTCTACTAGTACTTCGTTAGTACCTGGCTTAAGTACATCTTCTGCTACCACACGACCTAGTACACGCTCGCGTAGTGGCTCAACAACGTCACCACCTTCGATTAGTGGTGTCATTTGAACACCTTCGAATGTGCCACAGTCGTCGTTAGTGATTACCAAGTCTTGTGCAACGTCTACTAGACGACGCGTTAGGTAACCCGAGTTAGCTGTCTTAAGTGCGGTATCCGCAAGACCTTTACGAGCACCGTGAGTTGAGATGAAGTACTGTAGTACGTTCAGACCTTCACGGAAGTTCGCCGTAATTGGGGTTTCGATGATTGAGCCATCTGGCTTAGCCATCAGACCACGCATACCAGCTAGCTGACGAATCTGAGCGGCACTACCACGAGCACCCGAGTCGGCCATCATGTAAACAGAGTTAAATGATGATTGCTCTTCTTCTTCGCCATCGCGGTTAATTACGATGTCAGTCTTAAGGTTATCCATCATGGCCTTAGCAACTTTTTCGTTGGCATTTGACCAGATATCGATAACTTTGTTGTAACGCTCACCCGCGGTAACAAGACCGTTTTGGAACTGTTCCTGAATTTCGATAACTTCTGCTTCTGCTGCGTCGATGATGTCTTTCTTAGCAGCAGGGATAACCATATCGTCGATACCAACAGACGCACCCGCGATCATCGCGTAGTGGAAACCGGTATACATGATTTGGTCAGCAGCAATTACTGTGTCTTTCAGACCTAGCGTACGGTAACAAGCATTCAATAGTCTTGAAATTTGCTTCTTGCCCATCGCTTGGTTGATGATTTCAAACGGCAGACCCTTAGGAAGGATCAATGAGAAAATCGCACGACCAACAGTAGTGTCAGTTAGCGTTACTTTCTCAGTTTTGTTGCCATCTTCATCGATGTCGTATTCAGTAATACGTACTTTAACGCGAGAGTGAAGCTCAGCATTACCTGTACGGTATGCTTTTTCTGCTTCATTCGGGCTGGTGAATACCATGCCTTCGCCTAAGCCGTTTACTTTGTCACGCGTTAGGTAGTAAAGACCCAATACAACGTCCTGTGAAGGTACGATAATTGGCTCACCGTTCGCAGGTGACAGAATGTTGTTCGTTGACATCATAAGTGCACGTGCTTCTAGCTGTGCTTCGATTGTCAACGGAACGTGTACCGCCATTTGGTCACCATCGAAGTCGGCGTTGTACGCCGCACACACTAGCGGGTGAAGCTGAATCGCTTTACCTTCGATTAGTGTTGGTTCGAATGCTTGGATACCCAAACGGTGAAGTGTAGGTGCACGGTTAAGTAGTACCGGGTGTTCGCGGATAACGTCGTCTAGTACGTCCCAAACCTCTGGTGCTTCGCGCTCTACAAGCTTCTTAGCAGCTTTAATTGTTGTCGCAAGACCACGACCTTCAAGCTTACCGTAGATAAACGGTTTGAATAGCTCAAGTGCCATCTTCTTAGGAAGACCACACTGGTGAAGACGTAGCGTAGGACCAACGGTAATTACAGAACGGCCTGAGTAGTCAACACGCTTACCAAGAAGGTTTTGACGGAAACGACCTTGCTTACCTTTGATCATGTCTGCAAGCGACTTAAGTGGACGCTTGTTAGAACCGGTAATCGCACGACCACGACGTCCGTTATCTAGAAGCGCATCTACAGACTCTTGAAGCATACGCTTTTCGTTGCGTACGATGATGTCTGGAGCAGCTAGGTCTAGAAGACGCTTAAGACGGTTGTTACGGTTAATTACACGACGGTAAAGGTCGTTAAGGTCAGACGTTGCAAAACGGCCGCCATCTAGTGGTACTAGAGGACGTAAATCTGGTGGAAGTACCGGAAGAACCGTCATGATCATCCACTCTGGCTTGTTACCAGACTGTTGGAATGACTCAAGCAACTTAAGACGCTTAGTAATTTTCTTACGCTTAGTTTCAGAGTTGATTGAAGGCAGCTCTTCACGCATAGCCGCAACGTCTGCGTCTACGTCTAGTGCTGTAAGAAGATCGAATACTGCTTCAGCACCCATCTTCGCTTCAAACTCATCACCGTGCTCTTCAAGTGCATCTAGGTACTCTTCTTCACCTAAAAGTTGACCACGCTCAAGCGTTGTCATACCAGGCTCAGTTACAACGAATGATTCGAAGTAAAGATGGGTGCGGAAGCAGTTTTAGACTTGCTTCGTGAACTTGATCTTGGCCAATTAATTGCTGAAATGCGTGAAGAGTTACCAACAATTAACTCTGAAACTAAGCGTAAGAAGATCACTAAACGTCTTAAATTAATGGAGTCTTTCCACCAAT
>JBCAXU010000143.1:0-7584 GCA_038533895.1 Pseudomonadota bacterium | reverse complement strand
AGCCCCCGCTTAGAACACCGAGGGCGAATGGGTTGGGCTCACAAAGGTTAGATACAGATATTAAAATAAGCGAAACCATATCTATCCTTATCGTACATGACGTTAAGAATATGATTGTAAAGTCTATACTTAATAAAGAGTCAATAGGTACCTAAAAATCGTTCAGGTAAAACTTGGGCATTTACGAATAAATGCCCAAGAACACTACTGATCCCCTTTACTATGCACGAGTCGATAGAGTACAGGCAGCACTACCAGTGTTAGCAAGGTTGACGATATTATCCCGCCGATGACCACCGTGGCCAAAGGCCGTTGCACCTCTGCACCTATGCCCGTATTGAGCGCCATGGGCACAAATCCAAGGCTTGCCACTAGTGCTGTCATTAATACCGGACGCAAGCGAATAAGTGCCCCTTCAACAATGCTATTCACTAATTCTCCGGTTTCTAGCAAACGTTGCTTGATGAAGGACAGCATTACCAATCCGTTTAATACGGCAATCCCAGACAACGCGATAAATCCTACCGACGCGGATATGGATAAAGGCATATCCCTTAACCAAAGAGACATTACACCGCCTGTTAATGCCAAAGGGATACCTGTGAAGATAATCAACGCATCGCGTATAGAACCAAACGCAATTACCAGCATTGTCAAAATCACAAACAACGTAACCGGTACCACAATAGTCAATCGTTGACTCGCACTCTCGAGCTGCTCAAAGGTTCCACCATAGTCGAGCCAATAACCAGCAGGTAAATCTACTTCATCATTGATTCTCGCCTGAGCTTCTTCAACAAAAGTGCCAATATCTCTGTCACGCACATTTGCTGTGACAACAATACTACGTTTGCCATTTTCCCGGCTTATTTGGCTAGGTACTTCTTTAAATGCCAGTGTGGCTAATTCGCTTATCGGTACATGCTCACCAGAGGGCGTGACGATGGGAACGCTCTCAAGCTGAGTGAGTTCATTTCGAATGTCGTCGCCATATCGCACGACAATCTCAAAGCGTCTGTCGCCTTCAAAAATCATTCCAGCGGTTTCTCCACCTGTCGCAGCATTGAGCCATAACTGCAAGTCGGCTATATCCAAACCAAAGCGTGCCAATTGATCAGGCTTTGGTGTGACGGTGAAGATTGGAATGCCTTCTACCTGCTCAAGCCTCGCGTCATCAGCTCCTTCAATCGTTGAAATAACGGTCAAAATGTCAAAAGCAGATGCAAAGAGCGTATCTAAGTCATCCCCAAATAGCTTTATCCCCAAATCTGCCCTTACGCCACTAATCAATTCGTTAAAACGCATTTGTATAGGTTGCGTAAATTCATAATTATTGCCGGGCAAAGTAAACAAGTCCTCTTCAAACGTTTCCACTAACTCAGCTTTTGTCATTGATGGATCGGGCCATTGCTCCCGAGGCTTTAAAATAACATAAGTATCTGTAATGTTTGGTGGCATAGGGTCGGTGGCGACCTCACCCGTACCCGTGCGACCGAATACCGTCTGTACTTGCTCATACTGCATAAGTTTCGCTTCAAGAGTTTTTTGCATTTCAACTGCTTGTTCTACCCCTGTCCCAGGGATCCGTATTGCCTGTACTAAGATATCACCTTCATTGAGCTGGGGAATAAACTCGGAGCCTAATTTACTGCCCATCCATAAACTGCCGACAACCAAAGCACTCGCTGCTACTACCACTAGCCATCTAAAACGCAGCGCTCCGGTTAAAACAGGACGATAGACTGCCTTTGCACCTTTAATAATTGGGCTTTCTTTTTCGCTAATTTTACCTCTCATGAAAATTGCTATCGCCGCAGGCACTACGGTAAAACAAAATACCATTGCGGCAAGCAAAGCCATTATCACGGTCGCTGCCATGGGGTGGAACATTTTACCTTCGACGCCAGTGAGCGTGAACAAGGGGATATAAACAATGGTAATGATCAATACACCAAACAAACTGGGACGTATGACTTCATTAGTGGCTTCATATACAACATTCAGTCTTTCTTTGAGCGGTAGAGTTGCGCCGTTTTGCTTCTGGGATTCGGATAATCGCCTGATACAGTTTTCAACAATGATAACTGCGCCATCGACAATCAAGCCAAAATCCAGTGCGCCTAAACTCATTAAGTTAGCAGACACATCGGTTTTGACCATACCCGATATCGTGGCAAGCATTGCCAGGGGTATTACAGCGGCTGTAATAAGTGCAGCTCGCACATTCCCAAGCAAAACGAATAGCACAACGATGACAAGTAAAGCGCCCTCGACGAGGTTTTTCTGTACTGTGTCGATGGTTTTGTCAACGAGGCTTGTTCTATCGTAAACCGCTTCAAGGATAACGCCCTCGGGTAAGCTTGTTTTAATGGTTTCGAGCTTACTGTCCACAGCTTTGGCGACCGTACGAGAGTTTTCTCCCACTAACATCATTGTCGTGCCAATCACTGTTTCTTGGCCATTTAACGTGCCGGCTCCAGAGCGCAGCTCTTTACCGAGGTTGATTTGGGCGATGTCTTGAATTTTTACCGGTACGCCATCAATGATCTTAACAACCACTTGGCCGATATCGTCGATGCCCTTCAGTTGGGCTTCCGATCTGATCAGTACTTGTTGCCCATTTTGTTCTACAAAACCAGCGCCTTGATTCGCATTGTTGCGTTCTAGCGCACTGAGAAGGTCACCTGTACTTATCCCAAAGTTTATCATTGCGACTGGATTAGGATTCACATGATATTGCTTTTCAAATCCGCCTATCGCATAAACCTCGGTCACCCCCTCAACAAGCGACAATTGGGGCTTAACTACCCAATCATGGATCTCCCTTAATGCCATAGCATCATAGGGTTGACCGTTGTCCTGTCGCGCCTGAGGCTCAGCACTTAACGAGTACATGTAAATTTCACCCAAGCCTGTGGCGATAGGGCCCATTTCAGGGGTTAACCCTGTTGGCAATTGCGCCGCGATGGCGGTGAGACGCTCGTTGACGAGATTTCGTGCGAAATATAAATCGGTGCCCTCTTTAAACACGACTGTGACTTGCGACAAGCCATAGCGTGATATCGAGCGGGTATACGATAAATTAGGCAAACCGGCCAGCGAGGTTTCAACTATAAACGTTATGCGTTGCTCAGTCTCCAAAGGCGAGTAACCTGGGGTTGCGGTATTTATCTGCACTTGCACGTTGGTGATATCAGGCACAGCATCAATCGGCAGTTGTTTGTAACTGTACATACCAAAAAAGGCGACAAACAAGGCGAACAACATCATGACACCACGTCGCTCAATGGATAGACGGAGTATTGGTGCTATCATGTTCTCACCTCACCGTTTTTATGGACTTGGCTTTGCTTTTGACAATAAATGCGCAGGTAATTAGTCATCATCGCCCGCCTCCATTTTTAATAAATCAGCTTTTAGTAGATAGCTATTTTCTACAACGACTTGCTGGCCTATTTGAACGCCCTTCACAATCTCTACTAAACGGTTGTCCGTGTTCCCAAGTTTTACTTGGCGGGGGTAAAATCGTTCCCCTTCTTTGACAAAAACAATGGTTTGCCCATCTAACTCTTGTATTGAACTTTTGGGGAGTGCCAGATTGACTTCTTGGAAACCAATCTGAATATAACCCTCTACCATAGCGCCTAAAGGCCAATAACCACTGCCATTATCAACGTTCACAAACGCGATAGAATAGGGTTTGTCATCCGGTGAGGACGTAATGTGGCTTATACTTGATTGTTGCTGCAATTCCTCAAGCCTTAAAGTGACTTCCATATCAGCGGCAATATGAGTACGTTGTTTGGGGAAAATAGCCAATTGAGCAATTGCGCGAGAGTAATTAGCAACAGAAAGCAGCACTTGACCGTTGGTGAGCTCACCATCATTGGCGTGTCTAGCTATGATTTTTCCAGACATCGGTGAGGTGATTGAGTATTGATTTAAACTCTCGTTTGACTCAATGATTGCCAGCGTGTCACCTTTTTCTACTTTATCTCCAATATTCACCATGATACGTTTTACAACACCGTCGAAGCGGGCACGAATATGACTCAGTGACGCAGGATCATGAACTATCCGCCCAAATGTTCTGGTTGTGAGCGATAATGATCCTGACGCGGCTGAAGCAGTCACGATATCGTGTTCAAGCATCCGTTCTTGAGATAACACTACGTACTCGGGTCTTTCTTCGGCTTCCTCATCGTCATCATCAGCCAGGGCGACAGTAGCAAACAGTAAAGTAAGTAGCATGGCTAACACGCCAAGCAAGTCACGTGCGCTAGTGAGTAATGTAAATTGTGATGTATTCATTATTTTTTCTCTAGTAATTCTGATGATTGAGCAGACGTCGAGGGAGAGTCAGAAAACACGGGAATTCCCGTAAGTGCCTCTAGATCTGCGCTTCGAAGGTGGACTAAGCCTGCGGCTTTTATCAGTGTTCGTTGCATATCTATGAGTTGCTGTTGCGTTGTCACCCACTCTATATAGTTGTAGCGACCACTTTCATAGCCATCCCGCGCCAATTTCAATGCAGATTCCAATGTGGGAACGACATTGTCTTGAAGGGTCGTAACAGTGAGCAAGGCTTGATCTTTTGCACTAATGACTTGATTTAATTGGCGAGTGAGTTCACGAATTTTCGCTTGTTTTTGATAGTCGATACTGTCAAGCAATGCGCGCTGTTGTTCGTATTCTCCTAGATTCCGCTGCTTGGTATTTAACGGCACCGAAATACTGGCGACTAACGCTGTGTCATTAATTCCCTGCATTCTTCGGATACCGGCTTCCCACGCAATGTCGAACTGCTGACTGGCCTGAACCACTCTCAATCTGGCCTCTTGTACCCGATAGTTATCAGCATAAAGCAGAACGTGTGGATTGCTTTGAAGCTGTGAAAGCATATGTTCAAGTGATAGTGAATTTGGAAACGATAACAGTGTCCCTTCAACTTCCGCAAACGCAGCGTTAGTGTCACCCCACATGATGGCCAGGTCGCGTTTATACTCATTGAGTTTTTGTTCACTTATCAATAACGACAAACGCGCCTGCGACAACGCTGACTCTGCACGTTTTTTCTCAAGTGGTGAAGAAGCCCCCGCTTCAACCCGTGTAGAGACTGTCTGAAGCATTGTGCGAGCCAGCATTTCAGCTCGTTGCTCAGTCTTGTGCAACGCTTGTTGGACAATGACATTGATATATCGTCGAGTTGTTTCACCCAAGATGTCCAGCGTACGAATGCGCCGTTGTGTAAGCAGTTGTGCTTTTTTTGAACTCACCACATTCATTCGGCCGCTGACTTTATCTCCAAGCTCGATGACCGACGATAAGGTCAGTGTCAATTCGGCATCTTTGATACCAGACACTTCGCCTGTTCCCAACACATTTTCAACTTCAACCCCAACAGACATTTCAGGTCGTAAGCTGGCCATTTTTGATTCACCATCCAAAGCCGAAGATTTAAATTCGAACACAACTAAATCTGGGTTGTTTGATAATGTGCGTTTGAGCGCATTTTCAAGCGTGATTGAAGACTTTTGCGCATTGGCAGATTGAACAGATATGCTCATGGTTACCAGTGCAGCAGATATCAATTTCAGATACGCTGAGCTAGCTTTTTTTATGCCCAATGGGCGTGAAGAACTCATAAAAGAACCTTTTGTTCATAAGATAACGACATACATGGAAAGCACCCATGCAAACATATAGGAGGGAATGGATTAATGTTGAGGTGGGCGCAAAAGGCCTTCGACTAGGCCGTCAGTGACGTTGCGGGAATAACTGTATTGATTGGTATATAACGGTTTAGATACGTCATTTATTGGGTGTTGTGCCAGAAACTTAATCTGTCCACATTGACACAGCACACAATGGAAACACTTAGACTCTTCACTCGACGTATTATCACCAGCATTTACATTTTTTTCGGGAACATCATAAGTGCCTATCGACTTTGATTGTTCAGGGACTGACGATACCTCCGCAGGGTAGTCATCGCATTGAGCGGCGAACGAAAAGCCCGATTGACACATGAGCAAAGTAATAAGTAGCCATGCCAACCTACGCAGTTTTGATGTGCAATTAAAAATTGGCATTTTCTTATCAACTTTGCGCATTAAGCGCTCGCTGTCTTTCATTTCCAGCATCTTCGAGGATCATTTTTGCCCCGCGCAACACAACGCACGAAACTATCACACCGATAACCAGATCAGGCCATCGAGAATCGAGCCAAAACACCAAAACGCCAGCAAAGATAACACCTAAGTTGGCAATCACATCGTTGGCTGAAAATATCCAGCTTGCCCGCATATGCACTTCTTCATTTCTTTGTTTGCGTATGATCACAAGACAAATGACATTAGCAACCAGTGCAACTGCCCCCATAGCCATCATTAGTCCCGATACAGGTTCGCTACCGTAAATTGACCGTCTTACAATATCAATGATAATCAACACACCCAGTGCCATCTGAAAAAAGCCGCTAATTCTAGCCGCATTGGCTTTGTGCAATAGCGATTTACCAATAGCATAAAGGGCAACACCATAGACAACTGCGTCGGCGAGCATATCAAGTGAATCGGCTATTAATGCGGTTGAATCAGCAAGCAACCCGATCCCCATTTCTATAACAAACATTGTCGCGTTTATTCCCAAAAGCCAATACAAAACCTGTCGTTGAGACTGGTCTTTTATTTCAACTTCGCACCCACATCCGCTCATTAGAAACACACTCTTTACTGATGAATAGTATGAGTATAAAGTCTATACTTGGTATAGAGTCAACGGTTAGGAGAAAAAAATGAAAATTGGTGATGTCGCAAAGACGACAGGTTGTAGTATTCAGACCATTCGTTTTTATGAAAAGAAGGGGCTCTTGCCTGAGCTTAAGCGCTCAAGTGGAAATTATCGTGTCTACGACAAGGGGACTATTGAACAACTCCTGTTTATCAAACAGTGTCGTTCATTAGATATGTCTATCATGGAAGTAAAAACGCTAATGGACAGTCGTTCGAGGCCAGATCAGAGCTGTTCAAATATCAATACGTTAATAGCTAAGCATTTATCAGACGTCATTATTCGCATTGAAGAGCTAAACGCATTAAAGTCATCACTCGAAAATATGGCGTCATCGTGTGACCAAGACAAAACCATTAGGGACTGTGGTATTTTAAATTATTTACACACTTAAAATTGTAAGAAGAACACAATTTCACTGTGCGCGCTCACCTTAACTTGTATCTATCGGCTAACATTCGTCATTTGTGTAGATTTATAAGGCAAAAATCAATAGCCTGATATTCAGCGTTTGTAGTCTACCGTGTACGATTTTCTGCCATTGACCCGTAGAGATTTTTACAATTCGCACCGTTCTTTACCAACAAGTTTTATCTCTGAATCGAAAACGCTGAGCATTTATTTTACAGTCTCAGCGTACTAGAGACGTAGATATTGGCCACAAACTTCACTGGCAGCTCTCAAGTCTCGAGCTTTTTGGGTTTTCAAATTCAAATCAGAAATAATCGACTATCCTTGAAAGAACAATTGTAGAAACGATAGCGAAGCCTAAGTAAATCAACACATTTGGAA